>JAAYRS010000099.1 GCA_012518645.1 Bacillota bacterium
AAGCCAATCCTTTAAAAATACCAACTTAGCGGGTGATCACCCCGTAATTATATTTAACCCGCCAATCGCGATAATAAATTTCTATTGCTTGTTCCTTGGTTTTCTCCTCCCGGGCCTGTCTAAATCCTATATCCACACCAGGCACCCCCCCGAGTATAAAAGACAAGGCCCTTTCCGGTTTCTGCCCCCCCAAACGGATTACCTTACAGCCGGAAAGCTTAAGGGCTCTTCCGCGCGGCGCTAATAGGAAAGACTGCTCAAAACCCACACGAATGCTTGCAAAAACCTTTAGCGCCTTGCCTCTCTCAAGTATGGATTATTCCGAATCGGGAAAATTAAAAACAGGATTGAAACCGGAAGGGGATAGTAAATGTTTAACAAAAAGTTTATTCTCGGCGGCCTTATTTCAGGCCTTTTTGCCAGCCTAATCTTGTTATTCTCTTTTTGGGGAATCTGGCTGTTGCCGGCCCTTGGTATGCTTTTAAGGCGTGTCAATCTTCTAAACGGTGCCATCGTCGTTACAATTTTAGGAGTTATTGGCGGGGTCATCTACAGTTTGTTTGTCAGGGAGCATAAGCTAAGCTCGGGAAAAAGGGTTTTAGCAGGTTCGCTTTTGGGAGCCGCCTTTTGGTTAGGCGGGGTTTTGGTTTTGGTACCTGTAATGCTGGGATTTTCCCCCGCGTTGAAAGGCTTTAACGACCACATCTTTACCCTCGCAGTATTTCTAGTTTACGGCATCGCCTTAGCAAACATATACGAAAGGCTCGCCGCGGAAGGTTCTGCAAAAAGCCTGGGGCTAGGTTTTGGCCTGATCTTGCTGGCAACCGCGGCGACGCCGTTTTTGCTGAGGGGAGCCGTTAGCACCGATCCTGAACAGCTAGTGCTGCCCAAAGGATACCGGGCAGAAGTTGTCATCAAAGGCTTGACCTATCCTTCCAGCCTGGTTATGGACAAAGATGGCGTGATCTACATAGCGGAGTCGGGCTTCTCTTACGGTCCCAAGACGACAGAAGCAAAAGTTTTGAAGCTGAACGCCAACGGAGACCTAGAGGACGTTGCCGACGGATTTGAAGGCCCTATCAACGGCCTGATCATTAAGGATAATAAACTCTATATTTCCCACCGGGGTAAAATTACTGAATTCGATTTAAAGACAAAAGACAGGCAGGATCTGGTCACCAATTTACCTTCTTTAGGCGATCACCATAACAATGATCTTCTGTTCGGCGAAGACGGCGCCCTTTATTTCGGCCAAGGCACAGCGACCAATGCGGGAGTTGTTGGTTCGGACAACTTCGTTTATGCTTGGGCAGATCGCTATCCGGATTTCCACGATGTCCCCTCCCGGGACTTTATCTTAACGGGCGAAAACTATACATCTTTGGATCTTGAAGAAACGGATCCCACCGCCACGGGTACTACCGGGGCTTTTGCGCCGTTTGGGCAAAGACGCCAAGAGGGCGAAGAGGTTCAAGGCAAAGTACCGGCGAGCGGCGCACTGCACCGCCTAGATTTGGAAACAGGACAACTTTCCATAT
>JAAYRS010000100.1 GCA_012518645.1 Bacillota bacterium
CAGTCAGGGCCAAAAGTGAGCTGGGCAGGCCTTGCGGATCGGTGTTTTGCCCAAAAACCCCGCCTGTAAAAACACCTAAGACATTGGCAGCAAGACCCGTCCCCAGGATTAAAGCGGGATTAGCATGGAAATCTAACATTTCACCTAATGTTGTCCACCAAAAAAGATCATAAACACCGCAGGCACCCAGCATTAAAGTATTGATCAACAAATAGGCGGGCACCGAGCGGTTTAAGTACAAAAACCCAATAAAGGAGAGCCCGATCATGGAAATACCGATGTAGAGCAAATTACCGCGGTCTTTTCCCGGAAATGAATTTCTAACCAGCAGCAGGGCAGCGATGTAGGGCAGAGCCCAGTACCAGCTGCTCAACCAGGACAGATGGGCAAAAGCGGACCCAAACACCTGGTACATCAACCCCGAATTAATCGTGATTATAAAAATGAAGACGTACAAAAATCCCAAAAGCTGAATCAAGTTGAACGGAATTTTTTCTATTACCGCGGGTGTGGATCGCGAATCATCAGCTTCGGGCAGCTGCAGCGCAGCAAAAAAGGCCCCGGCTAAAAGCAGAGCGGAAGCAATAACCGCCAAGCGGACGGAAACATGTATTGCAGTTACATTTAATAGAATCATAAAGAGGTTGGAAAGAATCAGTAGATCCGCAACGGTTTTGAAGCGCTCTTTTCTTGGACTTTCCTTAAGATAAAATCCCCAGGCAGCAGTGGAAATCCCGGCCAAAAATGAACCGCCGATCATGGCTAGATTCCAAAGGACAGTTGGAGGGAATAGAAAGATTAGAGACAGAGGAATGCACAGGGGATAAGAATGGAGAAATAGGCGTTTCGCCCTCCGTTTTGTATTTATTAGCAAGCCGCCCAGCAGCAGCCCGCCAAAACAGGCAGCTATACCGCTAAAAACCAAAAACGTAGGGGAAATTTGATGAAGGCGGGCTAAAGCATAAATTATTTGGCCTTCAAACAGAAAGGATAGCATCCAACCAGAAAAAAGAGCGTGGGCGACCACTGGTAAATGCCGCTCCCCCCAAGCTATTCTCAACAGGCCCTCTTTATTGCCCCGCGGCGCCATTGAAGAGCCCCCCTTTCCCCTCCCCGATTACTTCCGGAAACCCTTACCTAATAAGATTATATTCCTTAAACAGAGCGTTTTCAATCGGGGCCCTTGGGGATGTCCCCAAAATTGCCGCTAGCCTTTAGTAGACGAAGTTAAGCCTTCGGTGCTGACAAAATAACGGGAAAGGGCGAAAAAGAGGATAAACATGGGGAAGCTGGCCAAGACTGCAACTGCCATCATGATGCCTTCATCACTATGGGTTTCCGCTAAGAAGCGGGTAATATACAGGGGGATTGTGCGCATGTTTTCGCTTTGGACAATTAATAAGGGCCAAAGGAGATTATCCCACTGGGAACGAAAAGCTATGATACCCAAAGTGGCAATAGCCGGGCCGGCATTGGGTAAAATAACACGGGTAAAAATACCAAGCTCCCCGGCGCCGTCAATACGGGCCGCATCCAAAATCTCGTCGGGAAAAGGAATCAAGTACTGACGCATAAGAAAAATTCCGAAGGCGTTGGCCGCAAAAGGAAAAATCAAGCCCGGATAAGAATCCTGAAGCCCGAGATCGGTCACAACCATATAAAGCGGAATCATAATCGTTTCGAAAGGGATCATCATTGTACCCATAATCAGCATAAAGACTAAATTACGCCCTTTAAACTCAAACTTAGCCAGCCCATAGCCTGTTGTCGCAGATAAAATCACAGTTAAAGCCGCCACAGAAACGGCAACCACCAAGGAATTGACTGTATTCCGCAAAAACTCGAAAGTGCCCTCAGGCCCCCGGATAGCGTTCCAAAAGTTCAGCCAATGGAAGTGATCACTAATCCAGGGGTAGGGGAGTTTTAGAATGTCTATGGCGGGCATTGCCGATGCCGTGAACATGAAGGCCAGGGGAAGCAAGACCAAAGCGCAACTTATTATCAACATGACCCAGATAAAAATCTGCCAGAAGTTTTTCATAATAAAAAAACGCGATTTCCTAATTGACATCTTCACCCTCCTACATATAAGTAACTTCTTCAGTGCGGGAAACCTTCAACTGAAACCAGGTAAACAAGAACATAACTAAAAACAGGAGAATGCTCATCGCGCTGGCCCTTCCGATCCGATAGTCTTTTATGGCCGTATTATAAATATTAAGGGTGATAACGTTAATGGGCCTGGTGGGGGCGCCTGAGGTTGTAAACAGGTATTGGGTGCTGAAGGTTTTTAAACACTGAATCAAAGCCATAACTGAGACCAAAAGCGTTGTTGGTTTTAGAAGGGGAAACGTTACATACCAAAATTCTGCCAGCGGCTGGTGCCGTCAATTAAAGCTGCTTCGTGCAAGGTAGTGGGGATTGCTCCAATCCCTGCCACAAAAACGATGGTAAAATAGCCGATGTACTTCCAAAAATAGACAATAATGGTAGATAAGCGCAGCATGCCGGCTTTCGACAACCAATGGTAATTCACCCCACTTGTCCGGAAAAACAGATTAAGGCCGTAATTAGCAATCCCCCGGGGATCAAAAACCAAGAGCCAAATCAAGGCCGCCACAACTGAGGACAATACGGCTGGGGCGTAAAAGGCCATTTGGAAGAAACGTTGGAACTTTCCGATGGACATGATGAACATGGCCAAAATTAAGCTGAAAACCACCAGGGGTATAAAAGTCCCGGCAGTAAAAATTGCCGTGTTCAGCACCGAATCAAAAAACTCCTGAGAATTAAACAAATATTTATAATTGCCCCATCCTAAATAACGAGGGGGCTGCAGCGATAACAAGTTTTTATTAAAAAAACTAGTATAAAAAGCCGTAATAATCGGATAAAAGCTAAATAAGGAAAATAAAATTAAGGCCGGGGAAACAAAAATCCAACCCCACCGGGCCTTTTTCTGCTCCATGCTGAAGCCTTGTTTTTTACGCACTACTTCCCCTCCCAACTGTAGATATAGACAGGCCCGGGAATGACCCCGAGCCCCTTTTAGAGTGCCTAATAAATATCGTCCAAAACCTCTTGAATCCTGGACTTTAAAGTTGCCAAAGCCCCTTCCGCTGACTCACCGGCAAGCATCACTCCATCAATGGCATCACCAATAAACCGTTCAAACTGGTAGCCGTTTTCGTGGAGGAACACGGCGTGGGATTTTTCCATATCGCTCATAAACACATCCATGTAAGGCAGCTCTGTAAAGTCTTGGTCTTCCAGCAGATCATTGCGGGGAATCAAAATATTTACTTCTTGCAGATACTCCCAGGGATGATCGAGCATATAGGCTATGAATTTCCAAGCCCATTTTTGTTTTTCCTTGGGGGTTTGAGCATTAACCAGATAGTAATGGCCGTAATAAGAAGCGCGGACATCACTTACTGCGTTTTCAAAGACCGGGAAGGGTACTACCCGCCACTCACCGCTGTCGTGAAATTCCGGATTATCAATTTTTAAACGTGCCTGTTGATAATAACCGCTGAGGCACATGCCGAGATCATTATTGTCCTTATTCCAAACTTTGCGTGCCGCGGGATAAGTAGGACTGCCCAGGTTGCGCCCGTGGGGGCCCCAATCTTGAAAATATTTTAAGACCTGGATCCAGGCCTCCTCGTTAACTATTGCCGTTTTGCCGTCCGCGCTTACCAACCGGCCGCCTAACTGCTCAACCATGGGCAGGACAGAGACGAGGTAGTAAGGATAACGGAAATCAAACCCTCTCCGTAATACTACTTCGCCGTCGCGCAGAGTTAGCTTTTCGGCAACATCGGCCATATCTTCCCAAGTACGGGGCCAATCTTGATCAGGATCTAAACCAGCATCCCTAAACACTCTTTCATTCATGTAGATTGACCAATTGGTTACCTCTAAGGGCAAACCGTAGATCACGCCGTCCAGGGAAATGGGATCAAAAGTACCTTCCAAAAAGTCGCTTTTAAGATCCTCGGCATTTTCGTAGCCGATAGCCTCGTAATCAAGAGGAGCCACCCGCTGATAGACCATATATGCGTATTCCTGCTCAATGGGGAGATTAAAAATATCCGGGGCATTTTGAGCCGAAAAGGCTGTTAGGATCAAGTCCCCCATCTTGCTGGCTTCGTTTGCCACTCTTTTAATTTTTATATTGGGGTACATTGCTTCAAACTCTTCAATATACCGTTCTTCGATCATTGTCCGGTTATCATCGGTGTGGGTCCAAAACGTTAACTCAATAGTTTGGGCACTTACAGCCCCCGCTGCAGCTAAAAAAATCAAACCAACTACCAACAGACTGGATAATCTTTTCATTCTAAAGACTCCTCCTTTTTGGTTTCTGGTTCTCTTAAATAACCGAAATTTCACCCCCTTATCACTATTGTGAGTATGGAAAAAGGTTTGAATATATAATTACAACGCACCCCTCTCAAATCCTGCTTTTAACTAACATTCTAAACAAATAGCTTACAATCCGGCCTTCCAAGCGGATCCTTTCTTAAGAAAAGAGGTCTTGCCCCGGACGGGATAAGAGCGAAACGGCAAAAAAGCTGCCGCAGCAGCTTAAAGGTAAACTAGATTCTATCAGGAGAACCAAGGTCTTTCACTTTGGGCAGCCCAGCCCCGATTTCCCGAAAAAGAAATAACGGCCGCCAACGCCGGCGGCCGTTGAATTCACCCCGCCATAAAAGGGGATTATTGCTTTTAAAATGGAATGCCTTTGCCCAAAACCAAAGCCTCGTAGGCGATCCGCGTTTTATCCTGGTAGCCTCCGCTGCGATCAAGAGCAAAGGATCTGCCAACTGCTGTTGCTATTTCAACCTGTATCCCAGCGGGAATGCCCTTTTTAAGCAGTTTTAAAAGATTAGCGGAAGCTTGAGGCGGGCTGCTCCGGCCATCTAGGATCAAATGAAGCCAAGCCTTCTTGATCCCCTTTGCGGCTGCCGCCTTTAAGACGGCCAGCCCCTCAGCTAGATTGCCGTGGGAACTGCGTTCCGATAAAAGCAGCAAAAAGTGGATTTGGCCTTGGCGGGCAAGCGCTGACTCCAAGCCGTAATTAAGAGCTTTATTCCCTACCAGCTCTCCGGCCTCAACTGCCTGAGCAATCCGCAGTTCATCCTGGGGAATTACCCGACCCGCACCTAAGGTTAGGTGCCCTGTTTCTGAATTACCCGATCGGCCCCGGGGCAGACCGACTGCGGGCCCGGAAGCGGCTAAACTCAAGTAAGGCCCCTTTTTTTCTATTTGATCCAAACAAGGAGTCCGGGCAGCCGCGATGGGATTAACAGCCGGATCTTGGACACCGAGGCCCCATCCGTCCAAGACCACTAAAACCAAACGCTGATAAGTCCCTTCCGGAATGGAACGGGCCTGCCCAGTCATGGCAGCGGGTTGAGAAATCCCCATTATCTTCAAGAGAGTGGGAGCCACATCAGCCAAGGAAGCATCCTCAGAATCCTGCAGCTGCACAGAGGGCCCCTCCGGCGGTAAAACAAGGCCAAAAGGCACCGGGCTGGTGGTATGAGACAAATTATGACTGCCGTCGGCTTTAACAAACTTTTCCAACAAGCCGTGATCTGCGGTTACAGCCACGGCATAATTGTGTTCAGCTGCACCGGCACAAATGGTTGTTAAAGCCTTATCCACCGCTTCGGCGCAGAGGACATTGGCCTCCCAGTCATCAAGGTGACCGATAATATCTCCCGCCGCTAAA
>JAAYRS010000101.1 GCA_012518645.1 Bacillota bacterium
AACGAAGAAAAGTATTATTGCAAACTGCAGGACATATATCTGGTTTACCTTCAAGCGTTTGCCGTGGTAACTGAACTCCGAAAAACACATCAATTTATGTGAATTAACTAAAAGGGAAAACCCGCGCTTTCAAAAACCAAAGTCGGTAAAATCGATATCGTCATAAAAGAATTCTCCTACACTCAATTTTAGCTAATTCTTTAATCTAACGGAAATTACGGAGTAGAGCCCAAAGACTATCAGTCTTGCTCAGAAGCATATACACCTCCGCAGTTTCCATTGTTGAATTTGCATTGGCTTAATTGCTTCACTCAATCTTTGGCCCAAGACCCAAAATCTGCATCTAACTGAAGTGAGTGTTACTTCCTACCTGCAGCAGGAATCTGGCCCTGAAAATCTTTGAGAGGTTTTTTTCAGGCAGCATAGGTGCGGAGAGGATGGGAAAATAAGGTCTAAGGCAAAACAAAAAGCGGTAGGAGTTTGGAGAATCTCGGTGAATAGAAAATAATGGAGTGGGGTTTTGAAGAAGGGCATAAAGGAAAGGTCCTACCTAAAACTAAATGATCTCGGCAAATTTGGGGAAACCCAAAGACGCAAAGCTAAAGGGGCTTAGGATCCGTTAGGGATACCGCCAGCCAGCTGCATCGCGGCATTTTCCCTTTTGGCGGGGGAAAATGTTTTTTTAAAAGAGAAATTAGTGCCGCTGTCTTACGTTCCTAATCCTCGGTTTGCTGAGGGCGGAACTTTTTTCTTGGCAAAAACAATGCCTGTGTCCGCCAAAACTCTGGAAATGAAGGGAGAAAGAATCGTCTTGAAAAGTATTGCAGCAAAAATCGCAATTGTAGCCAGTCTATTAGTTCTAGTAGTCTCTGTATTCTTAGGTTTGATGGCCTACCGCAACGGTTCCAGTGCTGTCTTAAACGAAGTTGAAGAAAGTTTGCTTTTACAAGCGCGGGGTACCAGCGGTTTTATCGATCAGACCTTATCCGGGGAATTAGCAGCTTTGGAAATGTTAGCCATGCGGCCTGAAATCCAATGCATGGAACCAAGTTTACAGCAACAAACCCTAGATATGGTGGGAAGGCGTTTGACGGAATTTATGGCTTTAGGGATTGTTACCCCTGATGGAATCGCCCATTACAACGACGGCACCGCGCCTCAAGTAGGCGACCGCACCCATGTGATCAATGCTTTTGCCGGGGAGGCAGGCGTATCCGATGTTCTAGCCAGCCGGGCGGACGGCACTTTAGTGGTCACCCTGGCAGTGCCGATCAAAAACGCCGGAGAAGTTGTTGGGGTTTTACTGGCTAAGAGTGATGGGACCAGGCTTAGTGAAACCACAGATGATTCCACCGAGGGCAGTGATTATTATGCCTTTATTTTCGATCAAGAAGGCACCATTATAGCCCATCCCAACCGGCAGTATGTTTTAGATCAGCGCAATTTATTCCGTGATTCCGAAGACTTTGGCGATGTGGGCCGGGCTGTTCAAGATTTAGGCCTGGGCAATACGGGTATCGTCCGCTATAATTTTGAGGGCAGCAGCAGGCTTACCGCTATCACGCCTATCGCCACTAGGGATTGGCTGGTTGGGGTGGGTATTGAGGAGAACATAGTCCTAAGCCAAGTTAATCAGTTTAGGAACATTCTCCTGTTATTAGCTGCAGTAGCTGTTACCATTGGGGTTGGGGCCTCCTTTCTGTTAGGCAGGCATATTGCTGCCCCGCTCCAATCGGTGCAGAATGCAATGGCTGCTGCAGCGGAGGGTAACTTTGCTCAGATTGTCGAAACTAGGGCAAAGGACGAAGTGGGCCAAGTAGCCCGGGCCTTAAACGCTACCTTGGCCAGTGTGAGCCAAGCCCTAGGTTTAGTGAACAACACAGCCAATGAATTAGCAGGTACCAGTGGGCGGATGGCAGCTGCCTCCGAAGAAGTCAGCGCCGCAATTGAGGAAGTGGCCAGTACAACTAATCAATTTTCCAGCACCTTAGAAGGAATGAACACTAATGCTCAAACTATGGCGGCCAACGTTCAGGAAATATCTAAAAAATCGTCCCGCGGGCAAGCCGCTATCACCGGTATTGTTGAGGACGTGGGAGCACTCCAGGCCAATACGGCGGAACTGGCTGTAAACATTTCTGATTTAGGCGGCTTGTCTCACCAAATCGGCCCAATTGTCAATGTAATCGACGAAATTGCGGAGCAGACCAACCTTCTAGCTCTTAACGCAGCGATCGAGGCAGCCAGGGCCGGGGAGCACGGGCGGGGTTTTGCCGTGGTAGCCGAGGAAGTACGAAAATTAGCGGAACAGTCTTCCCGGGCAACCACGGAAATTACGGGTTTAATTGATCAAATCCAAAACGGAATAGCAGTTGCGGTTACAGGGATGAATCAAGGTGCCGAACAGGCCAGGGACGTTTCCGCTAATGTCGCCGAGAGCGGTAAAATTCTAAACAGTATCCTCGAAGATGTGGAGGAAATTGCAGCTGCCGTGGAAGCAGTTTCGTCCGGGCTGGAAGAGGCCAACGCCGGGGGCCGCGAGATTGCCGGGGCTTCGCAGCAACAAGCGGCTTCCGTTCAAGAAATTGCTGGTTCAGCTCAAGATCTTTCCACACTGGGTGCCCGTTTGCAGGAGCTGCTCGGCCGCTTTAAATTAAAATAATTAGTAAATGATCGGGCGGGGCAGCCTTTTAGTCAGTAAAACCCGCGCTGCCCCGCGGCTTCGCTTCTTATTGGTTCTATCTTAAAACAATCTTCCCGATTCTGCACACTTTCGCTACTTAACACCTTACCTAAAAACACTTTAAACCAGGCGTTGGTTTAGCCTCTAAGAAGAACCCAGTTCTATCCAGTACAATTGGGACAAAGGGATAAAATCTGATTTTGTGCCTAAATACAAAGGAGGTTACTTGATGACCATACGTCAAAAGTTGTTTTTAGGTGGCTCGTTGATTGCCGCTT
The DNA here is from genome assembly GCA_012518645.1 of Bacillota bacterium. Classification (GTDB taxonomy): domain Bacteria; phylum Bacillota; class Limnochordia; order Darwinibacteriales; family Darwinibacteriaceae; genus JAAYRS01. The sequence continues at coordinate 2,962 of JAAYRS010000101.1, forward strand.
TAGTCTTGATTGGAGTTGTGGCATTCCTCAGCCAGCAGGCCTTAGCTTTGATTGAAAATAATGAGCTGGCTGAGATGGAGCGCCTTGGTGCAACGATCCTAGCTAAAATCGAAGAACAAATGGCAGCTGCAGAGGATCTGACCTTATCAGTCGCTGAAAACCCGGAAGTACAGCGTGTGTTTGCCCTAAGGGATCGCCGGGCCCTGGAGGAACTGCTTTTACCCGGCTACCAAAAGATCGCCCACCGCTACGCCCAAATGCAGTTTCATCTGCCCGATTCCACTTCCTTTTTACGCTTGCATAAGCCCGAAGAGTACGGGGACAGCCTCAAGGATTTCCGCTTTACGGTAAATGAAGCGAACCGGGCCCAACAAACTGTCCGAGGTTTGGAAGAAGGGCGCGGCGGTTATGGGATCCGGGTGGTTGTCCCGGTCTTCTTTGAAGGCCGGCACCTCGGTTCAGTAGAATACGGGGGCGATTTCGGTTTATCATTTTTAGAAAGTTTACGGGAAGAAATGGGTGGGAACTACTATCTGCACCAACTGCAGGCTACAGGTGTGGCCTGGGATGATCTTGCCCAGGATCAAGGAGGTCTTTTAGTCGGTACGGCGCAGTCAAATCACCGGAGCTTAGATCCTGCACTAGAAAAGCAGATTGAAGAAGGCAGCTCTCTGCAGTTGCTTCAGGGAGGGGAACAAGTCTTACTTCTGCCCCTGCGGGACTTTCAAGGGGACATCTCTGGTTTTCTACGGGCAGTTTATGACCGCTCCGGGACTCTGGCGGTGATCTCCCGGACTAAGAGAATTGGCTACACGCTGGGTGTTGCCTCCGCTTTAATCTTGGCCCTTTTATTATCTGTCCTGCAGGGCAGGCTATTAAGGCCTTTAGCTAGGTTAGTGACAGCTGCCCAAACCATTGGCGAGGGCGACTTCACTGTGGAAATTGCTGCCAAAAGCGAGGATGAAGTAGGCCAGGTCGGCAAGGCCCTAAATTATATGCGGGATAAAGTAGTGGAGGTGATTAAAGAACTAAGGGCCGCCTCTGAATCAATTTTAGGCAGCAGCCAAGAGCTTTCTGCGGCTTCAGAGGAAAATGCCGCGGCCATTGAAGAGGTCGCCGGTACCACTAACCAATTTGCTTCTAACGTTGTCCGGCTCAATGCCACTGCCGCAGAATTATCCCGGGAAGCGGAAATGATTAAAAAACAAAGCGATCAAAGTTCCCTGGAAATCCAAGAAGCGGTCGAAAGCAGTGCCCGCCTGAATAGGCGGATTAGCAGCTTGGCCGCTAAAATTGAGGCTTTGGGGCGGGATTCCGAGGAGATCAGCCATGTAGTGGATGTGATTACCCAGATTGCGGAACAAACCAATCTGCTGGCCTTAAATGCAGCGATAGAAGCTGCCCGCGCCGGGGAACAGGGGCGGGGTTTTGCTGTGGTAGCTGCGGAAGTTCGCAGTTTAGCTGAACAATCGGCTCGGGCCGGGCAAGAAATAACGGGTTTAATCACCAATATCCAAAACCAGACTGCGGTAACGGTAAGAGAAATGGATAAAGGAGCACAGGAAGCAGAACAAAGCAGTGAGCTCACGAAAGCGGGCGGAAAGATGGTGCAGGAAATTATGGGCCAAATCGAAGGGATGCTGGCCCAGATCCAAGCTTTAGCCCAAGAAACAGAAAAAATTGACCGCGGCAGCGAGCAAATTTCCGCCATTACGGAAGAACAATCCGCATCCGTAGAAGAAGTGGCTTCGGCAGCGGGGGGGTTAACCGGTATAGCCGAGCACTTACAAGGTTTGATGGCTTGGTTTAAAGTTTAAAGGAGCCTAAGGAGGTAAGCATTCAGCCAGCGCCCTTTGTGCTTGGACCTGACATCACTCGTTGTAGAAAGTTTTTTCAGTCTCAGCCGGGGGATCTGCAGCAAAATTTGGGAAAAGAGGGATTCGTCCAGGCAGTTAAAATAGCGTCCATCCTTACGATACTCTTTGTCCCCGTACTTAAAAGACATATAGAATATGCCTTTTGGGGCCAAATAGTCTATAAGCTTGTTAATTACTGAAACCAATTTACTCCGCTCTATGTGCAAAAGGGAAGCGGAGGCCCAAATGCCTTCGTATTGCCAGCTCAGGTGCAGGTGTTCAAAGTCCAGCAGAAGAACTTCCTGTCTTAGGAATTGTGAACTAAGTTTGGTCATTTTTGGGGAAAGGTCAAAGGCCGTAATCTTAAACCCCAGATTCAAGAAAGCCTTGCTATCCCTCCCGGAACCGCAGCCGGCATCAAGCACCCAGGCGCCGGGCTGCAGATGTTTTAAAAACGGTTGATAAAGAGCGGCTAGATCAAGTGCTGCCGTTTGCCGAAAATGGTCGGCGGCATTTTGTTCGTAGTATTTTATCGTCGGGTTTGCCATGCCTAGCGCTCCTTTTTGCCTTGAGCCTGTTTTAAAGGCAATTTTGTACTGGATTAAGTCTTCGAGGTTGTCCCGGTCCATACCTCCCGGTCCGGGCTTCTTCCTGCTTTCCTGCCTCAAGCAGGGATTTGGGGGCGGGCAGCGAAAGAACCAAAAACGGAGGTACCATTATGTCCATTGAAAAAGTTAAAGAGTATTTTAAAAGCCAAGGAATGGAAGAAAGGGTTTTGGAATTTGACGTTTCCAGCGCCACGGTAGAACAAGCTGCTCAAGCCTTAGGCTGCGAGCCCAGCCGCATAGCGAAAACATTAGCCTTTGGCCTGGGAAAAGAAGTTATCCTCGTCGTTGCCGCGGGGGATGCAAGGATTGATAATCGAAAATATCGGGCCCAGTTTAAGGCTAAAGCAAAAATGATCCCCGCTGCTGAGACAGAAGCACTAGTAGGCTATGAAGTGGGAGGTATTTGCCCTTTTAAAGTAAACTGCGGTGTGCAAGTTTACCTAGATCAGTCCCTTAGGCGTTTTAAAACCGTATTTCCTGCCGGCGGAAGCTCTAATAGTGCTGTGAAACTGACAATCCCCGAATTGGAAAAACATTCACAGTGCCGCGGTTGGGTCGATGTCTGTAAAATAAGATAGTGAAATTGATTAAAAAACAACCAAAACTGTTGGGTAACTTACCCGGCAGTTTTTTTCTTTGCTTGTTTTGATCAATACTGACATTAAATCGGAAAAAAGGTTGAAAATGGTTCTCATTTCTGCTATCCTAAATATAAGTAAGTTACTAATAAATAATTCACTTAGAAAGGCGGGCTTCTCATGGTGATGAAAAAATATGATTCTCTACAGGGTAAAATGCTGCAAATCATGGATGAAAACGGTAAGGTTGTCCAACCGGATCTCGTCCCTAAGCTCAGCGATGAAGAGTGGTTGGGCTTATATAAAATGATGGTTAAAACCAGGAGGTCTGATGACTTAGCAGTGCAGCTCCAAAGACAGGGCCGTATGTTAACCTATGTGCCCAATAAAGGGCAGGAGGCCGCTCAAGTGGGGCCTGCCGCCGCTATGGCAGAGAACGACTGGCTGGTCCCGGCCTTCCGGGAATTAGGCGCTTGGCTGCAGCGCGGGGTAAATTTAGAGCAGATCTATCTCTACTGGTACGGTAACGAACTAGGCAGTAAATTTGCTGAAGGAATCCGCATGCTGCCTATCTCAATCCCCGTTGGCTCCCAAATACCCCACGCAGTAGGGCTGGGCTTGGCGGCCGCGATTAAAGGGGAAGACGATGCGGTTGTGGCCTATGTGGGCGATGGGGGAACCTCCAGCGGGGATTTCAACGAAGGGTTAAATTTCGCCGGGGTTTTCAATGCTCCCGTCGTCTTTATAATCCAGAACAATCAATATGCAATATCTGTCTCCCGCAAAAGGCAGAGCAGGGCCGAAAATTTAGCCCAAAAAGCAGTTGCTGCAGGAATTGCGGGGCTTTTAGTAGACGGCAACGATCTCTTTGCCACCTATGCAGCGGTAGACGCCGCTTTAGAAAAAGCGCGGCGGGGCGGGGGGCCCACTTTGATTGAAGCCTACACTTACCGCCTTGGCGCCCACACTACTTCCGATGATCCAACTAGGTACCGCAGAGATCAAGAAACTGAGGAATGGGCCTCTAAAGATCCCTTTAAACGGATGAAAACCTACCTGATCAAAAAGGGTATTTGGAGCGAAGAAGAAGATTCCGCTTTGATCAAAGCTTATGACGAGGAGGCCCTTCAGATCTTTCGTAAGGTGGAGGCGGAGGGGGAAACAAAATTGGAAGACATCTTCCAGCACCATTTCGAAGAAATGCCTCCCCATCTCCAAGAACAGTATCAAGAATACGTGCAGTATCTAAAGGAGGTTCAGTAAATGGCTCTACTTAATTTAGTCGGTGCGGTTAATCATGCTTTAGATTTAGAAATGACCAGGGACGAGAGGGTTGTTGTCTTTGGCGAGGATGTGGGGGCCTTAGGCGGCGTCTTCCGCGCTACCAGCGGTTTAATGGAAAAGCATGGGGAAAAGCGCTGTTTCGACACTCCTTTGGCTGAATCCACCATTGTAGGTTCCGCCATTGGTATGGCCATTAACGGGCTGCGGCCTGTGGCTGAAATCCAATTTTCCGGATTCCTCTATCCCGCTTACAACCAGATTATCTCTCACGTGGGCCGAATGCGCAACAGGACCAGGGGGAGGCTGAATCTGCCCATGGTGGTCCGCATGCCCCACGGCGGGGGGATCAAAGCCTTAGA
>JAAYRS010000102.1 GCA_012518645.1 Bacillota bacterium
TGGGGAGGAAAGGAAAACTCACCTTACTTTTACGCAGTATGGGGCGGCTCCCCAAGGAAGAACGCCCGGTTTTCGGTAAGCTGGTCAACGAAGTGAGGGACGAGTTGGAAGAGGCTTGGTCACGGCGGGAAAAATTGCTTTCCGCCCAAGAAGAACAAAGGCGTTTGCTTGAAGAAAGTGTGGATATTACTCTGCCGGGGCGGACCGTCCAGCGCGGCTCCCTACACCCTATCACCCAGATTATTGAGGAAACTAAAAATATTTTTATGGAAATGGGCTACGAAATCGTGGAAGGGCCGGAAATAGAGTGGGATTATTACAATTTTGAAGCCTTGAACATACCTCCCGATCACCCAGCCCGGGATATGCAGGATACCTTTTTCATTACAAAGGATCTTTTGCTGCGGAGCCAGACATCGCCGGTTCAAATCCGCACTATGGAGAATCAAGAACCGCCGGTCCGGATGGTGGCGCCGGGCAAAGTTTATCGGGCCGATTCTCCGGATGTTACCCATTCCCCGATGTTTCATCAAATCGAGGGGCTTGTTGTGGATGAAAACGTAACTTTTGCGGATCTGAAAGGGACTTTGCAGTTATTTATGAAAAAAATATTTGGCCCGGAAACCAAAATCAGGCTGCGTCCCAGTTATTTTCCCTTTACTGAACCCAGCGCGGAGGTGGATGTTTCCTGTATTATCTGCGCCGGCCGGGGGTGCCGCGTCTGCCAGGAAACCGGGTGGTTGGAGATTTTAGGGGCGGGGATGGTGGACCCTCGGGTTTTAGAAAAGGTAGGCTACGATATTGAAAAATATAGTGGTTTCGCTTTTGGGGTCGGAGTGGAGCGTATTGCTATGCTTAAATACGGAATTGATGACATTCGCCTATTTTTTGAAAATGATGTTCGTTTCCTAGCTCAGTTTTCTTGATTAAGGGGGGCCTTCATGCTTATTAGTTATCGTTGGTTACAAGAATATGTATCCATCCCGTGGGATCCTTACGAATTGGCGGATCGGCTTACTATGGCGGGTTTGGAGGTTGAGAGCGTCCAAAAATTCGCCCCGGAATTACCCCGGGTTTATGTGGGGCAGGTGCAGAAGATGAAGAGCCATCCCGAGGGGGATAACCTTTCTGTATGTACCGTTACTTTAGGCGATTCCGAAAAAAGAACAATAATCTGCGGAGCACCTAATGTAGCCCCGGGACAAAAAGTTGCTGTAGCATTACCGGGGGCATCTTTGCCCAACGGGCTCGAAATTAAGGAGGCAGAAATTCGCGGAATTGTTTCCGAAGGGATGTTGTGCTCCCTGGCGGAACTGGGCCTCGGAGACGATCACGAAGGGATCTTGGTGCTTCCTGAAACTGCTGCGGCGGGCACCACTTTAACCGAATCTTTGGGCTTAGATGATAGTATTTTAGATATTTCGATTTATGCTAACCGCCCCGACTGCATGAGTATGATTGGAATTGCCAGGGAAGTGGCTGCCCTAACCGGGGGCGAGATTCGCCTGCCTTCCACAAAATACACAGAGTTGGACTCTAAGACCGGGGATCTGACCAGTGTTGTGGTGGAAGATGCAGGAAAGTGCCCTCGCTATACTGCAGCTTTAATCCGGAAGATCCAGGTTGTCCCATCTCCGCTCTGGATGCAGCTGCGGCTGCGCGCCGCCGGTATGCGTCCCATCAACAGTGTTGTTGATATTACCAATTATGTGATGCTGGAAACGGGGCAGCCTCTTCATGCCTTCGATTTTCACAAATTGGAGGAAGGGCGGATTGTAGTCCGCCTGGCCAAGCCCGGGGAAAGCATAGTTACTTTAGACGGTGAGCGTCGCCGGCTGTCTTCGGAAATGTTGGTGATTTGTGATGCCTTAGATCCCAAGTGCATCGGAGGGATTATGGGAGGCTTGGATTCCGAAGTAACGGAGGAAACTTCCACGATTTTATTAGAAGCGGCCAATTTCGCTGCTTCCAATATTCGCCGTACCAGTAGGGCTTTAGGCCTAAGTTCGGAATCATCAATTCGGTTTGAAAAGGGGATTGATCCTCAAGGAACAATTTTCGCCAGCCGGCGCGCTGCCCACCTTCTCCAAACCTTGACAGGGGCAGAGGTTTTTCAGGGTAGAATTGATTTTAATGCAGTTAAGTCAAAAGAAAATGTGGTGGAGTTGAAAATACCTCTGGTTAGTAAATTGTTAGGGGTAGAAATCCCGGCGGATGAGATTAAAGAAATTCTAAGGGGATTGGGATTTGCCGTAGGAGGGAATGGCGACTTACTGCGGGTAGTTGTGCCTTCATACCGCGGAGATGTAAAAATACCGGCGGATGTAATTGAAGAGATCGTTCGTATTTGGGGTTTTGAGAGGATTCCCAGCACTCTTCCGGTGGACAGCAGTAAAAGGGGAGGCCAGAGCCGAAGGCTTCAAGTCAGCGCTATTATTAGGGATACTCTTAAAGGCGCGGGGCTGCGGGAGGCAATGACCTATTCTTTTGGGTCCGCGGAGACTAACGAACTTTTACTTCGTTCTCAAGAACTAATGCTTAAAATCCAAAATCCTATTTCGGAGGAGCTAGCGGCTATGCGCCTGAGCTTGCTGCCGGGCTTGCTGAACGCCGTCAGCCTTAATGCGAATAGGCAGCAGAGAAGGGCGGCACTTTTTGAAATAGGGGCGGTATATCTCGGTACTCTTCCCTTAACGAAGCAGCCCAGGGAGGAATTGCGGGTGGGGATAACACTCTGGGGCAGGCGTAATGACACCAATTGGTCTTTGTCCAAGGATGAATATGATTTTTACGATCTTAAAGGCCTATTAGAACTGCTGCTTCCTTTTGCGGATGACCTGGAGTGGTCCGGCGGGAAAAATAGTTCTCTTCACCCCGGGAGGCAGGGCAGTATTTTCCGGCAGGGTAAGGAAATAGCTTATTATGGGGAACTTCATCCGGCTGTTTTACGTAATTTTAAAATTCCAGGCCGGGCTTACGGAGCTGAAATACGTTTAGAAAAAATCCTGGAACTTTGGGAAAGGACTCCCCAGTATACTAGTATCCCTAGGTATCCCGCTGTGGAACGGGATTTAGCGGTGGTAGTTAAAAAAGATCAATCTGTGGGAGAATTATCTTCGGAACTCCACAGGGCCGGGCGGCCTTTACTGCAAGAAGTCACGGTTTTTGATGTCTATCAGGGGAAGCCCATCCCGGAGGACAAAAAGGGAGTGGCTTTTTCGCTTCGTTTCCAAGGGGATCGTACTCTCGTAGATGAAGAGGTCAACCAGGCCCTGAAAAAATGCCGGAAAGCACTGGAATCCCGATTCAAAGCGGAAATTCGCTAGGAGGAAAAAAGAAACATAGGTAGAAATAA
>JAAYRS010000103.1 GCA_012518645.1 Bacillota bacterium
CACAGTCTATCCCAAATAAGCAAATCAAAAGCCCCCGCCTAAAAAAGACCAGGTGGGGGCCGTCTTTTTTAATTTAAATCCCCTAAGAGCGAAGACCTACCTGAAATAAAACATCCTTAATGGACCGTGCTTCTTCTTCACTAAGATCAACCAGGGGCAAGCGCACCGGACCAGTATCTAAACCCACATATTCCAAAGCACGCTTCACAGGCACAGGATTTGTGGTTAAAAACATAGCCTTAAAAAGAGGCATTAATTGTAAGTGGATGTCCAGGGCCTCGTTAGTTTTCCCTGCGCCGAAAGCGTCGATCATTGCCTTGATCTGCCTGCCCACTAAATGAGACACCACACTAACAACCCCGGCGCCGCCTACAGCCAAAATGGGCAGGGTTAGAGCATCGTCACCGGAATAAATTAAAAAATTGTCCGGCACTAAGGTCTTAAGAACACTTACCTGTTCCAGATCCCCACTAGCTTCTTTCACAGCTACTATGTTTTCAATTTCTGCTAAACGGGCTACAGTTTCCGGCAGCAAATTAACACTTGTCCTTCCGGGCACGTTATAAAGCAAAACAGGTAGGGATGTCTGGGAAGCAACCGTCTTAAAATGCTCGTAAAGCCCTTCCTGAGAAGGTTTATTGTAATAAGGGGTTACTAACATTATCCCATCTACCCCTGCACTTTCAGCGGCCTTGGTCAAAGCTATAGATTCTTCCGTATTATACGATCCCGTACCAGCTATTATCTCCGCTTGACCCCCTAAAACGTCGGTTACTTCCCCGAATAATTTTGTCTTTTCTTCAAACGTTAGGGTCGGGCTTTCTCCCGTGGTACCGCTTAATACAATCCCGTCCGATCCGTTTTCCGCTAGCCTTTTGGCTAATTCCACCGCCTGCCCGTAGTTAACTGATCCGTCTTTATGCATGGGGGTGATCATTGCAGTTATAAGTTGACCTGACTTCATAAGCTAAACCTCCTAAATATTATCAAGATTAAATTCCCTATACAATGCCTGCACGGCTTGCTGCACCTGCTCTTCCCGCACCAAACAGGAAATATTGGCATGGGAGTCAGTTGTTTGGAAGATCCGTACCTTTTCTTTTTCCAAACAATGTACGACCCGGGCCATTACCCCAGGTACGCCGTGCATACCCGCACCAACAACAGATACTTTAGCAAAACCCACCTTGATTCTAACATCTAAGCCCAATGGGGTCAAAACCTTTTGCACCCGCTTTATTCCGGACTGTTCAATAACGAAAGCAATTAAATCCGAAGATAAAAAAATTAAATCTAAACTAATTTCTTCCTGGGCTAAAAGGCGGAAAATTTGCGAGGCGGCACCGGAGCTATGAAAATCTGATGAACCTCCAATTTTCACCTGGGCCCGCTGGCCCACTTGGGCAACACCTGTCACAACCCGATCCTGGATTATTTCACCGCCAGTTTGAAGATCGCCCTGCGGATCAAAACCGATGGAGGTCCCCCCTTGAGAATGAATTAGGGACAAAATTCTAACTGGGATTTTTTCTTTCATTGCAATTTCCGCTGCCCTGGGATGCAAGACCTCCGCACCCATGTGGGCCAGCTCCATAACTTCCCGATAGGAAAGCGTTTTTAAAGTAGGGGCACCGGGAACAATTTTGGGATCGGCGGTTTTAACACCATCCACGTCCGTAAAGACCTCTATTTTTTCTGCCTGTAAAAAAACAGCTAAGACCGCCGCGGTAGTATCACTGCCGCCCCGCCCCAAAGTGGTAACTTCTCCTTTTTCGGTCACCCCTTGAAAACCGGCAACAACCGGTATTTTGCCGGCCCGGAGAACTTCCCAAATTTTTTCCCCGTATACACTTTGGACTCTTGCCCCCAGATGGGCATCGTCAGTATAAACGCCTGCCTGCCAACCTGTTAGAGCAACGGCAGGCAGCCCCGATGAATTCAAATCTTCGGCAAAAATAGCGGCAGCGATAATTTCTCCGCAGGATAAGAGCATATCGGTGTTTCTTAATTCCGCCTGGGGATTAGTTTCTTGCATTAATCTAATTAAAGTGTCCGTTGCATAAGGATCTCCTTCCCGGCCCAGCGCTGAAACCACCACCACCGGGGAGTACCCTTCTTTCCTTGCCTGCCGGACCCGTTCTTTAGCACCGCGGCGCAGGCCGGCCGAGGCTAAAGAACTGCCCCCGAATTTTTGGACAGCAATTTTCATCCTTTCACCCCGTCTTTTGGGCATAATATTCTGCAATTTGGACCGCGTTTAAAGCGGCACCTTTACGAATCTGGTCGCCAACGACCCATAGGTTCAAGCCGTTTTCCACAGTAAGATCCCTGCGGATGCGGCCTACAAAGATGGGATCTTGATTTGAAGTATAAAACGGCATAGGATACTCTTGGCGCTGCACATCGTCCATAACTTCCAATCCCGGGGCCTTGGCCAGAAGTATACGGCATTCCTGCGGTGAAAGCGGTTTTATTGTTTCCACATTAATGCTTTCACAATGGGAACGCATTACCGGAATTCTAATCGTCGTCGGTGAGATTTTTAAATCGGGCTTATTAAATAATTTCTGCGTTTCCCGGACCATTTTCCATTCCTCTTTGGTATAACCTTCTTCTGCAAAATCATCAATCTGGGGAATAACATTAAAGGCAATGGGAAAATGTTTTTCAGCACCGATTACAGGCAGGGCTAAAGCCTCCAATTCTCTGCCCATGACATAGGCTTCTGTCTGCCGCCGCAGTTCTTCCATACCCCGGTAACCTATTCCGGAGACAGCTTGGTAAGTTGAAACAACAACGCGCTTTATACCCACCTGATCTAAAATAGGTTTTAAAACTAAAGCCAAAATAATAGTAGAGCAATTGGGGTTGGCGATAATTCCATTATGCTTTAAAATTTCTGAGCCGTTTACTTCAGGTATAACCAAAGGAACATCGTCCCGCAGCCGGAAGGCACTGGTGTTATCGATAACTAAGGCTCCCGCCTTATTGGCCGCCTCAACCCATTTTCGGCTCACACCTCCGCCCGCGGCAAAAAAAGCCAGATCTACCCCATCAAAGGATTCGTCGGAGACCTCCTGTACAATATAGGATTTTCCCCCTACATTTATCTGCCGCCCAGCCGAACGGGGGGAAGATAAAAGGGTCAAGTTCTTTAGGGGGAATTTTCTTTCTGCAAGAAGATCAACAATCTGCTGGCCTACTGCTCCTGTAGCTCCTAAAACTGCTATATTCAAACCACTCATCACAAACTCTCCTTTGTTATCGTATTTTCGATCAAGATAAGTTAAAACAATGGCTAGTATAAGATCTATTTTACTGTTTGCCGCTTTTTCCTCTAAAACGGGACTATAGTACTATATGTCGGCAAAAAGAATGTGTTCTAGGCCGTAGACCAGGCCTTCCGTTTCCCTGATTTTGGATAGAGCTAAAAGCACGCCGGGCATAAAACTGCTTCTGTCCACAGAATCATGCCGAATAGTCAAGGTCTGCCCCGGAAGGCCTAAAATTACTTCCTGATGGGCTACAAGTCCGGGTAAACGTACACTGTGGATTTGAATTTCTCCGGCCAAAGTTTCTCTCATCATCTCCTTTGTCTTCAACGCCGTCCCCGAAGGAGCATCCAATTTGTGTTCATTATGATATTCAATGATTTCGGCCTTGGAGAAAAACGCGGCGGCTTCTTTGGCATATTTCATCATTAAAACCGCTCCAATGGCAAAATTTGGAGCAATGATTACCGGCCACTTTTTATCGTCTGCTTTTTTCTGCCAAGTTTGCAAATCCTCTTGACTGAGGCCAGTTGTGCCTACGACCATCGGCAGCCCCCTTTGGTAACAAATTTCCAGATTGCTCCGGAGTGCTTGCGCTGTAGTAAAATCCACCACAACATCGGGATTAGTTGCTTCTAAAGCAGCATTCAAATCCGAAAACATCTTAACCCCGGATAATTTCTGGCCGTAAGGATCCACTCCCCCGACGAGGATTAGATCTTGCGTACTTTGGATAGTTCGGCAGACCTCACTTCCCATTTTTCCCGCCGCACCGGTAACAATTACTTTTTGACAAGACACGTCTAAATCCCATCCTTTCGCTGATATACTTTCCACCCTAAGGTAGGAGGCCTGCCCTGCGGAACCGGATCCAAATTTACCCTTACCCGGCCGCTTACCAACACCCAGAGGCGTGCTTAAGCTGGGAAAAATGGTTAAGCAGGCTAGCCCTGCCCCTTAACTCACTTATACGCTAAACCGCGGATCTAAGACCAAATCCCCCGATGCGCCGTCTTTGATAGTTTCTGCCGGCTTACGCGCTTAGGGGCAGACTTATATTTGTTTTGCCGGATAAGCCCAAATAGGTTTTCTGCCGGCTCTCTTTTCCTGCTTCATCACCATTAGGCTCCATTCTAGAAATAAGACAAATATTCCTGCTAAAACAATTTTTCCCCAAAAACAAAAAGGCCACCCGCAGGCAGCCTTGAGCCTTCCAATTTCCCTCAATTCCTTTGATTTTCCCCGCCGTGGGCTTCCACATCTTTAGCCCCGTTTTGGCGAAGAATGGAGCTGGCATCATTAACTTTATCCGAACTAGTTTCAATCACCGCCAGGACACCGCCTTGTTTTAGCTCCTCCTCGTATTGCTGGCCCCTTTCTTCCGGGATCCCAAGATCAATTAACCCCCCCGCAACTCCTCCCGTTACCGCACCGGAAAGCACGCCCGCCAAGGGCCCCGCAGCGATAATCGGCCCGATCCCCGGTATGGCTAAGGCCCCGGCCCCAGCTAATAGGCCGGCAACTCCGCCAAGGCCGGCGCCCCAAGCGGTACCGTCCCCAATCCCGTCGGTGCCCATCTCGCCGCCTGTTTCCATATCCCCTGATCCGCTTTGACGCTTTTGTTCGTCTTTCGCTATGATAGAAATTTCATTATCTTTAAACCCTTTGTCCCGTAGAGCTTTCACAGCGTTTTCCGCAGCAGAAATATCATGGAAAACACCTATTACCGTTGACAATATAATTCCCCCTTTGGTTTTCTTAGGGTTATTCTACCCAAAAAAAGGGGGTTTATGCCAACGGGGCTTTTCCTCTATTTTACGCATAACATCCGCATAATTCTTGGCTGTTGTTAGATCAACGATAATTAAATCCCGCCCTATTTTCTTAATCCCCCTCCAAGGGATAACAATTAAGCGGGGGCTAAACCATCGATTACCGTAAGGTATTACAATGGAATTCACTTCTCCGGTCCGCGTGTTGATAATCAAATCCGTGTGATCAACAATCCCTAAACGGATTCCTTCATCGATGCATACAATCTCCTTACCGGACAGTTCCGAATAGCGCATGCAATCACCTCGCCCTAACTTATGGAGAAAATAAGTGTTAGAATCTCCATTCCCAAGATATGCCCAGCTTAAAGGGAGTGTTAAAACCTGCGTAAATATTACCCCGATCGTAAGCCCCTATTTCCAATTGAACCGCGGCATTTTTCATTTTCTTTCGAATTAACAGGGAATAATGGGACCGCTTTTCTCGAAAATCTCTTTTGCCGATAATTCGCCATTGCAGCTGCGGGGAAAAGCGCAGTTCCAAGCGAGCGATCTTGCGGGGGACATCAAACGATAAACGATAATCTGCCCGGCGATAAATCCCGTCAAAACGCAAGGACTGTCTGATTAGATCTATCTGCACCTGAGTTTTCCCGTCGAGGTAGCGAAGAATTAAAGCGGAGGTAGGCTCCAACCGCCATTCTACTTCGGTTTTCCCGGACAGAGAGGACAGTTTAGAGGAAAGTTGGTTATATGTCTTGGTTTTCTCTATATTCGTATGCTTGCGCCGATTAAAGGAAACATATCCTTTTTTCAAGGGCAGCTTCAGCTGCAAGTGCCAACCGCGGCGATTGGGAGTATATTTATTAGTTGCAGCGAGAGGGCTGATGAATTCAGAGTCAATTTTTTGAAGCACAAAATTTGCCTGCCAAGGCTTTTTATTGAACACTATTTCTAAAACTTTAGCTTGGGCCAAATCACTCCGTCTTTGAATACCGAACCCGAACAATGCCCCCCACGGCTGTGCTGACCATTCCCCCTGCCAAACAAATGCATCCTTCAAGTCCAGGCCATTAAATCCAACGTAGAGAGCCCCCAGCCCGAGAGGGCCCCAATTAAACAACCCTTGCAAAAAAGAGGACTGCACCGGATCTCCTTTGAGGGGTATTGCCTCAAAAAAAACCCCCCCGCAGCTTCTGATTTAAAACTAGGAAAGCAGCCGTCTCTTTTGTAAAATTATTTTTGTGAATCAGCCTAAATACATCGGGAGAAGTATAGTGGGGTAGATTGCGCTTCCAAACCAGCTCCAGGTTTTTGGCCGGTTTAAAATATAAGCCGCTTTCCAATTCGTGTTCAAAAAGAGGTGGATTGGGCCCAAAGAGAAGGCGCCACCCAATTTCCAAATCTAGGGATTCCCACTTCTTTTCTAGTTGAGCTGTGAACTCCTGCTCCACACCGTCAGAATTTAGAACACCCTTAGACAAGCCCTTCAATTGAACCGCGTCAGCCATTTTTGTACCTAGCAAAAAGAAAAGAAGAAAAGCGAAGAAAACTCCGCGCCTGCTCAAAAGAATACTCTCCTTTAGATAGTTCCCTGGGCACGGAGTCTTTTTAATTTTAACACAAGATCCTATTTATTCCAAGCATAGCCCGGCCGATCAGTTTTTCCTTTTTGCCTGGCAAAATTCTCCTTGTTTTTTTCCAAATAAGCCTGATATAATTCTTCTGGTCCAATTTCTGCTTTTAAACACATACTCACGAAAAAATGGAGCAGATCGACTATTTCTTCTTTCAAGCGATCCTGATCAAGTTCTTGGGGATCCTTCCACCACTTAAAATTTACCTCGTCTAAGATTTCACTTAATTCGGAGATAATTGCTAAGATCTCTTTTTGAATCCAAACTTCTTTTGTAAAATCAAGCCCGCGGTGGGCAACTACGGCCTGATCAAATTTAGATTGCAGCCGAAAAATTTCTTTCAACATATCTTTTTCCATAAATATCCCCCTTGGCAGCAATTTACAGGGCTAGCCAGCTTACCCTTTTCTTTCCAATGTTTAAACATTATAAGTATGATACCATAGAAGCAGCCATCCAGAAAGGGGGAGTTTAATGGCCAAAGGCTTGGTTGTAGCTATATTATCTATCTTATTCTATTTATCCAATCTTTTAGGCGGTGGCCAAGGTCCTGTCCGGACCGCGGATCCGCCTTCGGAACAGCAATCATATGTCGTTTTGGGACAAACTGCATATATTACCGCGGAAAAGGCGATAGTGCGCCGGGGGCCCCATAGTGGCGACACCCCTGTGGGCACGGTAGCCAAAGGAGCCGCGGTAACTATCCTCGATCAAAAAGGGAATTGGCGCCGCATCCGCTATGCCCCGGGTGCAGACGGCTGGATCCCTTCTTATGTTCTGGAATTCACCGAAACCCCGCAACGGGGGCAGGATCAAATTGTCCTTGCTCATTTTCCGGCCGATCCCCCTGCTATCGAAAGCCTCCTGGAAAACGGAGGGTCTTTGACGGGCATAGCCCCTTGGGGATGGCACCTGGATAGTTACGGAAACCTTTCCACTTCTTTTCAGCCCGAAGTTCTCGGAAAACACCTTTATTTTGCGGGCAATCAGAAGTTGAAAACGTATGCGCTCGTTCGTCTGGATGCCAGCCCCGTTAAATTATTGGAAAACGAATACCTCCAAGAAAAGACCGCTCGGGAGATCTTGGAAAGCATTAAAGAATGGGGCCTAAAAGGTGTTTATTTAGATCTCAATTATATCCCCCGGGAAGAAGAGAAATTAGGGAATTTCTTAAAAAACCTAAAAGCTCTTTTGGATCCCGAAGGCTTTCAAACCCTGTTAGCTTTACCCATGGAAGGCCTTAGCGGGAAATCCGGATCGGCTTTAAGCAGCGCTGCAGACTATCTAATCGTAAAAACTGGAGGAAAGCCCGAAAGAGACGGACCGGGCCCCCTTGCTTCTTATCCGGTTATAAAAGAAAGCTTAAAGGATATTCTAAAGCGGATCCCCGGAGAAAAACTAATCCTGGGCCTTAGGCCGGGAGGATTTGATTGGGCCAGGATGGGAGCACCTGCCGAACTTTCCTACCAAGAAATCATGCAGCTGGCGGCAAGGCGGGGGGCAAGCGTTAAATGGGACGCAGAGTCCAGATCCCCTTATTTTCAATATGGTACAGGGCATGAAGTTTGGTTTGAAAACAGGTACAGCCTTAAACACAAATTGGATTTGATTCATGATTTTGGTCTGGCCGGGATAGCTTTTCTCCGTTTAGGACAGGAGGATCCGGAAATTTGGAACACAATTTCCACTTCCTTTAATCAGCCAATAGCTCGCTGACAGTTACACACAAAAATCCCCTGTTGTGGAGATGATCTATGATTACAGGCAGGGCTTCCAAAGTAGGCTGAGTTGGGTGCATTAAAACCAGAGCACCGCCGCTGATTTTACTCAAAACCCGGTCCACAATGACCGTAGGGGCGGGCCGCTGCCAGTCTACAGTGTCTACAGTCCACAAGACTGTCTTATAGCCTAATTCCGCGGCCACGACCACTGTTTGTTCATTAAAATCGCCGGCTGGGGGGGCAAAAACTAACGGTTTTTGCCCCGTTGCAGCCATGATTTTCTCTTCCCCTTCCAGGACAAGCCTGGTCACTTCGGCCCGATTCATTTTACCGGCCATACCATGCCAGCCGCCGTGATTGCCACTTTCGTGGCCGGCCAGGGCAATTTGCTTTGCTAATTCCGGGGCCGCAGATGCCCACCTACCCGTTAAAAACCAAGTTGCTTCAGCGTTGTAATGTGCTAAAACCTCGAGTATACCAGGAATAAATTCATTACCCCAATCAACGTTGATCATTAGGGCCACTTTAGGTTCCTCTCTTGGACCCCGGTAATAGGGGCTAAAATGGGCCGCAGTAATGGAAGGAAGGATGGTTAGGGTTACCAGATTTAATTCCGCGTAAGCGGGTGCCTCTAAAAGGGCCTCGACCGTTGCGGGAATATCCACGATTTGGCCCACCACTTCCGCGCTGACCGCCCCTGAATCCCAATCCCACGCGGCATTTTGGACCTGAACATGATAACTTTCCCCGATACTGGCCACCGCATCGTATAGTTCTTCTGCTAAAAGGCCTGCTAAGAGATTGCCCTCCAAGCATACTCCTTTTTTTACACCAAAAAGTTGGCGCTGGCCTAGGTTCAACAGTTTCGGACCCCAAAAGGCCAAGCCCAACACCAAGAGTACGAAGAACACCGAGAAAAGTCTTTTCTTAGTAATTATCATGGAAAAACCGCGCCGCATTCAGCCCCGGCCTCCCTTCCCCGGATACTGTCTCCCAGTATGATCTATGTAATACTCGCCTTTATAGATCAGTTGAGAAACGGGTATTATTTCATAACCTTGCGCCAATAGATCCGGGATGATCCTGCGGATTGCCCCGGGCGTACCGGGGGCGGCGTTGTGGAATAAAACAATATCTCCGGGCTTAATTTGGGCCATAATCCGTTCATAAATTTCGCCGCTGGTCAGGTTCTTCCAATCCAAAGAATCCACAGACCATTGAATGGTGTAGTAACCTAAAGAAGAGGCGGTAGAGATCACCTTATTGGAGTATTCCCCAAAAGGCGGGCGGAAAAGGGAAGTTCGCTGCCCGGTCAGATCCTGAATCAAATTCTCGTTTTTTACCAACTCATAGCTAATGCCCTTTTCGTCTAAGGAATTTAAATGGGGGTGTGAATAACTGTGGTTACCTATTTCATGCCCCGCGGCGGCGATTTTCACTACGTATTCGGGGTGCTTATCTACCCAGTAGCCTGCTAGGAAGAAAGTCGTGCTAAGTTCGTGGGTACTTAATATTTCTAAAATCTCATCTGTCAACTCCGTGCCCCAGGTAGCATCGAAAGATATGGCTACCTTTTTTTGCTCTGTTTGGACGCTGTAGATGGGAATTAGCCTATCAGGTGCAAAAACGGATAATATGGAAGGCCGTTGCGTTTGGGGAAGAAGGCTAAAAAAAACTAACAGGATAACTAAAATCAAGTACCGGCGCTTCACTTGCAGAACGAATACACGCATCTGATCACCCCTCGTGTATTCCTATTCATCTATAAGGTGAAGTTATGATTACCGATTTTTTTAATCACCTGTTTGGTTTTCCAGTAGTCCCGGTAACGGGTTGTAGACGGGTTATAAAAAAAGAGGGCGCCTGAAGTGGGATCCTCCCCCTGCAGCGCCCTGTTCACCGCCATTAGACCCGCTTCACAAGCTTCGCTGGAAAGGAGATTGTATTCGACAGGGGTAAACTGGCCCGGTTCATGAATAACATCCCAAATACTATCGGGAAAAGTAGAACTGCGCACCCGATTGAGAACTACGGCGGCCACCGCTATCTGCCCTTCTAAGGATTCACCGCGTGCTTCGGCACATACCAACTTAGCCAAAAGCTCTTTTTCCTGCCTGCTGGGCTCGTAAAAGGAGCCATCGGAGCGAAGCACAAGAGGGGTAAGATCAGATGGCAGGCGCAGGGTGATCCCTGCCTGCATTTTTGTTGGGTCTTTAATTTTGTTAAGGTGGGCCAGTTCCTGCCAAGATACCCCGTGGGCTAAAGCGATCTCCCAAAGCGTATCCCCCGGCTGTACCGTATAGGAAGGCTGTGAACCTGCTTTGGCAATAGTAAATAAGAATAAGAACGCTGCCAAGGCCAAAAAGAAATTGCGCATTGAACACTCACTCCCCCATATTCAGTTCTTAATCTTCCACGTCCTGACAGTAGATCCTTCTTCCGCGGTTAAGAACGGCGTCCGATTTGATCCAAAAAACGCAGGAACCTATTAGATTCAATGATGGCAGAAAATGAGCAGCGCTCTGCACCTAAATTTAAAGCTGACAGGGCCAGGACAATTAAAAGGCGCCCAAACCAAGGAAGAGCCAGGACCAAAGCCAAGCCCAAAGCAGCCCCCAATGGATTGGAACCGGTATCCCCCATCATAACCAAGCCTTTTAGATCCCAAGGGAGATAGCCGATTGTAGCCGCTTGCAGCCATAAAAGCGGTTGTAGGGGGGCAGGCCGCCCTAAAAATAATAGCATACCTAAAACAACTGAAAATTTACCCGCCCGTCCCGGCTGCAGATCTAACAAATTTATGAAATTGGCACTTAAGGCGATCAGTAGACCGTTAAGGGCCCCTTCCCATCCGCTGGAAGCGTAAAAGAAACCAATTAGCAAAGAGATTGCCCCGCCCCCCACCGCCTTTAACCCGCCGGTGGAAAGCCCTTCTGTTTTAAAATGGCCCCGGAAACCTTTTTTTCCGGAATGACCAAAACAATCATCGACCAATCCTAGAAGGGCAAAAAACAGAACCAGGACTGCAAAAAAGAGACTGTCTTCATTACTTCTATGGTAACTTAGCATAACAGTTACTGCTGGGAGAATAAAGGCCAGTCCAAGCCCAGTGGGAACAAACCGCCCCCGATAATTTTTCCTGCTTTGGCCGCTTAGAACGGGAGCAAGAAGCGGAACTAAAAAATAAGAGAGGATAATTAAGGCAAGGGCTGCAATCATTTCCAGTCCCTTCCTTTACACCAACAGCGCCAAAGGGCTTCGATAACATCAATTAACTGCCCGCCCCGGTGGACGATTCCCCTTACACCCCTGCCGTAAGCGCGGTGTTTCAGGGGAAGGGCAATTTCTTGAAACTGGAATCCCTTTTTGATAACCCCCACAGTTAAGCCGATCTCCACCCCAAATCCAGGGAAGAAGCCTCCTAAGCTGCGTAAAACATGGGCGGTGACCGCCCTTTGTCCGGACAGGGGGCTGGCCACCCTGCGTCCGGTCAAAAACTGTATCCCGAAGGCCGCTAGGCCCCGCACCAAACCGAAGCCCATTTGGCCCGGACCGCTAACTTGGCAGGAATCAAAACAAGCCACTGTCATATCGACCTCCTTGAGTAAGACGGGGGTCAACAGCCTTTGAGCATGATAAGCGCTTTCACCCAAATCCGCGTCTAATAACAAATAGACATCGGCCTCAGTCCGGCGCCAGCCAAAATTTAAAGCGGCCCCCTTCCCGGAATTGCGGGGCAAACTAAGAAGGGAAACCCCCGGATTTTGCAAAACAATAGCGGCGGTATCATCGACGGAACCATCGTTAATTACCACTATTTTGTCTAAGGTTTTAATCCTTTTAACCGCCGATAAAGTTGCCTCAATGCCTTTCTCCTCATTATAAGCGGGAATTAAAGCGGCTACTTTCACGGAAATAACCCCAGGGCATTTCGCCAAAGACCGTAGTGCCCAATGCTCTCCCCTATCAAACCTCGAATTAGGGCGATCTCCCCCCAAACCGTTTCCACACAATCTATTTGCAGGCTTGAGGGCAGCCGGGCCAAGGCCGGCTGCTGTCCGCTGCCCCAGACAAAAGTAAGATGCGTGCCCTGGGACACCAATCTTTCCAGATCCAAAAGAACCTTAGGGGGAATTTCATCATCGTTTAATTGAACTAAGAGAAACAGCCCATCAGAGACAGAAAGGCTTTCTAAGTCCCCGGCCTTAAGGCGCAAGGGGCTGGCGCCGGCAGCCTTTAAAACCTTTTCCACCGGACCTAAACCCCGCTGAGCACCCAAATCCACAAGGTGAATTGATTTTCCTTCCAAACTGCCTTCTATCAAGAGATCCCGAATTTCGTGCCAGCTTTTTTCGCTAAAATCCAGCTGTTCCTCTAAAATAGTTAAATTGGACTGGAGATTTTGAAAACGCCCCTCCATTTCGGAAATTATTAACCCTTGTTCCTCCACTAAAACACTATCTTGAAACAGGGCTCCTCCAATTAAGATTCCTAAAACAAGGCTTAAAAAAACCGCCATTAAAGAGGCCAAATGATAGCGAAATCCCAAGTGCATTTAACGCCACCCCACAATCAGTCTCAACTGCAGCCACAATAGGCGGAAATAGTGCTTCCAGGGTGAAGCTAAACCAATAAAGACAAGAATGGGAATCAAGGCTGCTAACACTACAGCGGCAACACTCCAACTAGTCCCGGCACGGTAAAGTTCGCTCACTTTTTTGGCATCTAACAAAATCGGGCCTATCTTTAACCTAGTCAAAAAGGTTGAAGCCATACCCCGGCGGCCTTTTTCTAAAAAGTCGATCATATGCGAATGGGAACCGACCAGAACAATAAGGCTCGCCCCCTGATCATGGGCTAGCAGTAACCCTAAATCTTCGCTGGTGCCGGGGATAGATACGGGGTGAAAGTTTAAACCCAGCCGAAGAAGCCTTTCTGCACTGGGGCATTCTCCGCTTTGATAGGCGTGAGCGACCAAAACGGCCCCCGATTTTAGGGCGGCATCACTCACACTATCCATATCTCCCACGATTAAATGAGGGGTATACCCAAAACCCAATAAGGCATCTGCCCCTCCGTCTACGCCCATTAGAATCGGCTTGGCCTCTTGGATAAAAGGAGTAAGAATCTGTAAATCCTCTTTGTACCCTAGGCCTCTAACCACTACAACCACTGTTTTATCTTGAAACTTAATGTCCAAGGCGGGGAAAATAAGTTTACCCAAAAGGGCTCTTTTTTCCTTTTGGGCGTAGCACAAGGTATTGGCAACAAAGCGATCTAGTTCTGCGGGTAGGTTTAAATCCGAAAATTTTTTTCTCTCGGCAACAAGGTGGCCGGTAACAACGCGGCCAACGGCAATTACTTCACCCTTGTGAATAATTTTTCTTCCTTCGATTTCAATAATATCCCCGTCTTCCAGGATTTCAAAAAGATGCCGCCCGGCGCAGTCCAGATGGAGAATACCCTGTTCAAAAAGAAGCCTCGGACCCAAATTGGGGAACCGGCATGTTAAAGAAGAAGATGCATTAATCACAGCCCCCGCCTTGGCGTCAATTAACCCAGCTGCCCCAATGGCATCAAGATCTCGGTGGCAAATGACGGCTATCTCCTTGGCCTCCAAAAGAGGAGCCAACTCCTTGGTTCTTTTACCCAAGCGCACTTTTCCCCGCACTGAACTGCCTCCCCCAAAAATAAAAGAGAAGGATTAGTGTTCCCTCCCTCTTAATATGTATATTAAGTATGCGTTTTAACCAAATTAGTGGGCGGATCCCCGTACCAATCCGGAGCGCTTAAGCAAAGGTGCAAAGGCCGCCTAGGGGCCGCTCAACTCTAAGTTAACCAAATCTGCCATTTTAGCTATGAAAACCGAGTTTGTGGGTTTACCTTTAGATTCCGTGCTCTCGTAAGGAAAAACCTGATACAAGTGCTCTATGGCACCCCGTTCCCAGGTCACACTTAAAGCATAGCGCATAGCCCGCTCCACTTGAGCCCCGCTTGTATTAAAGCGTTTGCCAATTTCAGGATACAATTTGCCCGTCACCGAATTCAGCCATTCCGGATGGCTGCAAACAAGCCAAACCCCCTCCAAAAGATAACGGTAACCCTTATAGTGAGGGGGAACCCCAAGCAAATCGAAATAGCGGATACAAATTTTATGCACCTGTTGCCAACTATAAGAAAGGGACGGCGCCAAAATTGCATCCCCAAACAATTGCTTGATTCTGGCGGATAGTATTTCTAGCGGAAAAGGCCTTAGTAAATAATAATCGGCACCCAGGCGGGAAGCCCTGCTTAACATAGCTTCGTTTTGTACAAAGGAGATCACAATAACGGAAAGCTGAGCAGCGTCCCAATTTTCCCGAACCTGTTTTAGGACCGGAAGCCCCCCTTCCGGCGGAAGCTCCACATCTAAGAGTAATAGATGCGGTTTGACCTTCAAGATTTTTTCTAAAATTTTACGGCCGTCCCCCAAACTGCCAACGCATTGAAAAAGGGGGTCTAAACGAAGATAATCTTGGACTTCTCTTTGAAAGACAAGATCTTGATCAGCCACCAAAACACGAATTGTTTCCACCGCTGACTACCCCCCGCTAACCAACCCG
>JAAYRS010000104.1 GCA_012518645.1 Bacillota bacterium
CCCCGCCACAAAAAATTAAGGGTTGGCCGGTATTACTTTGCAGCAAGGTGCTCTTAGGTGTTACTTAAGGCCCACCTGTGATAGAAAGCGGTTTTGCTTGGCAAATAAAAAAAGAGGCCTCGAGATCTTGACACCCTCCGGTTGCCCTTTTAAATAATTTCAGAATAGGCTTTGTGATTTCGCTTTACTCTGAATCAATCAAATGATGACTAGCCGAGCTTGAATGGGTTTTTGGTGGGTAAATTAAAAAATGCGGTGGCTATTTACTGCCGCACCTTCGGTTCCTTTCGCCTCAGGTGAACATTGAAATTGTTGGGAATGCTCGTTACTGGTCCCTCACATATTTGGCTGACCAAGGCATTGTCTAAACCTCACTACCAAAAAACGTGCCTATCAGATTTCTTTCTTCTCTATCCGAAATCGGATATGTTTTCAAAAATTGATTTTCTTGGTTATAATAAGGCTAACAAAAGCCACCACGCGCGGGCCTGTAGGCGAATCGCTGTAGTACAAGACGTTAGTGTATGTGGATACACTACTGCTGAAAATTCAAGGGGGCATGGGCGACGTGCACGGTTCTGACGGGTTCGAAATATGGTTTTGGGATGACTCTGCGTGGAAGGGAGAGATTGCCATGAATTACACCTCGAAAACGCTCATTATAAAGTCGTGGACTTTGCCTACATCTACACGGAATGGTTTAATAAAAGGAAGGATGCTGAAGCGAAGCTAAGGGAAAGTTCCGCCTATAACGAGTTGTTTAAGGCAAAGTTTAATATGATTGATAAGGAGTTTGAATATTACGAAAACGAGCTCACCGTTTTGTTGGAAAAACTCGATACTGTGAAGAAAGAGCGCTTGAGAAAGATCCTTGTGGAATTAAGCAAACAACACGAACTACTTGCAATTAGATATTGGGAATCGGGGGTAGAACCGGATATTTTGTTGGACTTTTTCAAGGAGATTCCGGGGAAAATGAGGTTTATCCTACAGACCCTAACCTGGGAAAAAAGAAAAGAGGTTGAACCTCCGAGTAACTTGATTCCGGCAGAGCATTGGTTTGTAGAAGGAAAAATAGATATTAAAGCTGAGGAGACTGGGGTAGCCGGTCTTTTTTGGTGTAGACGGTGATTTTCCTTATGAGGTGATTTCATGAGTAGGGAGCGACACGCTGATTTTATTGAAGGAATTAGTCTGCAACAGATTTATCTAGTGGATTTGATGTGTAGTCGTGAGCCAGAGCCCGTTGGAGAAAGATGGACAGTGGATTTAAGGCCCGATTTTGAGATTGTTTCACCTGAGGTCAAATCCTAGTAAAAGCAAGTTTCCATACAAAGATCCATAATGAAGATGATATGGTTTTTAGTATAGATGTGATTTTATGCTTGTGTACGTTAGTAAAAGCCATATTGAGCTAGATGAAAAAGATCTTTTTGCAAAACAACCCTCCCCTTAACAGCTGGCCTTATGCGGGGGAAATCATCAGCTCTCTAACTACTAGAATGGGATTTCCGCCCTTAGTGATAGAACCCTATAAGGTTATTAGGTGAAGGCCAGTGGGCAGTATAATTTTAAAAGGAATTAATGATCCATGGTTACCCCCAGTGGAAATTCGGGAATTAGGGGATTTTGTTTTGACGAACCCGGGATATTTTTACCCTTTGACGAGGTATGTTAAGCAGACAGATCTCCGTGAGGCCGCCCAGTTAAAAGACATAGATGGGTATCTGGAAAAGCAACTGGGACCGATTTTGATGGAAACTGTGCATCTCGATATGATTAAATTCGGTTCTTTGACCACGGAATTTAAGGCATTAATCATTCGCTTTACTAAGTATGATATTGATAAGTCCGGGAACCCCGGAGGTGACCTTTTGGAGTACATTTGTTGTTGTATAGGCCCGTTTTATGAACCTGTGAATTTGGATCGAGTAATTAAACTGTGTAAATGTGTAGTGCTGGGCGAATCAGGTAGAATAAAATGCGGCAACCATAATCTCGACCTTGGCTTCAAAAATAGTGCCTTTGACTTGGCGGAGTTACTGGAATGCAAATTTAATTTGAGTAATTTTTTAGCAGGTGACAATCGAGCGTCACGGAAATTAGATTATATGGGTTGTGTGAATAAACTTGTGGAGGATATATTTACTTACGGCCGTGTAGCGTTAGCCACTATGCAAATGAGCTCTATCGCAGAGGAGGAGATCCCAAGTAAGTTAGGCCATAGCCTAACGATTTACGATTTCAACGAGATAAAAAAACGACTTATGCACAAATGCTCTGGCCAGCCCTAGGTGTTTCTCAAAAAGAGTCTTATCTACGTCCAGAGGGCAGTATAGGCCGTATATACGATTATGGGCCATGTACTTTACTGCAAGGAAGGCCTAAAAGACTTGTAATAATGACCACCTCCACAAAAGTGGAATATTATTCACGATGCAGCCTTGCCTTTCTTCAAGCTATTTGTACCCTTTTATTATTTGTTTGCGTTTCTATTTTAGGGCGTGTTCAAAAATCTTGTCAGTGCCTAACTCCTTAATTATGGCGGTACACGATCATCCGTTATTGTTCCTATGGCAGGTTATTTCTCATGACGCTTCTTCATTTGCGACTAAGGCACTTCCGTTGAAACAGTTATTGTTCATCTTCGATAATGTAAGACTTTTCTACCGATGTGACTTCAACTTCCTTAAGCTTATCGCAGGTCAGGCAAAATAGTGATCCCAACTAAAACCCCTTAATAATCCAAACCTGAGATTTAAGTTCAGAAAGCCCTTTAACTGTGTTATTAGAGTGGCCAATCAAAGCTGCCCTATCCAGCAGCGCGCTGTGAAGTCCACAGGATGTTTCCGGCAGAAGAGCACAAGCATGGCAGGTAGCTTTAATGAGGCGTATCCTTGGGCTTGATTGCCATAAGAATCTAGGCACAAGGGCTCAGACGAACATCATTATGCTCCCGCCGGGATACAGCTGATTAAGTATTTAATCTCCCCGGCAAAGACTGTTCAACCAATCCGCCCAAGCTGCCATCCGCATTAGGAGAAGCTTTGTAATCTCGGCCAAAACCCGGTGGTTAACCCCCATTTTATGGCTAGGATACATGTTAAATACTGATGGAAATTCCTGTATCATTCGGGGAAACAAACTCAAGCCCAATCGAACGTTTGCCGTCAGGTTTTTCCGTGGGTCTTGATCTAAATTTTTTTGTCCGATAGCATACTTGATTTACAGGGATCCCTTGTTCTTTGCTCCAAGCTAGTCCGCTTAATCCGCCGGCCTTAAGGTCTAAGAGGTGCTCTTTCCATGGTTTCCTCCATTGAAAATAATTCCTTTCCGGCTGATGCGTTCATTACCCCATTAATAGGATGGAGTAGCTAGGTGTGTTTGCTTTGAGGCTTACGGTGAAAGCAAGTAAAAAGGGGGGATGGCGGTGGGTTGGAAGTTGATTGGAGCGGGAATTCTGACATCGTTTCTCTTAAAGAAACGAACAAGCAAGCGGCAACAGCTTAAAAAAACTAAAGGTAATGGTAAAAGTAAAAGAGAGGACTATGTAATTAAATCAAAAGTAGCCGGCGTTACCTTTAAAAACCCCGATGGCAGATCCAGGCAGCGGATTTTAAAAAAATGCAGGCGAGGTGACACTCTTTTATTACGCCCGCAGCCAATTAAGGGGCACCCTTATGCAGTGGCAATTTGCCGCAGGAACGGCCAACAGATAGGCCACATACGTTCTCATCTGTCAAAGCAGGTTTTCGGCTATCTTGCGGCAGGCTTAAAGGTAGAATGCAAAATTCTCCAGCTAACCGGGGGAACGCGGAAAAAGCCTATCCGCGGCTGCAACATTGCAATTACTGTTAAGCGCTAAGGACCCAAGCTCATACTGCCGATAATTTGCCTGCGGAAAACAGCGTGTTTTTGCAGGAAGATATAAAGGAAGAAAGTGATCATATGATCGCAAAACGCCCAGTGACAGGGGCATTGTCTTCCGCAGTAGCTGGCTGGTTCTCCCCTAATCAGCATGGTCAGCCAAGAGTGGGCTGTAGGCAGCCTATCTGTTAGAGTGCCTACCTGTTACCGGCTCGGCTGTAAAAAAGAAAGATGGAAATCACAGAATGTATTTAGCGTTATCTATCCATGTCTTTGACGAAAAGGGCTTTTCTGCGTTTTTTACGATCAGGTTATTAGAGCAAAAAACCTCGCTAAGGGTGAAACTAAAACATTTCAACCCGCGTTACAGCTTGAACTTGCACGATCCGGCTACACGCGCCGGACAAACGTCCTTGCTTGTTCCCATTGCTGCTAGGGGAAAAGAAACCATAAGCGTTATTGTTATCTTTCTAGAACGCACTTCCGGCAGAGATCGCCTAAACACGCGGCCTGGGGGGTAATACTTGTCTAGTGCCAGGGTACAATCAGCGGCCGTCCACTGTTCAACGTCGGAATAAAGACCCCCAGAACATTTTTACCTACTGATGATAGAAACTTGCCCATAACAGCCTTGGAAATCAGGCTTAGCAATCAATGTTGGCGCAGCATATTCTCCTGTGCAGGGATCTCATGGCTGCCCAAGCTGATTGGCACTAAGTGAATTAGAGAAGGGCCAACGTTAGTTTTATTTTAAAGGCTCGGTTGCTGGGGATGTAAGTAGTAATTATCGCCGGGACTCCAAATTACTTGCCAGCGATTTATAAGGGTAATCGTTAAAATGGGTTCAAGTACCATCAAGGGGAAGCGGTCGAGTATCTAGTAAGAAGTCTTCCAGCTTACGCTGCAGCCGAATCATTTATCCGGACGTAATAGGGACACTAGCTGAGCGGGAAATGTTCTAAAGAGCTGTCGGCACGGATAGGACCGAACACTTTGTTTCTAAGGCGGTTAAAGGCTTCAATCCTATCTATTTCAGCTGAGTTTACTGAAAGGCTGGACCACGTCTTAGGCATCCCTGCATGCCTCCATGGTTTTGGCCGAAATTAGGAAAGGATTATGACAGTGAGCTGGTTGCTTTTAAGGCTTGGCGTAAGATTGGAATATAAAACCTTCTTGAAAAAACCCTTGTCTTAAAAGAACTTAAAACAGCTATTCTGAAGGTTCGTAAGAAAAAATGGGAAAAGCACGAAAATAACTCTGAGCCAGTCCACGACCACTCATCCTTCCTACAAAGGGCAAAGAAAGTGGTTTGACGAGCTTTAATACCCCATGCTATAATTCAAATATGTTGAGGGGTGATACAAGTATCTGACCTCGACTTACACTCAGGGAATTGTTACGCGAAGGGCCCCACGGCGGGGCCTTTCGCGTTCTTGGACTTAATTAACTTCTACCCCGGGGGATTAACTTTCCTGCGTTCCTTGGTTTCAATGTCCCGCTGAACCATCGTTTGCAAAAAGAAATAGTCTAATTGATAAGGACGGCATTGATTTTCCGCTGAAATCCTTTCTTTTCAAGTTTTTAAACATGCGTTTTACATGTTTCTCGGGTGCTGTTTCTCTTTGTGTTGAATTGGGGTGATTAAATCCGGCTGGGGCAGATGGTCTTTATCGAAACAATTTAAGATGATTTGTGAAATTTAGTATAAACTACCTGCATATAAGGGGTTTACCGATGTGCTGTGTGAATTCGGTTTCAAGCAGGACTTTTCCGTATTTCATGGAATATATAAGAAAATGTCCATTTTTCGTAGGGGGATGGGGTGTAGTGAACTATAATTCCGAAAATCGGATTTATTTGGCGTCACCACATATGAGCAAAGAGGGTTATGAATTAGAATACATACAAGAGGCTTTTGATACTAATTGGATCGCTCCTTTAGGGGCTAACGTTGATGGTTTTGAAAAAGAACTGGCCGCAAAGGTCGGTGTTAAAAACGCTGTCGCTCTATCCTCCGGAACGGCAGCTATTCATTTGGGCCTAAAAGCTTTGGGGGTCGGGCCCGGTGATTATGTTTTTTGCCAATCTCTTACTTTTTCCGCCACTGCTAATCCCATAAGATATGAAGGGGCTGTTCCTGTTTTTATTGACAGTGATTGGACTTGGAACTTATGCCCTAAAGCGTTAGAAAAGGCATTTGAGAAGTACATAAGTTTAGGGAAAAAACCTAAAGCCGTTATTGTAGTCCATCTCTATGGTTTTTCAGCTGATCTCGATCCTATCTTAGATATCTGCAAAAAATATGATGTTCCGCTTCTGGAAGATGCCGCGGAAAGCCTAGGTACATATTATAAGGGGAAGGCCTCCGGTACTTTTGGCGACCTTGGTGTTTATTCTTTTAACGGCAATAAAATTATTACGACCTCAGGCGGCGGCATGCTCGTTTCCGATAATGAAGAGTACATTAAAAAAGCTAAGTTTTGGGCAACACAGGCTAGGGATCCTGCACCACATTACCAACACAGTGAGCTTGGTTATAATTACCGTTTAAGCAACATCTGTGCCGGCATTGGCAGGGGTCAGCTCAAAGTCTTGGACGAGCGGGTAAGAAAGAAGAAGTACATCTACGAATATTACAAAGAGGCCCTTAAAGATATAGAAGAAATAGAAATGATGCCCGTCCAGGATTACGATGAGCCCAATTTCTGGTTGAGCAGCGTCCTTCTAAAGAATAACAATCTCAAACCACTTGATATAATCAACGCGCTTGAAGAGGAAAACATTGAATCAAGGCCGATCTGGAAACCGATGCATTTGCAGCCTTACTACGAAAAGCACGATTTTATCACACTAAAAGAAAGCAAAAGTGTGGCTGAACAGATCTTTCAAAACGGGCTTTGCCTACCAAGCGATACGAAGATGACTGAGAAAGACCTACAAAGGGTTGCTCAGGTTATTAAGGGGTTGTTAGTTCGTGTACCGTAAGTATTTTAAACGACCATTTGATTTTATCATGGCACTTGTTGGGCTTATTGTACTCAGCCCAGTGCTTTTAGTTATAGCTATTTTAGTACGCATTAAGTTAGGCAGCCCAGTGATTTTCAAACAGCAACGTCCCGGGCTAAACGAAAAAATTTTTACTATCTACAAGTTTCGCACAATGACCAACGAACGGGATGAAAAAGGAACACTATTGCCCATAAAAGATCGCTTAACTCGTTTTGGACGGTTCTTGCGCTCAACCTCATTGGATGAACTACCGGAGCTGTGGAACATTCTGAAAGGGGATATGAGTTTTGTTGGACCAAGGCCACTCTCTGTTAATTATCTTCCTTATTATACTGATAGAGAAAGGCGGCGTCACGAAGTAGTGCCGGGGCTAACCGGATTGGCTCAGATTAACGGTAGAAATACATTGCCGTGGGAAGAAAGGTTTGAGTTTGATGTTTATTATGTTGAAAATATATCGTTTGCCATGGATTTAAACATTATGTTCAAAACGATAATCAAGGTGCTTAAAAGAAGCGATGTAAGTGATTTTGAGGACGGCACAACACCTGGCGATTTTAATAAATACAGAGCGAAAGAGTTTGAAGGTGTGCGTCATGATTAAGGAGATAGGTAGCGACTTTTGGTTAAACCGGGAAAACATACCGTATGGCAAAGAAGTGCCGTTGAATTTTCTAGGGCTTAAGTACCTTGACGCTGTTCTATTATCAACGGGAAGAAGTGCTATTTCCTACGTGTTGGATCATATAGTGAGCAGTAAAAAAACAGCACTTCTTCCACCGTTTACGTGCTATTCGGTGATTGAACCGTTTTTGAATGCTGGTTACGAAATACATTTTTACGAAATCGATGAGCGTCTAGAGTGTAACGCACATCATTTGACCAAGTTGGTTAAGGAACAGGACCCCTCTGTTGTGTTGTTTCATAGTTATTTTGGATTTAACACCTTGAAATCCGTAAGGGAAACTGTCAAACTCATTAGGGATATGGGCGTTGTAGTAATAGAAGATATAACTCAGACCCTCTATTCAAAATACAATCGCCTGTCTGCAGACTTCTACATAGGTAGTTTTAGAAAGTGGGGTCCGCATCCCGACGGGGGTTTCGCGGTTAGTACAAGTGTAACTTTTAAATATAAGCCTGAACATGTGGATTTAAAACTAGAAGAGGCGAAGTTAAAAGCACTTCATGCAAAATATTTGTACATGTGTGAGGGTAAAGGGGAGAAAACATATTTCCTTCAACTTTTTAGAGAAGCTGAGGAAATTCTGAAAAGCCAAAGAGGGTACTACGCAATGAGCGAGGTATCCCGGAAGGTTCAGGATAATCTTCATATCAACACTTTACGAAAAACCAGAAAGCAGAATTATCAACAATTGCTGGAGATTGCAGAAGATGTCAACGACCTTGTAGAACCGGTTTTTGGGTCTTTGCCTCCAGAAATAACGCCGCTTTATTTCCCAGTTTACGTGAAAGGAAACCGAAAAGTTTTACAGCGATTATTGGCGGAACAAGATATCTACTGCCCTATTATTTGGTCTAAACCCAAGTATTGTTGCGGACGTGTCTCCGAAACAGTAAATCAGATATACGATAGTATTTTAGCCATTCCTTGTGACCAGCGATACGGAGCGAATGAAATGAATAGGATAGGGGAAGTGCTTTTTCAGCTACAAAAAAGATAAATGGGGACAGCTAAGATGAAAAAACTAATGGTATTAGGCGGTTCAAAGAATCAGCTACCACTAATTACAAAAGCGAAATATTTGGGTCATCATGTTGTGCTGTGTGATTACGCGCCAGATAACATAGGAAAGCAATATTCAGATACCTTTTATTGTGTAAGCACTTTAGATGTCGATGCGGTTTTGGACGTGGCAAAAAAAGAATCCATTGATGGTATTGTTACTAATTCAGAACCTGCCATGCCAGTTTCGGCGTACGTAGCGAATGCCCTTAATTTACCCGCTAATCCATATGAATCCATTCAAATTCTATGCCGGAAAGATTTGTTTAGGAAATTTTTAAAGAAAAACGGGTTTAATTATCCCCGATTTATAGATGTGTCAAATTGCGATTTGGCCCGACGATTGATTTCAGGGTTTAAGTTTCCTTTAATGGTAAAACCTATTGATTCATCAGGGAGTAGAGGGGTCGTCAGAATAGATGCCATCGAAGAATTGCGCAAGGCGTTTGAAAAAGCCGTATCGTTCTCAAAAACGGGGCGTGTGATGATAGAAGAATATATTGAAAAGGCACATGATTACATGATCGGTGGCGATATATTCGTGATGGATGGTCGCGTTGTATTTTGGGGCCTGATGGATTCTTTCAGGAATAAAAAAATTAGTGATTTTATTCCCGTTGGCACTAGGTATCCCTCATCCATTACGGAAAAACAATTCGAGGAAGTAGATACAGTAATACACCGACTTCTTTCGTTGTTGCAAATTCAATCAGGTCCGTTCAATGTTGAACTTATGTTCAATAAGAACGGTCTATTATATCTCATTGAGCTAAATCCGCGAAGCGGTGGAAATCAGATACCAGAAATTTTACGCCTTGCTACGGGTGTGGATACTGTTGAGGCAACGGTTAATTCCGCGCTCGGTGAGCGCTTTACCCTGCTGAGTTCGCATATATCTAAGTGGATGTCAACTTATGTGCTTCATTCCCACGAAGATGGTGTTTTTAAACAAGTTGACTTCAGTGGAGCGATCACGCCCCACATCATGAAAATCGTAATGAATAAAGAAGCTGGCGACAACATAAAGAAGTTTGATAACGCCGGAGAATTATTAGGTGTGATGCTCATGGATTTTTCATCGCGCGAGGAAATGTTTTTTTATCTTAATAACATGAGCGATCATGTTAAAATCACCTTGGCTTAAACTTGTTATCGGTTGGATTTATCTATATTTGACGGTGAGGAAGAGGTGGCTAACTAA
Organism: Bacillota bacterium; assembly: GCA_012518645.1. Classification (GTDB taxonomy): domain Bacteria; phylum Bacillota; class Limnochordia; order Darwinibacteriales; family Darwinibacteriaceae; genus JAAYRS01. Next base: position 9,825 of record JAAYRS010000104.1, read on the forward strand.
ACTATCTCAAGACAATAGCTTTCAACCGAGTCCAATAAGATCGTCTTGGGCTACAACAAGTTACTTGTTTTGATAGGAGGTTGGAACTATGGTAACAAAAGGCGCTTTTTTGCGGGAGTTGATAAAGCGATTCAATACCTATATGGAAGAGACTATTTTGGCGGATAAGCGGGGGGGGGGGGCG
>JAAYRS010000105.1 GCA_012518645.1 Bacillota bacterium
ATCGCTCCGTAGGAATTTTGATTGCCGAGATAAACCGGTTAACTTCTCTACCGGACGGCGAAGCAAAAGAGAGTGAAACAGCGTAATATTACGTCACTCAAATTCCACGGCATCTAGGACAAGCTCGTAAATTCTACGAATGTTTTTTCTCTTATCCTGTTGTGAAGGGCCACATGCCGATGTCCAAGCTTTTGAAGTTTTTCTTCAACTTTTTCGCGGTCAATAACCGTTATTTCTTCTGTAAGCACCACTAACACTTTTTGTAATCGCTCAATTCCAACAGCAATATGATACAAAATTGGAAAAACCTCGTCTTCATGATAAAAGGATTTTAGACGATTAAACTCTTGAAGACCAAGATATACAAACGAGCCCGCAATTTGAATTTCTGTTCCCATAGGGAAGTTTTTAAAATATAAAACGTGATCCATCATGACCAGATCGTCCTCCCTTTTTGGAGATATCTATGGAGCCCGGCAATGTAACCATATTTTAAATCCGTTTTCCATATTCACTCGATGCTCTAACGGCCCTTCGGTTAGCCAGTTTTCTAGAAGGTTTTAAATTTAGTTTGACGCCGGGCCTGAGGTGTGTTAGCGCTAAATATCATCGGATTACAGCCTCGTCTTTTTAAGTTTTCAGCTATCCAATAGTGCCTTCCACCACGGTTAAGTGACATACTAGCCGCTTAATGATTTCAAAGCCGCATATTTTTGCCCAAAAATATCTCCCCTCATCTTCACAAGGATCAACTTGCGGCCATTCAGTTGCAGGACAACCCTACATGCTTAATTTAAAGCGAACAACGTTGCAATCATAAAACCTACCCCGCCAATAAGCGCTTTAGCTTTAGGCCCTATACAGAGGGAAAAACTCGGAGTTTACATCGAAATTTCTATCCTGCTTTCTTATATCAATTAACATTTCATAGGCCCTTTTATTGAAACATGCCTTCCCCACCGCAAACACGTTATGAGAAGCCCGATTAAAGGCTTTTTAACGTGAAACAGACTATCCTCTATGCCACCTCATCCGCCACCAAGGGATGGGTTTTTGCCCCCACCCATATTAACAAACACTAAGAACCGCAATACATGTTCAAACATCAACCTGATGACCAACTGTTTCAAACCAGCTTCGCTCATGAAAAACGAAAATATAATTTATCGTACCGGTACACCTAACGTTAGGTAACTTTAGCAGCGGAATTTCGTTAAGGGCAATACATTGTGCCAGAAAGGTTGGAACTAAATAGTCAGGTTTAAAAGCCCCTCTACCAGAAACAAAGTTACAAAACCTTACCAACTCTGAATCATTACTTGATAGATCTAGCATTTTCACTTTCTCCACCAACCGCCAATGAATCACATCTGTTATAGGTTCTTTTGAGTCTTTCACCTCTGCTACCGCACCTTGAAAGGTGTCACAGGTATATAAATAACTTACGCCTGGGGGATTTGCTCGGCCAAAAGATGCATCTTTAATCGGTGGGTTCCACATTTCCTCTTCAGTAAACGGTGCTGTTCCTTTCCCTCTTACCCGGGCTCTAAAAAGATCAATACCCTCAACCTCTCGGTAGTTTAGATCTTTAAGGGCTTTTAAGATGCGCTGCCCAACGGGGTGCGCCAAACCTAGAAAAGGAAATTTAGCCAGGTGGTTATAGAAACCAAAAAGTTCTTTTGCATTAAGCCCATAAAGCACATCTTCCACCCAGAAAATTCCGGGCAGTGCTTCCAGCTCAATGACATCTTCAGGGGCTTGGGAATCTCGTAGGACAATTTTTGTTTCTTGTCCCGCAAGCTCGCCTTTTTCAATGTCCGGATAGAAGCGAGGTCCAAGAGCGACTATTTTGTCCTCAAAATGTTGACGCAGCTTCTGTGAATTTAGAATTTGCCTAAGCGGATTGCCCAAATCATATAGCTCAGCAACTTGTGTAAACAAAAGGGATTGTTCCTTACTGAACTCCCCAATTTTGGCCGCTGTCAAAGCAAGGCTTGTTAGATGATCATTTATGCGATCATCAACGATGCCCGCATCTAATTGTTTTTGAATGTCGGCCAGCTCGCTTAAAATCTTAGGGGAAAGTTGGAGGTGCTTGAAATGTGTTTGGAGGAAGTTGGCTTTGTTCATCATCTCAGTCGCTAAGTACAATTGCTGTAGCCCCTCTAAATGCTGAGCCATTGGTTCTAAAGCATCATACAATTCGCTTTGCGCTTGAAACACTTTTTGGAGGTCACGACTATGAATTAACCACTTGGGAACGCGCCCTTTCATCTCATACCCTCCCCGTTTTGCTTGGTTTCAAACTCTTCTTTTGAGGCATCTAATGACAGAAAGTTGTGGATTTCGTGGTATCCTTACCCTGCATTTTCTATCTCCTTTATTTTAGAGATGCGGGTAAGGGCTACCCATATCTTTATTATAAAGGGGGTTTCTTTATAATCAAGCAATATAAGCCATTTTAACCATTTTTGCGGCGTATAAGATTATATTCTACAGTAATGCTCTCGTTATCTTTGGCTTTCAAAACTTGACAAATTAAAAATCAATTCTTGCAACACTAGTACGTTTAGGTATGAAAAACCAGGACGTTAAATCGCCAGCATAACAGCAAATTTAAAGGAAATCATTGGCCCTCTTTCTTTGCCCGTCCCAAAAGAAGGCGCCAGCTGCCCTTCATCAATGCTTGTTCAATACTAGTTGGAAATTCCGTACAAAAACAAGGCACTTGTGCGGGGCAACTAAAGCGACACTTTCTTATCCGGATCGGATTTTGTAGCAAAACTCTTCTAAAGCCTTCTAGATTCTATGTCCGTCTGATATGAACCATTAACATCCCCGAATTAGGCCATTATCGTTGAAGTAGGGGCTGCTGAACAACCCTAAAATACCGATAAACACGTGCTTTACAGCTGTTTTTATGATATAATAGTGCTAAGGAATAACGGATTTATTTAAAAAACCCTTGCACTTGGAGATGAGGATCAT
>JAAYRS010000106.1 GCA_012518645.1 Bacillota bacterium
ATTGCGGGAAGTATGCGGATTCGGCCTTCTCCGGATTTTTAAAGCGCCTGAGTACCAAATACGCTCACTATGTTGAGTAGATGTTTGATGAACTGGTGACAGAGGTCATTCACTTACTCCCGGACTTTGGATCAAATCTGGCAATGATGGCCAAGCAATCCAAAGTTTTGCTAAAAGAGATGGCTACTATGCAATTATTACGAGTGAAACGAAGATGCCCGCTGCGAAGGTAGTTAGAACATATCACGATCTTTGGCAGATCGAACGCAGTTTTCGGATTACAAAACACGACCTTGAAACCCGTCCCGTTCATTTGTCCTTGGAGGCCGGAATCAAAGCCCATTTTCTCACCTGTTTTATTGCACAGGAACAGATAATCGAATCACTGAGAAAGTACCAGGCATGCCACGTTAAGGATAATGTGTTCAGGTTAAGCTATTACGATGCGCGGCATGCGGCAACTTGCGGCGGACAGCAAGAAAGAATTCTAAAATATACAACGCTTTTTGGGGAAAAGAAAACCTCTGAAAACGCCCATTTCAAGGTGTCACAGAGGTTTTTTTTTTAACTGTAAAAGTCGAGATAATCCTTGCGGTATTGATGGAATGATAACATTACGATTTTAACTTGCCAAACATCGTTTTCCGTTATTCCCAAAATCGTCCTTAATACTATTCTAAGGGGAATTTTGCTAGTTTCGGCCTGACCCGTTCATTTTTTATAAAAGAAAACTTTGTTCGTGATAAAACCAAGTTTCCCCTTACTTATGCTTTCGAGAACTCGCCGCTGAGTTGAGAAGGCCTCAGCTAATGACTGAGGCCTTCCGTTTAGTGCTCTCCCTGAGCACACACCCTAAGGATATAACATATCCTTAGGATGCTAACTGAATTATACCATAACAGTTTTAACTTGTCAAACTATTTCTGCCCCTTTTTTAAACTTTTTTAAAGAACATCCAAAACCGCCTCTAAAGAAACTTTAAACAGCATCTGACTTAGGAAAATAATTGATTTTTGGAATTTAAACTCAATCTTAGACTTAATAAAACCTTAATTCACGCCTTCTAACCTCAAATCGTTCCGTAAGCCCAGGGAAGGCCCCGGCCTTTGACGGCCGGAGCCTTCCGCTCCGTGCTCACCCTGAGCATTGTTACGCTGGAGATAATCGGACATTACCAGCGCTTAACGGAATTATAACACGTGCGTTTTGACTTGTCAATCTATTTATACACTTTTTTATTTACTGCGGGCAAACGGATCCAATTACTAAAACTAGGACTGCCAAACAGAATGCCTTTTCATACTTCAAACCTCGTTTAACGCTTTTGCTAAAAGCCAAAAAAGCCAGCCCATCCTCTTTTTAAAGATCCTTAGGTAAGAAAGAGGCGATCAAAGGGGCTGTGCAATCGGCTCTTCCAACAGCAAATAAGAAGTAGTAGGCGCACAGCATTATGCCTTCCACTGGCTTTTGCTTAGTTCTAAATATGTTTGCCCCTCCTCTAAATAATCCGGGCGGGGCTTTGCTTTAAAACCCAGCCTCTTGTAAAGTTGCCGGGCCTTTTCGTTGCCGGGGTGAGGCTCAACGTAGGCCCGTTCCGCTAATCCGGATGCAAAAGCTTGATTAATTGCAAACGTAAGGGCTCTAAAGGCGATGCCTTTACCCCTGGCCTTAGGCAGCAGCTTGATATCCAAGGCCGCTAATCCATGATCATCTACGTTGTAAAAGGCCTCACCGCAGAAACCAATTTGATCCGCGTAAATAGAGTAATGGCACCTTTGCGGTTTTGCGATAGCCCCTTCCAGCCACTGCTCAGTTTCTTCCCGAGTTATCCCCAACCCCTGAGGAAACCCCACAAAGAACATTACCTCCCCGTCGTTCCAAAGTGCTCTTAGATTGCCCAAATCTTCTTTCTCAGTTTCTTTAATCGTCAATCGGATGTTTTCCAAAACAGATCCCCTCCGTTTGAAAAAGGACTGCAAGACTATCCCTCTCGGTGCCGGCCCTTTTTCTTGCCTTTCGGCGATAGATTTTCTATCCAAAAAGCTATCCGTAAGAAATTTTATCAACCAGTTTCCCGGACGCCGATTGCCTTTGTAGAATTTCGGCTGCTCTTGATATACTCCATGGATTCTTAGAATCCTGCCCGAGCGGCACTTGCATTATTTCAACACAAACATCCAACCTATTTTTTCGGCAATTCTGACCCTGCCGGTTAAAAGAGATTTGCTGCTAAAATAGTTTCCAAAACTTTTATGTCGCCGAACGAATCCTGTTTAAATTCCAGCAGGCGGGCAGGAACCCTTCTAATTGATTAGAGAGACAAACACCGCGGGCGGAGTGCTTAAATTGTATGGTAAGCAAAGCACAACCTGCGTAAGGAAGAGATATAACCGGCCCGGTATCTTTATCCCGCCTTTAAAGAGTTTGTTCCCTGCCTTTTAGACAAATTGGAATCGAAACTTGATATCTAGGCCTGTTAACACATCTTTAGGATACTTATTAGGTAATTAGGTATCTTTGAGCTTTTCCTCCATCTGTTCAGCCAAGAGGGCGGCATTTTCCCGATCTATTCCAGCTTTCCGGGCCAGTTCAGCAAGATCATATTCTTCACCCGCGTTTAAATAAGGAATAAGCAGTTCAAAAAAGTGATTTAAAGCCTCAATTTCTTGTTCTTTTTCCGGAGATATCTCTGGTTCAAATATAGCTGCGTAAGGGCTGAGGAAAGGATCCTGATCCAAAAGCCGGCGGACGGCAGCTGCCCCCGCCATGGTGGCTTTAAAATCCGGCCGGCAAGGAAAATCAAGCCCTTGCCTCTTAATACCGGCTACAAGTTTGTCCCAACCCCTCTCTGTCGCAGAAAAGGCCGTAAATTTACGATCCGAAGGAGCAAAATAAATGTGAGCGAAATGGGGATGCTGCCGCCAACGCTTTAAATTGAGTTGGTATACGCCTTCTTTTTCTTCGATTTTAAAATCATCCCGCCACGCTTCTAAGTTAAGCGAATCAATCTCCAATTCCGTTAAATGGTTTATGGCCAAATCCTGTTTGTAATAAGTTAAAGGAAAATTGCCCGCCAAAGCCAGCATCATAAAAGGCAGGGGATCCTTTTGGGTCATTTCCTCAACATCCATCAGGCCCGCGCTTTTTTCTTGAAGTTGCCCGGCATAAAAAAGCAGATCGAAGGGCTGAAGGCCCGTAAAAGCTAAAATAGGCCCATAGGTTTGGCGGCACTGGCCGTTAAAAAACAGCAGGGTAAAATAAAAGGAGACTTGCTGCTCCGCCTCGTACTTATCCACCGCGGGTGAAAAGAGCAAAAAGCCCTCATCAGTTAAAACATCCCGCATTTCAAAGAAATCGCTCCCTAAATCTTTTTCCACCTGCATAAAGCTAAAACGCCAAGGCGAAAACAGCTGGGATTGAAGAAAATCCCTCTCCCGCGGGCTTCTTCTTTTAATTTCCGGCCTGCTAAGGTATTTTTTCAACAACCGATCCGGCCCAAAAAGTTTATGCACGGTATATTGAGCAATAAGACCGTACAGCCACTCCGGATCTAATTTTCCTAAAACAGCGCTAAACTCCGATTGCACCCTGTCTATAAACAAGCGCTGCAGCCTATTTTCCTGCTC
>JAAYRS010000107.1 GCA_012518645.1 Bacillota bacterium
TAAGAGAAATAGGCCCTTGACCGTAGTGCAGAGCTAGATCAAACATAGCTCTAACTCCATATTCACCGCGCGTGGATATCCTCATCGCCTACCTCCTTTTTAATCCCAAGGAAAACACTCGGGATTAAACCATGTTAATAATAACACAGGGTTTTAGCAGCTGTCAATGGCTAAACGAGCATCATTTTAATCTCGAAGAAAGCTATTTTTTTCCAAATCCGGACAGGTACTCCAGGCGTTCCCGAATCACCTTTTCCCGGCCTTGACCGGTAGGTTGATAAAGCCTAAGGCCCCTAAGCTGAGAGGGTAAATAATCTTGGTGCACATAGTGTGCAGGATAATCGTGAGGGTATTTATATCCTTGGCCGGAACCCAGTTTCTGAGCACCTGCGTAATGTGTGTCCCGCAAATGAACGGGAACTTGTGCCCCAGCGGCAGACTTGACCACTTTTAAGGCCCGATCCACGCCTTGAAGAACCGCATTACTTTTAGGCGCAGTTGCAATATAAATTATAGCCTGGGCAATAGGCAGACGAGCTTCCGGCATTCCCAGCCACTCCAGGGCCGAAGCCGCCGCTTGAGCCATAAGCAAAGCCTGCGGATCCGCCAAACCCACATCTTCTGCTGCATGAACTAGAAGACGCCTAACGATAAAACGAGGGTTTTCGTTTGCATAAACCATGCGGGCGTACCAATATAGGGCTGCATCGGGATCACTTCCCCTCAGCGACTTGGTAAAAGCAGAAATAACATCGTAGTGGTTATCTCCGCTTTTATCGTAACGGACTCTTTGGGACTGGGCGGCCTCTTCGGCAAGTTCTAAAGTAATTGTTCGCACACCGGCAGAATTTGGCCGGGCAGTAAGTACAGCAAATTCCAAAGTGTTAAGCAAAACCCGCCCATCGCCGTTGGCAATGCGCACCAAATGTTCTAGGGCTTCCGCCTCCAATGCGCACTCTATTTTCCCCAGCCCCCGCGGTGATTTTAAAGCTGCCCAGGCTAATTTTTTCAGATCTTCTTCATCAAGAGGTTTTAGCTCGTAGACCTGTGATCTGCTTAGCAAAGCGGCATTAACTTCAAAAAATGGATTTTCGGCAGTGGCGCCAATTAAAACTAAATCCCCGCCTTCCACTGCCGGCAGGAGTACATCTTGCTGCCCTTTATTCAGTCTTTGGATTTCATCTATAAATAAGATGGTCCGCCGGCCATAATAAGCCAGCCTTTCCTCGGCCTCTTTAATTATTTTCTTCAAGTCCGCCACACCGGTGGTTGTTGCACTTACATCTACAAAAACCCCTTTTGTGGTTTGAGAGATGACGAAAGCTAGAGTCGTCTTGCCAACGCCCGGCGGACCGTAAAGAATAAGGGAGCGCAGGATATCTTTTGAAATTGCCCTCCGCAGCAGAGTGCCTTCCCCCAGAATATGTTCCTGTCCTATAAATTCATCAAGAGACTCCGGGCGCATGCGCTGTGCTAAAGGTGCGTATCTATCCTTGTCTTGGCTGTGTTCAAATAAATTCATTCTTAACCTCCTCCCTTACAAAGAGCGTCCACAATAAAACTGGCCATTATCAAACCAGCTGCCGGCGGCACAAAAGATGTGCTTCCCGGCTGGCCCCCCCGCTTCAATCCCCGGCATTTCTCGGGGGAGAAAACCACAGGAAGCCCCCGTTCAATACCCTCCCGGCGCAGACCAACCCGAACCGCGCGCGCTAAAGGACAGGTGTGGGTTTCGGAAATATCTGTGATTGTCAATAAAGTCGGATCCAATTTATTCCCCGTACCCAAAGCGGAAATAATCGGGATGCCCTCTTGCAAACAATGCCGGATTAAAGCAACCTTTTCCCCGACGCTGTCAATTGCATCTGCAACGTAGTCGAATCGAGAAGAAAAAATCCCCTCGCTGGTTTGAGAATTGTAGGGTTGCTGGCGGATAAGAACTCGGCAGGCAGGGTTGATATCTTCAATCCGCTCCTTCATCGCTATTACCTTTGGTTTACCTAAATTAGACTCCAAGGCAATAATTTGGCGATTCAAATTAGAGATACTCACCCGATCCGGATCGATTAAAACCAAAGTGCCCAGGCCGCTTCTAGCCAGGGCCTCCGCAGCACAACCCCCGACTCCGCCCAGGCCAATAACTGCCACAGTGCTTGCGGCCAAAAGCCTTAGGTTTTCTTTGCCCACGACCATTTCAGTACGAGAAAATCGGTGTTCCATTGTTTTCCTCCAAAAAAAATACCCCGCAAGGGGTGTTTAGATAGCCCCCACCGTGTCGTTAGTAACTGACTCGAATGAACCTGCTTAGGCAGGTGGGTACCCACCTAACTAGTTTGGACATCCGTTCAAAGACGGCTCGCCCTCCCTAGTTAGAGTTAAAGTTCCCTGTGTTATGGTGTTGGCTCATAACAAAGCCAGATTGATCACGAACACAGTAGGGGTTTGCTCTCTAGTTAGATGATATCACAGACATTGCCGGGATTCAAGTACCCCGCTTGTACCGATTTTTCCCGGTTCTATTGGGAAATAAAGGGACATATAACTTAAGCAAAAGGGGGTTGACTAACAATGAACCAATTACTAGGAAAAGTCGCGGCAATTGCATTTTTGGTGGAGGTATTAACGAACACCATTAAGACAATTGTTCCTAACTTAAACCGCAAACACATTCCGTTTGTAGCGGGATTGCTGGGTGTGGTCTTGGCCTGGAGCACCGGTATTGGCCTGCTGGCAGCTCTGCAGATCCCGATTAAACATGCTCTGTTGGACTACTTGGTTACCGGCGTTGTGATTTCCCGGGGTGCTAATATTGTCCACGACTTAGCTAAAACGCTCAGTCTTTCAAGCTAATCTTAAGCTCGTCCAGTTGGCCCTGGGTGACAGGTGCCGGAGCATCGGTCATCAAATCGGCGGCACTGACAGTTTTTGGAAAAGCAATAACATCCCGGATTGACTGGCGTCCGGCCAAAAGCATTACTAACCGATCAAGGCCAAAGGCAATCCCACCGTGGGGAGGCGCTCCGTATTCAAAGGCTTCCAGGAAGTATCCAAACTGGCGATAGGCCTCTTCCTTTGTAAAGCCCAAGGCTGCAAACATTCTTTCCTGCATAGAGCGGGAAGTAATACGTATGCTGCCTCCTCCTAATTCCACCCCATTTAAAACCAAATCGTAAGCCTTAGCCCTTACCCGGCCCGGCTCTGTTTCCAAGCGATCCAGATCCTCGTCTAATGGTGCTGTAAAGGGGTGGTGCGCCGCCTCATAGCGCTTGGCCTCCTCGTTGAAAACCAAAAGGGGCCAGTCAACAACCCACAATAGGTTAAATAGGTTTTGATCTATTAGATCCAATTGGCGGCCTAAAGATAAACGCAAACGCCCCAAGACACTATTGACCAGAGAGTATTGATCAGCGATTAACAAAAGGAGATCGCCGGTTTCCCCTTCTAGACCCTTGACAATGCCTTCGATTTCCTCTTCTTCCAAAAACTTAGCAGCGGGAGAGCGCACTTGATCTGCCGCCAAGGCCAGCCAAACCAATCCTTTGGCGCCCATTTCCCGGGCAGCTTCGCCTAAATCATCAATTTGGCGCCTGCTGAAATCGGCACCGCCTTTAACGTTGATACCTTTAACAACACCGCCCGCTTGAATAGCGTCCGCAAAGACCCGAAAGCGGCTGGAGGAAACATGGGGGGTGACATCCTTTAATTCCAAGCCAAAACGAGTGTCGGGTTTGTCCGAGCCGAACCGATCCAAAGCCTCCCGGTAGGAAAGACGGGGCAGGGGAATGGGTATCTCCAAGCCCTTTACCTCCGCTAAAACAGAAACCACCATCTTTTCCATAATTTCCATCACATCGTTGCGATCAACAAAGGACATTTCTATGTCAATCTGAGTAAATTCCGGCTGGCGATCGGCCCTCAAATCTTCGTCCCGGAAACAGCGGGCGATTTGATAATAGCGTTCAAAACCGCCGATCATTAAAAGCTGTTTAAATAGCTGCGGTGATTGGGGCAAAGCATAGAATTCTCCGGGATGCACCCTGCTGGGGACGATGTAGTCCCGAGCCCCTTCCGGTGTAGAGCGGATTAAAAGAGGCGTTTCAATTTCCATAAACTCGTTGCAGTTTAAAAAGGAGCGGACCGCCGTTACTGTCTTGTGGCGTAGGGCGATGCTTTCCTGAAGCTCGCGGCTGCGCAAGTGTAAATAACGATATTTCAAGCGCACGGATTCATCCACTGTAGAAGCCTGGTGAATGGGAAAAGGCGGAGTTTTTGCTTCGTTAAAAATCTTTAGTTTAGTCACATTGACTTCAATTTCACCTGTAGCTAAATTGGGGTTAGTTTGGCCCTCCGGGCGCGGAGCGATTTCTCCCGTTACAGATATTACAAACTCTCCGCGCAAGCGTTCAGCTTGGGCAAACTGCCTGCCCCCTAAAGCATGGGGATCCAAAACAATCTGGACCAGGCCGGAGCGATCCCGCAAATCAACAAAAATAACCTGACCCAGATCACGGCGCCGGTTGACCCAGCCATTTAAAACAACAGTTTCCCCCACAAGATCCAAGCCTAATTCCCCACAATACCTGGTCCGTTTCCATTCTGTCATAGCTTACACTCTCCCTAAGGCTTTCATTAGCTGTTCTGGTTCATCTAGTTTATAAAATTCTTCTCGGCCTGTTTCCATATCCCGGAGCAAAACCTTCTTTTGAGCCAGCTCCTCCTCGCCCAAAACAAGCACATACCCTGCCCGGAGGCGGTTGGCACTTTTCATTTGGGCCCGGATGCTCCGATCAAGATAGTCCATCTCCGCCCAAAACCCTTCCCTCCTTAAGCTCTGGGCCAATTGGGCCGCTTTTACTTTAGTTCGTCCCCCAAAGTTAACAATGAATACCGCCGGGCCCTTTTTCTCTAATTTAAGTTTACCCTGGCTTTTAAGGGCCAAAAGAAGTCTTTCCACCCCTACGGCAAACCCTACGGCCGGTGTTGGTTGGCCGCCGCATTCTTCAACAAGGCCGTCATAACGCCCTCCGGCCCCAATTGCATCCTGCGATCCTAATTTAGGAAAGGTGACTTCAAAAACTGTCCTTGTGTAGTAATCAAAACCCCTTACCAAATGGGGGTTAAGATGATAAGAAATATCTAAAGCGCCGAGGTAGGAGCGAACTTGGCTAAAGTGGGAAGAGCATTCTTGGCACAAATAATCCTCTATTGCCGGGGCGTCCTTGAGAAGGCGCCGGCATCCTTCTTCCTTACAATCCAAAAGACGCATAGGATTGCGATCCAGGCGGGATTGGCAGCTGGGGCAGAGCTCTTGGCGCAAGGGGCCGGCATAAGCTACAAGCTCTTTTCTATACTCCTGGCGGCAGCTAGGACAGCCGATACTGTTTAACTCCACTTCAAACCCTTCCAGACCGCAAGCGCGGTACAATTCAATCGGTAAAGCGATTGTTTCTACATCCAATAGGGGATCAGAAGAACCTAAAGCTTCCAGTCCAAACTGTGTAAACTGCCGGTACCGGCCGGCCTGGGGCCGTTCATAACGAAACATCGGGCCGTAATAAAAGACTTTTACAGGTAATGAACCCGCCCCCAACTTGTTCTCCAGATAAGCCCGGACAATAGGGGCGGTCCCTTCCGGGCGCAGAGTAATACTGCGCTGGCCCCGATCTTGAAACGTATACATTTCCTTTTCCACAATATCAGTGGCCTCGCCGATTCCTCGCTGAAACAATTCAGTATGTTCGAACATAGGGGTGCGTAATTCCCGGTAACCAAAGGCATGACAAACAGCCCTAATTTTTTCCTCCAGTTTTAGCCAAAGTTCTATTTCTTCCGGTAAAATATCGCTTGTTCCCCGGGGCCTAGTCCAAAGTGGCATGTTCCTCTCCTCTTTCAAAAAAACGAGTGATGGCAGCCACCACTCGTTTTGCTTTTTAATCTTCTGGATCCGCTTCCTCCTGGGATGGCTCCGCCTCTAAATTAGACTCCTCAGCAGCGGGCTCCTCCGCCTCTAATAACTCCTTCTGTCTTTCTTGAAACTCTGCAATTCGATCTTCAATTATTCTTGCCTCATCGTAACGTTCTAACTCATTAAGACTTTGGTACAGGGTCAATTGAGCAAAAATATCATTAGGAACCAATTCAGAAGCAGTCAAATAGGCGTCAACAGCTTTCTCCACCTGGTCCACTTCCCGGTAAAGCCCAGCTAAGGCAATGTATAACTGATGATCATTATCGTACTTCTCCACCGCAAGTTCATACTGGACAATGGCGTCTTCATATCCGCCCTGTTCTTTAAAAACATCACCTAAGGCGGCATAAAGATAACCGTCATCGGGCCGTTCTTCAAGCGCTAATTTGTAATAATGGACTGCATCCTCGTAATTGCCTAAATTAGCTTGTTGGAAAGCATTCATCTCATGATCTGTGAAAATAACATCGGCTTTGTCCCGTAACTCTTCAAACCAAGCCGCCAAATCTTTCTGTCCTTTTTCATCCCGGACCATTTCAGCAAGGGCATCGTAGACTTGCTCAAATTCTTCACCCTGTGCTTCTTTCCGTTCAGTTACGGTGATAATATGGTAGCCGTATTCTGAACGCACCGGTTCGCTAATCTCGTCCACTTCCAGACTGAAAACTACCGTTTCAAACTCAGGTATGGTTTGTCCTTTACCTACAAAACCCAAATCTCCGCCTTGGCTTTTACTGCCGTCTTCTGAATAAGCCTCGGCGAATTCGGAAAAATTGTCTACAGTGACTTGTTCCCAGATTTCCACGGCTTTTTCTTTGGCTTCAGCCCAGCCTTCTTCAGTCCGTTCTTCGGGCGTGATTAAAATATGGCTGGCCCGGACCCGTTCATAGGCGGATTTGATTTCCTCTTCAGAAACTGGAATATCCGCCAAAATTTCGTTCTTGAGCTTATTAAATTTCAGCTCCTCCGCTAAACCGGCCTTCAAGTATTCTTCTGTCAGGCCCGCCGCCTCTAATTGAAATTTATAATCTTCAACACTGGGAAATTGATCGATGATGCTTTGCAGCTCCTTTTCGATCTCATCTTTGGAAGCAGTGATCTTTCTCTCCGAGATTTCCTGGCTTAGCAAAACACTGCCGACTAAAGATTCCAAAGCCTGATATTTTATTGATTGATAGGCACTGCCCGGCACCCGGCCTTGCTGCTGCTCAATTTGCTGCAGTTTTTGGATAAACATTTGATGAAGATCGTAATAAGTGATCCCCTGACCGTTAACCATGGCCACTACAGCCTCTACTGGCTGTTGTTGTTTTCCGCGGCCCCCAAATAATTGGGCCCCGCCGGCCCATAGCAGACCGCCTGCCATGGCTGCAACCACAATAATAATAATAAATTTAGTCCGTTGCCGCATTTTCTGGAAAAACATCGTCTACCAGTCCTTTCCATTCTACGAAAGCCAACATGATAATTGTACTTGAAATGCCCCCCTCTGTCAAACCAGGAAATGGTCCCTAATTTGGCCGATTTTGGCCCCTAAACCAGCCCTAATCCTTTGACTGTATGTCGCCGGACATTTGGGATTAATATGCCTTACCAAAGAAAGATCAGGGCTTACCAGTTTAGTAATTCCTCCCCCTCCCAAAGCAATAATTGTCTGCCTCTCTTCCATCATTTGCACATTATAGATTGATTGAGAACCGGGTAAAGAATACCCCACATTCTCCAAATCAGCCAACGTATGCCGCTGCCTATACAAATAATAAGGGTCCATCCCCCACTTAGCAGCATATTCTGCGGCTAAAAAGGCCATCTCCGCACCTGTTTCTTGGGCGATTTGTACTTCGGCCTCTTCCTTTTTTAAGCGGGAGGCCCTTTTTACCGCCAAGCCGTGTACGGTCAAGCTATCGGGCCTTAATGCTTCGATCTGCCGTAAAGTGTCTTCCACATCGCTGACGCTTTCCCCGGGCAACCCCAAAATAATGTCCGTGTTAATCAGAGGAATTCCTATCGTTCTCGCCAGCCGGTAAGCTCTTTTGATTTCCTCAATGCCGTGCCCCCGCCCGATAACCTGCAGGGTCCGCTCTTGCATAGTTTGGGGATTAATACTAATCCGATCCGTTCCAAACTCTTGAAGGATGCTTAAGGTTGCCCCGGATAATGTGTCCGGCCGGCCGGCTTCCACCGTCATTTCTTTAGTTGCTGGAGTTGTTAGATACTGGCGGACCAGGCTGAGCAGCTTTACAAGTTTTTTCCCCTGTACCGTTGTGGGGGTGCCTCCTCCTAGGTAAATTGCCTCCACATCTATTTTAAGTTCCTTCAAAAGCCCGCCCACAGCTTTAATTTCTTGGCAGAGCACTTCAAAAAAACCATCAAATAAGTGGCCGTGGCTTGCTAAAGGGTAGGATGCAAAAGAACAGTAACTACAGCGTGTAGGGCAAAAAGGGATACCCACATAGACGCTTACAGGTTGGTTTGGATTAGGATGAAAGAAGGAGCGCTGCTGGGCAGCGACCGTTAAAAGCAGTTCAATTTTCTCCGGAGCCGCGGCGTAAACGTTGGCAAGCACCTTTCTCAGTTCGGATTGGGAAAAACCCCTATCCAACATGGAGTGCACCATTTTGGTAGGGCGAACCCCCATCAAAAGGCCCCAAGGTCGGGGAGCTAAGCTATAGGCCTCTTCTAAAACACGCAGGACCCCCAAGCGCACCCTTTCCCTTAGCCGCCGTTTGCGATCGGCTTCGCCGTATCTGGGATCCAAGATTTCCTGATCTAAAAAAGCCCAGGGTTCAACACCGGGAAGGCTAACTTTAATCCGGATTCCTCCCTCATAAACTGCCTTCACTGCTAAGGGCAGCCCTGAGCCAAAGCGCACATTAGGCAGCACAGAACGAATGATAGCCTTAATGCTGGGGACCAACTCAGGGGGGGCCAGAATCCGAAAATTTTCTGCTCCGAAATGATAAGGAATAGCTATAATCCCACTCCTTCCTAAAGAAAAGGATTTTTCTTGATTTCTTCTTCAATAGTAGTTGCTTCTCCGTGCCCGGGGTATACCTTGGTTTCTAAAGGCAAGCGGCCCAATTTCAACACACTTTCTTGCAAGGCCCGGCGATCCCCTCCCGGCAGATCCCAGCGGCCAACAGACGATTTAAACAAAGTATCTCCACTAAAAAGAATTCCTTTTGAATACAAAGAAACACTGCCGGGGCTATGGCCGGGGGTATGCAGAATTTGGAAAACGGTGGCTCCCACTTTAAATTCGTCCCGATCTTTCAAAAGACGATCAGGAACAACATGGGGAAATTCCTGCCTTAAAAAGGGCGCCAAATTCAAGTTGGGATCCCCAAGAAAAGCGGCGTCCGCTTCGTGGATCCACAAGGGGGCCTTGGTTTTGTTTATAAACCAAGAGTTTCCCCCGATATGATCAGCATGCCCGTGGGTGTTAATAATTGCCTTAATTTCCAGCTGCCGGCGGCGGATGAACTCTAACACTTCAGGGGCCGCTTTCCCCGGATCTATAATCAGGCCCTCTTTTCCCTCAAAGACAAGATAACAATTTACAGCCGGAAGATCAATTGCAAAGCGCTTGACCTCCATTAAAACTCTCCTTCCGAACTAAGCAAAACTGTGACAGGCCCATCGTTGACCAAACCTATTTCCATATGGGCCTGAAAAACACCTTCCCCTACCTCCAGTCCTTGGGCCCGAAGGTGGGACAAGAATTCCAGATATAGTTCTTGGGCCAACTGCGGCGTCGCCGCTTCGCTAAAACTAGGGCGCCTTCCCCGGCGGCAATCAGCATATAATGTGAATTGGGAAACCGCCAAGATTGCCCTGCTGGTATCTTTTAGGCTTAAATTCATTTTTCCGTCCCCATCGGCGAAAATACGTAAATTAGCTATCTTCTCCGCCAAATAGCGCCCGTCATCGCTTCGATCATCGTGGCCGATGCCTAAAAAGACGAGCAGGCCCGGCCCGATCTGGGAAACGAAATTACCGTCTACCTTAACACTGGCTTCCTTAACTCTTTGAACCACCGCACGCACCGATTATCATCCTTGCTTTTTGTTTTAAGTGGGGTTAGCCCGATAAACACTGAGCACCCCGTTTACCTGCTGTAAAGTTTGCATGACGTGGCTGAGATGTTCCACATCCCGGATTTCTAAAACCAGCTGAACAGTAGCGGACTCGTGCTTGACTGTGCGGGCATTGATAGCTTCCACCACCGTCCTGCTGGCAGAAAGGGAGTTCATAATGCTGGTCAGTAAATTAGGCCTGTCTAATGCTTCGATCTCTACCTCCACCGGATAGGAATCTGCCTCAGTTGCATTCCAGACAACTTCTATCTGCCGGCCCGGCTCTTTGATTAAGTTAGCCACGTTGGGGCAATCGGCCCGATGTACGGATATTCCCCGGCCCCGGGTAATGTAACCGATAATCTCGTCACCGGGTACAGGGTTGCAGCACTTTGAAAAGCGGACTAAAATGTTATCAATTCCCTTTACTGTAACACCGCGGGCAGTATCACTGCGCCGTTTGCGGCGCTTGGGCAAGCGAGCCCGCTCCGGTTCCCGGCCAGTTAACTTTTGAACCACTTGGTTGGCATTAATTCGTCCCGAACCCACACTGGAAAGAAGCTCTTCGGGGCTGCTCACTCCGTATTTTTTTGCAGTTTTCTCCAGATCATCTTCCTGCATTACTGTCCGAGGATCAATATTGAATTTTTTTAACTCCCGTTCTAACAAATCTCGGCCCCGGCTAAGGTTCTCTTCCCGTTGTTCTTCTTTAAGCCACGAACGAATCCGGCTCCGGGCTTTCGAGGTTTTCACGAAATTAAGCCAATCCCTGGTAGGGTTGGCATTTTTACTGGTTAAGATTTCCACGAAATCACCGTTTTTAAGAACGTGATTTAAAGGCACCAGCCTTCCGTTTACTTTTGCCCCCAGGCAGCCCAACCCCACATCCGTGTGAACGTCGAAAGCGAAATCAACGGGTGTGGCCCCGTTGGGAAGGGATTTCACATCGCCTTTTGGTGTAAACACAAAAACTTCATCTTCGAAAAGATCAATTTTGAGTGTGTCCATAAATTCCTGGGGATCTTTCATCTCCTGGAGCCACTCCACTGCCTCCCGCAGCCACCCCACTTTTGCTTCTTCGCTAAGTCTTTTGCTTTGGCCCTCTTTGTACATCCAGTGAGCGGCTACACCCTTTTCAGCAATGCGATGCATTTCCCAAGTCCGAATCTGAATTTCGTAAGGCTCTCCGTGCGGAACCATAACAGTGGTGTGCAGAGATTGGTACATGTTTAGTTTAGGGACGGCAATATAGTCCTTAAATCGTCCCGGAATCGGTTTCCACAAAGCGTGGATCACCCCTAAAACTGCATAACATTCTCTTACGCTGTCCACAATAATTCGGATTGCCATCAAATCATAAATCTCATCAAGGTTTTTTTCTTGTCTCTTCATCTTCTGATAAATACTATAAAGGTGCTTGGGACGCCCCTGGATATCACAAACCATTTCTACCTCTGCCAGGCGTTTCATAATAATGTCCATTACTTCCTGCAGATCGCCTTCCCGTTCCTGGCGCTTTTTATCGATCTCTCCGACCAACTGATAATACTCTTTAGGGCGGAGATGGCGAAAAGCAAGATCTTCCATTTCAAATTTAATCTTCCAAATCCCCAGGCGGTGGGCTAGGGGCGCAAAAATATCGAGGGTTTCCTGGGAAATCAAACGCTGTTTCTCTGGAGAAATGTGCCTTAAGGTCCGCATATTGTGCAGGCGATCAGCCAGCTTAATTAAAATAACCCGCACATCTTCGGCCATGGCAAAAATCATTTTCCTCATGTTCTCCGCTTGATGTTCAAACCTATCCCTAAAGGGCAGTTTATCGAGTTTTGTCACACCTTCCACCAGCATGAGAACCACTGGGCCGAATTCCGCCTCCAGCTCCTCCCTGGTCACAGAGGTATCCTCTAAAACATCGTGCAAAAAACCCGCTACAATAGTTTCCATATCCAGTTCCAGATCTGCTAAAATTAAAGCAACCTCGTAGGGGTGTTCGAAGTACAGTGCGCCTGATTCCCGCAGCTGGCCTTGGTGGGCGCGCCGAGAAAAATGGTAGGCTTTGGTAATAGCATCTACATTAGCCTTAGGATAATAGGCTAAAATACGATCTGTTAAAAATTGCAAGTCCACGGCGCACCCTCCTTAATTATTGATCATATTTCACCAGAGAAAAGATGTGGTAATCACCTAAGCGATCCCGGCCCCGGAGATAACAAAGCTCGATTAAAAAGGCTAACCCCTCTATTTCCCCTCCCAGTTTGCGGATAAGTTCCGTAGCGGCCCAAATAGTGCCGCCTGTAGCCAATAAATCATCTACAACCAGTACCTTCGTGCCGGCGGGAAAAGAATCGGTGTGGATTTCCAGACAGTCTGTACCATATTCCAAATCATATTCCACAGCTAAAATTTCACCGGGAAGTTTGCCGGGTTTACGGATTAAAGTAAACCCAAGCCCCATTTCATAAGCTAAAGGGGCCCCCAGAATAAACCCGCGGGATTCAACACCAATAATCATGTCAATCTCCTGAGTACTAAAATGATCCGCAAATTTCAATATCGTTTCTCGTAAAGCTGCCCCGTCTTTTAACAGAGTGGTAATGTCTTTGAAACTAACACCCTGTTTCGGAAAATCCGGAATTACCCTAATTTTCTCTCGTAAGTCCATCCTGGAAAAATCCCCTTTCCAAACAATGCTTCAAATACTCGGAAGATTGTTCGCGCATGATTGTGCCTTTATTATACAAAACTGTTCTCTGCAAGTCTAGTTTTTCCGCTGGAATCGGCTGATAGATGATATAATCCCCCTCTTTTCGCCATAGTTCCGTTTCGGAAAAAACACCAAGGGCAAACGGCAGTGCTGCCGGGAAGCCCATTTTCTCCAATTGGGCCTGGGCCGCCTCAAGCTTTACGTTAGGGCCTAAACTTCTTAACCGGGAATAAATTCGGGCTAAGCCCTCCCGGTTTGGGTAGATTGACTTTAAAAAAGATTGCTGTTCGCGCAAATCCCGGGGCCCGTAAGCTAGAACCAATTTACCCTTTTCTTCCACAAAAGACGACCAAACCTTAAAATTACAATCGTTAAACGGCGCCTTCCAAAACCAAACAGAGGGCCACCTTCCCCCCAGGCGGCCGTAGCCGGAGGAAACAAGCCACCTAAAGCTGTTACTCTCCATCTCCGTTCTTTCTTCGGCAGTAAGTAATTCGTGCTCAAAACCTATAAATTCCCGCCCCCCGGGGATAAGGATCCTCAGCATCCGGCAAAGCTCTAAAACCTCAGCCGGAGAGTTAACTAAAATCAAAGTCCTTTCTTGGCTGCTGGCCCTCTCTTGAAGTATTTCGATCTTATTCCAGCTGCCCCGCAAATCTTGCCAATCAAATTCCCTATTCTTTTTAGAAGGCTTGTTATACTTTGTTAGGGCCCTGCTTAGAAAAAAGGGCGGAGAAAGCTTCCAAGGGTAATTATCCATCATCCATTTTTCAACATAGTCCGCGGCCCGAGGGCCCCGTTTCCAAGCCTTAATCTGCAGCTGCACCTTTTTTTGATTCTGCCAGTAGTTAAATCGGGGGACAAAAGCAATGCTGATATTCTCGGAAAATCGCTTCAATTCTCCTTGTTCAGCACCAAAGTCAAAGCCGACAGCGGGAATAGCTGTGCCTGTCGCATCCTGCAAAACGCACTGCAAATGACGGTTCTTTTGCCCAACCGTTCTAGCCTTTTGCACCGCTCCTTGAACATATAAGGTTGGCCCGGGGTTTCCAATGCCGTGAGGTTCCAGGCGGCCCAATTCAGACACAAGCGCCTCGGTAATCTCGTTCAGTTTGACCTCCCCATCGATTTTTAGTTTGGGGGTAAAATCCTCGCTGCTTAGCTTTTCTGCACAGGACTTTAAAAACCGTTTTTGAAAGAGTCTTAAATTCTTCCTACTTATTTGCAGCCCCGCCGCCATAGGATGGCCCCCAAATTTAATCAGCAGTTCTTGGCAGGATGCCAAGCCGGAGTAAAGATCAAAGCCCTCAATACTGCGGGCGGAACCTGTCCCAATCCCTTCCTTTAAGCCGATCACCACCGTAGGGCGGTAATAACGATCAACCAGGCGCGAGGCCACAATCCCGATAACTCCCGGATGCCAATTTTCGCCCCAAATTACAATGCCTGCTTCTGCTGCAAGCCCGTATTTTTCCACAACAGCGATTGCCTCGGCTAAGATCTTCCTTTCCAAATCTTGGCGCAGCCTATTGGTCCGCTCCAGCTTTAAAGCCAAATCATCGGCTTCTTCTTTTGCTGTTGCTAAAAGGAGTTTTACGCCTTCCCCGGGGTCTGCCAGCCTCCCCGCTGCGTTAAGCCTGGGCCCTAAGTGAAAACCCAAATGCCCGCTGCTGGGTTGATCCACTTTTGAAACTTCCAAAAGAGCCTTTAAACCCGGGTGTTTTGTCTTAACCATCTGCTTTAACCCGTGTTTAACCCAAATCCTGTTTTCTCCCCGCAGGGGAACTAGATCAGCAACAGTGCCCAAAGCAACCAGATCCAAATAGCCAAAAAGGTCCTTTTTGTTCAAGCCCAGTCCCTGCACCAATTTGTAAACTACGCCCACCCCTGCTAAATTTTTATCCGGATAGGGACAATTAGATTGCCTAGGGTTAAGTACAGCTAAAGCGGGGGGTAAAACGGGTCCCGGTTGGTGATGGTCTGTAATAATGATCTCCAAGCCCAATTGCAAAGCAGAGGTTACTTCGGCCACGGAAGAAATGCCGCAGTCCACGGTAATTAGCAAAGAGGCTGTGCCGGCCAATTTTTTTATAGCGTCTAGATGCAAACCGTAACCTTCTTCCAAACGGTCCGGCAAATAATAGCTGATTAGATCGGGGGATTTCGCCATTTGCCTTAAGACACTTACCAAAAGAGCGGTGGCTGTTTGCCCATCAACATCATAGTCTCCGTAAATGACAATACCTTCCCCTTTTTCTAAGGCGGTTTTAATCCGCTCCACTGCCTTCTTCATCCCCCGCATTAGAAACGGGCTGGGGGTATCCTCCCAAGGACTTTCCAGAAATTCAAGAGCCTCCCGGCTTGTCTTAAGGCCGCGGTTGATTAAGATCTGACTGACCAAGGGGCTTAGCCCTAATTTTTCTCCCAGTTCCAAAGCCAAGCTTTTATCTTGAGGGTATGTAATCCATTTGCAGCTACTCATAACCTTTCCTCCGTCGGAACTAACTTCTACCCCGGTGAAGTAAAACCCTGCTCTTGACCTTTAGGCCCGGCAATAGTATTATTAAAAAAAACTAGGGAGTGAAGCCGTGGATATTGTTGAACACATTTTATTAAGCGAAGAAACGCTTCAAAGTAGAATACGCGAATTAGCAGCAGCAGTTTCCCGAGATTACGGCGATGAGACCATCGCGCTGATCTGCATTTTAAAAGGCGGGCTAATGTTTCTATGCGATTTAGCCAAACACATTACCTCACCGGTTACTTACGATTTCATGTCTGTTTCCAGCTACGGGGATGCTACTCAATCGTCGGGGGTTGTGCGCATTACCAAAGACCTAGAGGAGAGTATTGAGGGTAAACACGTCTTGATTGTAGAAGACATTATCGATACTGGCTTAACTTTAAGCTACCTGCTCAAGAATTTAGAGAGCCGCAATCCAGCATCTTTAAAGATCTGCACTTTATTAGATAAACCCGCTAATCGCCAAGTGGAAATACCCGTTGATTACGTAGGTTTTGAGGTTCCGAACGAATTTTTGGTAGGTTACGGATTAGATTTTAAACAGCTTTACCGCAATATTCCCTATGTTTTCGTCGCTAAATCCCATTATTACCAGAAGGATAACTAATTAAAAACCGGCTGGAAACTGGCGATGGCTTTTACTGCCGCCGCCAGTTTCGATCTAATCCTCCTTTTGACGCATTTGAACCCAAGTTAACCAAAGCGGGCCGGCCAACATGAGGGATGAGTAGGTACCGAACACAATTCCAATTAAAAGGGCGAAGGCAAAATCCCTTATTGCACTGCTTCCAAAGACAACTAGCATAAAAACAACGATAAAAGTAGTTACACTAGTATTTATTGTTCGGCTGAGACTTTGCTGCAAACTGTTATTGACAATTTCAGCATAGCTTTCTTTTTTTCTAAAGCGGAGGTTTTCCCGAATCCGATCAAAAATAACGATGGTATCGTTAATGGAGTAGCCCAACACGGTAAGCACTGCCGCAACAAAAGGGCTATTAATTTCCCGCCCCGTAAGGGCGAAAATTCCCAAGACAATCAAGACATCGTGGAGTAAAGCCACTACCGCCACGGTCGCAAAGCGGTATTCAAAGCGAACAGTAATATAAATTAAAATCCCCAGGGAAGCTACTACAACAGCTAATAAAGCTTTCCGGATTAGCTCCTGCCCAATTACGGGTCCAACTAAGTCAGTCCTTAGTTCTACCAATTCCCCGAATTCTTTTTCAAAGGCTTGGTCAATCAACAAAATTTCGGCGTTATCCAACTCCTTAGTCCGCACCACAAACTGGTTGGGGCTATCCAACAGCTGCACCGCGGCCCCGGAGAGATCAACCTGGGGTACTGCTTCATCAAGAACCTTCCGGACTTGGCTGGTAGTAACAACATCTTCCACCTGACGCTCTAAAATAGTCCCGCCCGTGAAATCCACCCCCAAGTTTAGGCCGGGCACCACTAAGAATAAAATTGAGAGAGCAACTGCAAAACTGGAAAACACAAATGACGATTTGCTGAAACGAAGAAGATTCATGATTTTTTAACCCCTCCCGCGCTAAAGTGCCGGGCCATTGCCTCCGGTTGAAAATCCACCATCACATTTAAAATAACCCTGGTCACCACAATGGCCGTAAACATACTGGTAAGAATACCAAGGCCCAGAGTGACCGCAAATCCGCGCACAGAGCCAGTCCCAATGTAAAAAAGCACTACAGCGGTAATTAAAGTTGTAATGTTAGAGTCTAAAATCGTTTTA
Source organism: Bacillota bacterium (assembly GCA_012518645.1). Classification (GTDB taxonomy): domain Bacteria; phylum Bacillota; class Limnochordia; order Darwinibacteriales; family Darwinibacteriaceae; genus JAAYRS01. Next base: position 17,026 of record JAAYRS010000107.1, read on the forward strand.
AAAGCCCTGTTAAAACCCACATTAATCGCTGAGCGCAGCCTTTTGCCTTCTGTCAGCTCTTCCCGGATTCTTTCAAAGATCAGAATATTTGCATCCACTGCCATTCCCACTGAAAGAATGATCCCTGCAATCCCCGGAAGGGTTAAAACAGCATGAAAACCGGATAAAACGCCTAAAAGAATCACGGCATAGGCTAGTAACGCGAAATCCGCTACCAACCCCGGTAATTTATAATAAGCAAACATATAAACAAGGACTAAAATAATGCCCGCAATTCCCGCTTTAAAACTGCGATTGATCGAATCCTGGCCCAAAATAGGCCCAACATTACGGATTTCCATAATCTCCATGGGGATTGGCAGAGAACCTTCCTGCAGCAAAACTACCATATGACGGGCTTCTTCGTGGGAAAACCCTCCGGTGATCTGGGCTTTTCCCTCCAGAATCGGTTCCCGGATCATGACTTCTTGCAAGATCTCTCCGTCAAGCACAATCTTGGTCAACTGGCCTTGATAACGCGTGGTCAGTTGAGCAAAAAGGCGGACCCCCTCCCGATCAAATTCTAAATCGACGGCGGGCCGGCCGTAACGGTCTGTTCCCAATTGAACAGTTTTTAAATAAGAACCATCTAAAACCGTTTTACCATGCGGATCTTTAAATTCCAACAACGCCGTTTTGCCCACAGTATCGATTGCCTGCTGCTGATTATGGATACCGGGCAGTTCGATGATCATCCGTCGGCTCCCCTGGCGCTGAATTAAGGGTTCAGCCACACCTAGAGCGTTGATTCGCCGTTCAATGATGGAAACAACCCCATTCATGTTCTCATCCGTAACGGGCCCGGCAGATTCGTCAGCTTCCAGGACTACATGCACGCCGCCCTTCAGATCCAGACCAAGATTAAATGGGGTCAGAAATAAAAGGACGCCGGCGGCAATCAAGACAGCTAGTATAGCTCCTAATTTCCAGCCGCTTCCACGTCTCAAATGCGATTCCTCCTTTGTTAAATTCGTTTTACACAATCAAAATAATTATACTATCCTCCCCGATCCCTGTCTAGGGGAAAAACATTCGAGCCAATCCCCATTTTATAGAGTAATGAGGCTGGCTCCATCATTATTGATTTCAGTAATCATAATTCTGCTTTTCAAACCTTGGGCCCGAAAGGCCTCTTGCATGGCCTTTCCAATCCTTTCCTCATTTTTTTGAGCAAAGCCAACCACCCCCGGGCCGGCTCCGCTTAAGGCGGCCCCCAAGCCCCCATTTTGAACACAGGCATCGATTACTTCGGATAATGCAGGCACTAAAGCCTGACGGTACTTTTGATGTAATTTATCCTGACAAGCGAGATGGAGGTTAGAGTAATCCCCGGACAAAAAGCAATGGATCAAAAAAGCCAAGTGCCCTAAGTTAAAAACGGCATCCTCATAAGGCACTTGAGAGGGCAGGACTGAGCGGGATAAATCCGTTTTCAGGCTAAAATCCGGAATAACGGCTATCACTTTGGGCGGATTTTGGGGTTGGATTTTGCTATAAATGATCCTTTTTTCCTCTTTCTTGGAAATAACTAGCCCGCCGAATAACGCTGCGGCCGCGTTATCAGAATGACCTTCCATTTCGGCTGCTAGGAAGAGCAATTCGTCGGCCCGCAAAGGTTGCCCTAATAAAACATTAGCGGCAACCAACCCACCCACAATGGCAGCGGCACTGCTGCCTAAACCGGCTGCCAAAGGTATTTGGTTTCTTTGGACAATCCGTAAAGGAATAATCTCCCGTCCTGTTATTTCAAAGATCTTAGCGATGGCCAGCAGAGTAAGATTATCTAGTCCGCCCCGTAAAAAAGAGGCCCCTTCCCCTTCAAACTCAAAACTAGGATGGCTGCAGTCCGTCTCGATTTGCAAGTAGTTAAAGATATTCAAGGCGAGCCCCAGCGTATCAAAACCCGGTCCTAAATTAGCTGTTGTTGCTGGGATCCTGACTTCTATCTTCATTTTAATCCGGCCCCCTAACCATCTATTACCGAGAGCAAACTCTTTAATTCCGCCGTCAGAACCCGCGGGCTTTTCCCTACAGAAACGGCAGTATCAGGGTCTTTAAGGCCGTGACCGGTCAAGACACACACTACTTTGGATCCTGCAGGGAAATAATTGCGGCGGGCTAATTTGATTACTCCCGCCATTGAAGCGGCTGAACCCGGCTCGGCAAAGACCCCTTCTTCCCGGGCCAAAAGAGCATAAGCATCAAGGATTTCCTGATCCGACACGGCAGCAATCAACCCGCCGCTTTCATCGCGGGCCTGTTCAGCCTGTTTCCAACTCGCCGGATTACCAATGCGAATTGCAGTGGCAATGGTCTCCGGCTCAGTAACAGCTTGTCCTAAGACAATGGGCGCCGCCCCTTCCGCTTGAAAACCGCAGAGAATGGGTAGTTTGCTGATTAGTTTGTTTTGGTAGTAGGTTTGAAACCCTTGCCAATACGCCGTGATATTCCCGGCATTGCCTACGGGAATACAAAGATAATCCGGAGAAGAGCCCAGCTGTTCACAGATTTCAAAGGCCGCCGTCTGCTGCCCCTCGATCCGGTGAGGATTAAGAGAGTTCACCAAAGTAAGGGGGTACTCGTCGGCAACCTGCTTGACTAGTTCCAAGGCAACATCAAAATTACCCTTCAAAGCTAAGACTTCTGCCCCGTAAGTAATGGCCTGCGCCAGTTTGCCCAGGGCAACGGCCTTCTCGGGTATTAGGACTAAACACCTGATTTTAGCTTTGGCGGCGTAAGCCGCGGCGGAAGCGGATGTGTTTCCGGTAGAAGCGCAAATGACCGCTTCACTGCCTGCCTCCAAGGCCTTGCTCACGGCAACAGTCATACCTCTGTCCTTAAAAGAACCGGTGGGATTTTGACCTTCATATTTTAAGTAAAGATCAACGTTAAGCCCCAGCCTTCGGCATAAATTATCCGCTTTTAAAAGCGGCGTATTTCCTTCGTTTAAAGTAATGATCGGGGTCTTTGCGTTGATTGGTAAAAATTGTTTATAGCGATTGATTAGGCCCTGCCACATTTGCAATTAACCCCTTTCCAAAACACGAATTACGTTGCTTACATTCCTGATACTGCCCAGTTTCTGAATGTTTTCTAAAGCAGCATAAAACCGCTCCTCTAAAGTTGTGTGTGTAACTAAAACAATTTCAGCTACCCCTGCTTCCCTTTGGTTTTGAATGATTAGATCGAGGCTGACCCCTTCATTCCCTAACGCCGTAGCAACACTGCCAAACACTCCGCTTCTATCGATGGCCTTTAGCCTTAGATAAAACCGGGATTTTTGTTCCTTTATGGGGATTACGGGTTTAGCCTTATAAGTAGTCTCAATGCTTCCGCTTTTCACCTGGTATTTAATATTGCGCACCACCTCGATGATATCAGCCACAACAGCACTGGCAGTGGGCAAAGAACCTGCCCCCCGTCCGTAAAACATGACCTCCCCCACAGCATCGCCGGTCACAAAGAGAGCATTAAACTCGTTGTGGACTGCGGCCAAGGGGTGATCCTCGGGAATTAAGGTAGGGTGTACTCTTAAAACAAGCCCTTGGGGGGTTTCCTCCCCGATGGCTAACACTTTAAGCACAAACCCCAGCTGTTTGGCGTACATAATATCGCGCACACTGATCTCGCGGATGCTTTCGGTGTAAACTTCCTGAACATCCACAATACTGCTAAAGGCCAAAGAAGCCAGGATCGTCAGTTTGAAAGCGGCATCCCTACCGTCCAAATCCGAAGAAGGCTCCTGTTCGGCGAAACCTTGGGCCTGCGCTTCAGCCAAAGCCAAAGCAAAGTCTTTTTCTTCTAAAGTCATCTGAGTTAGGATATAATTTGTAGTTCCGTTGACAATTCCTAAAAGACTTTGGATTCTATTGGCAACCAAGCAGTTCTTTAAGGGGGAAATCAGTGGGATTCCCCCGCCCACACTTGCTTCGTAGTGAATGCTGCGCTCTTGTCTTTTAGCCAAAGCAAACAACTCCTGTCCGTGTTGGGCCAAAAGATCTTTATTAGCGGTAACCACATATTTACCGTTTTGCAGTGCCTTGGTGATACAACTTTTTGCGGTTGGAATTCCCCCCAAAACTTCAACTACAATATCTATGTCCGGATCGTCAACGATGTGAGAAGGATTGGTTGTAATCTCCAACCCCTCCTTTTTGAACTGCTCCACCCCTGGGCGCTCTTTTAGGGCATCGCGCACCAGGGCCTTAGTAAAACGAAACTCCACCCCGGTCTTGCCCATTAAATCCACCCGATTATTTTGAACCAATTGCAGCACGCCCGTGCCCACCGTACCTAACCCCAACAAGCCCATCTTAATTACATGTTTTTGCGTATTCATACCTTCTGCCCCCATGTTTTACTACTATTAGATTTGGATTGTTATAAGTATATCATATGATGCAAGGCCTGTCCTCACCCATTTTACGAATCGGAACAGATCTAAAACAAGTCCGTTTCGCTCTTTCGGCCCGCTTCAAAGAGGCGTGCCGGGTGAAGAAGGCCCGGAGCTAAAATCGTTCCTGTTTTTTAAACTTTGGCTACTGGGATATATTCCCAAAAGCTCGAGTTCCTTTTGGACATAGGCGATAAGTTCAGCAGGGGTAAATTGATCGGTCTTAATAATCAAAGTAGAGTGCAGCCTGGCGTTTTTCAGCAGCGCTTGCTGCTGCCGGTAGCGCTCTTTTCCCCAAGAAATTGTTTTTCTGCGGCGAATAGTTTCGTACCTGCAGTCTAAAACAATAAGAACATCGGGTTTAAGGCGCCGCCACAGCCTTCCGCTAACAGAATGCTCTTGAGCAAAACTGCGGGCGTTAAACCCCAATTCCCGCAAACCTTGAGAAAGGGTGGTTTTCCCGGAAGCACAGACACCAACGATGAGAATCAGTGGTGAGTTTTTCAATTTATCCACCTCACTGCTCAACAAGGATAAGACACTGAGATTCTCCTTATCCCCAGATCGCTTTGGCGGCCCGCAACTGCTAAAACCGCCACAACCATATCGTCTTGCGGTTTTCCCCCTTCTAAAGCCAGGGCATAATCCAAAACATCATCTGCCAACGACTGCACGCTGGAAATAGAATTCCGCAGTTGATTGTAAACCCAAGAATATTTAAAAGTGTCAACTCCGCCATAACGCCCGGCCTGGGTGACTCCATCCGTAAAGCCCACTAAGATTGTCTCTTCTTCCAAATCCAAATGGGAAATAGCCGGCTTAATTAATCGCCGGATTCCGATGGGCTCCACCGGGGAATCCAAACTATAGGAACCGTCTTTCAAACCGATCAAGACCGGCGTGTTGGAATTACGTGAAATCACCAAACAATCGTGATCTAAATCAGCAGTAAGGATCGTCGCTGTGGCAGAGACTTGCCCATCGCGGAAAGCATAAAGGTGATCATTGATTACCCTCATCACAGCGCCATCTCTAGCGCCGTCCTCGATTAGACCCGCGGCTTTGGTAGCAATCATGTGGCTCATGCGCTTCGCAGCCCGGCCGTGCCCTTGGCCGTCAATAATCACCACCGATATCCCGCCGTTAGGGCGTTCCACAACCTCGACAGAATCACCGCAGATAGACGTAGCGTATTTACCTACTTTAGCCACACCAACTTTGAGCTCCACAACAAACCCCTGCCTTTGCAATCAGTTCCACTCCAGCCCGTTTACGGCCCGGAGCCAATATTCCCGAACATCCCCTTGATACTGGTCAGAATCGCAAAACATCGTTAAATAAAGGATATGCTCGTCCTTTTGAAAGAAAACAGAGCGGAGCATAACCCTCTTCCCTTGGGAGCCAGTTGCTTCATAAGCGTAAAAATAGGCTTTAAGGTTGTTGGAAGTGGTTATTTCCCGATCGGCAAGCAAAGCTACGTTTGTAACTAAAGGCCGGTAACGTTCTTCTAGACTGGCTCGGACAGCCTCGACATCTTTTCCCGGTTGGTAAATCACGTCCATAACAATGGTGCCGTTGGCAAAAGTCATTTCTAAAATTTCCATTCCAAAGATCGAACGCTGATTGTAATTTTCCGCAGTAGATGGTATCACTGCGCTAAAGGCCGGCTCTTGAACCACATACCACCAATAGCTCGGATGATCGTGCAAGTAAAAGGTACCCGCCTGGACCGCCTGAAAACTTATTAAAAAGAGAATAATCGCAACAAAAAAATTAATTTTACGCATGGCCATCCCCTTTCCCTGCAAATTGAAAACCACCTTAAACATGGTTTGACCACCAACCGGAAGCAGTTAATAACGGCTCAGTGGTTTCCACCTTCGGTGGTTTTGCATTGAAACTATTTAACTACGTGACTAATCCCGCTCCGGGACACTTTAATCTCCACTTTATCCGCTATTTTTACGGTTACGTAATCTTCTTTAAGAGCGAGCAGCTCCCCATAAATTCCTCCGACGGTAACCACCTGATCGCCTCTTTTTAAGGCATCCAACATCTCTTTCCTCTGCTTTTGCTGTTTTTGCTGTGGGCGCAGAAGCATAAAATAGAATACTATCGCCACAATTACAAAAGGAAGCAAGAGGCTTAAAAGTCCTTGGCCCGCTGGGACTTCGGCCTGTAAAAACATTACTTTCACCCCCTCCGTCACTAAACTGCCTTTAAGTGTGTTCTATTTCGGCTGTTAAGTTCCTTCATTTTATTTTTTCCCATTATATCGGGACAAAAATTCTCGGCTAAACTCGTTAAGATTATCATTGGCAATTGCCTGACGGATATCCTGCATCAAATACATTAAAAAAGCAAGATTGTGAATGGTAGTTAGGCGGATACCCAGGACCTCGTTGGCCTTTAGCAAATGACGGATATAGGCCCGGGAAAAGTTGCGGCAGGTGTAACAGGGGCAATCTTCTTCAATAGGCTTAAAATCCCTGGCATAGGAGGAATTTCTGATGGGCATATTGCCCTCTTTAGTAATGACCATCCCGTGGCGGGCAAGCCTAGTGGGCCAAACACAATCAAACATATCCACACCCCGCAGCACCCCTTCCAGCAAACAGTCCGGAGATCCTACCCCCATTAAGTAACGGGGTTTATCGGCGGGCATATGGGGAATCAAATCTTCAAGAATTTCATACATTACTTCTTTAGGCTCGCCTACACTTAAGCCCCCAATGCCGTAGCCCGGAAAATCCAGCTCCAAAAGCTCGGAAATGCTTTGGCGCCGCAAATCCTTATACATACCGCCCTGAACGATCCCAAAAAGGGCTTGATCTGCCCTGTTATGGGCCTTTTTAGAACGTTCCGCCCACCTGGTTGTAAGAGCACTCGACTCTCGGACATACTCGTAATCGGCGGGGTAAGGAGCGCACTCATCAAAAGCCATTATAATGTCGGCTCCTAAATCCATTTGGATTTGAATGGATTTTTCGGGGCTGATAAAATGTTTAGAACCATCGAGGTGGGAACGGAATTGCACACCTTGTTCCGAAATCTTACGGAGGTCACCAAGACTGAAAACCTGGAACCCTCCGCTATCAGTGAGAATGGGGCGCTGCCAATTCATAAAGTCATGCAATCCACCGGCCTCCGCGATTAGATCGCTTCCCGGACGCATATAAAGATGGTAGGTATTGCTAAGGATAATTTCTGCGCCCAGCTCCTCCAGTTCCTGGGGTGTCATTGTTTTCACCGTGGCTTGAGTCCCTACAGGCATAAAAACAGGAGTTTCAATTGTTCCCCGGCAGGTCCGGATCAACCCCAGGCGGGCCCTATTATTCTTTGATTCTTGATTGACGGTATATTTTAAAGGCACTGCGTTCTCCCTTCACAGCAAAAGCATGGCATCACCAAAGCTAAAAAATCGGTAACGTTGTTCAACAGCATACTTGTAGACGGCTTTAATCGTAGCTGTTCCGGCGAAAGCGGAAACAAGCATCAATAAACTGGAACGAGGAAGATGAAAGTTAGTCAAAAGAGCGTCTACAGCTTTAAACTGGTAACCGGGATAAATAAAAAGTTTAGTCCAGCCGGAACCAGGCTGGACCATGCCCTGGGCATCAACTACTGTTTCTAAGACGCGGACACTGGTGGTGCCCACCGCAAAAATCCTACCTCCCGCTTTCTTTCGAGCGTTAATTATTTCGGCGCTGGTTTCCGGAAGGTAATAGAATTCTTCATGCATGATATGTTCTTCCACGTTTTCCGCCCTAACCGGGCGAAAGGTACCCAACCCCACATGCAGGGTCAAGGCAGCTATGGCAGTCCCTTGTTTTTGAATTTGCTCCAAGAGCCCCGTCGTAAAATGGAGCCCGGCGGTGGGGGCTGCCGCCGAACCGGAATTTTTAGAGTAAACTGTCTGATAACGCTCAGGGTTATCCAGACGGCGATGAATATAAGGAGGCAGGGGTGTTTTTCCCAAAGTATTCAAAACTCGATAAAAATCCCCTCGGCATTTAAAATCAACTAAGCGGCCGCCGCTGGGAGTTATCTCTAAGACCCGGCATTGTAAATCTGGAGAAAAAACAATTTCCGCCCCCACACGAGCCCGCTTCCCCGGTTTAACCAGGACCTCCCAGCGTCCGTTCCCAAGGGGCCGTAACAGCAAAATTTCTACGGGGCCCGCCTGCCCCCTATTGCGGCCATAGAGGCGGGCCGGCAGCACCCTTGTGTCATTGAGCACCAAGACATCTTCGGGCCGGAGGTAGTCAATAATCCTAGTAAATACTTGATCTTGAAAAGAAAACGTGTTTTTCGAAACAACAATTAAGCGGGATTGATCCCTAAATTCGAGAGGGGTTTGAGCAATTAATTCTTCGGGCAGCGTAAAATCAAACTCATCTACTTTCATTCGTTAAATCGAAAATCTCCTTTCGCCTGAGCAACCAGGGGAAAGCTGAGCTTATAAACACCAAAATTTTCGCCCGCTGCTTGGTTTTGTTGGGTCCATTGCCTTGGCGCCAAAGAACGCCGTGTCGGAGAAAGGCTGCTTACCGCGGATTTAGGTAATTCCAACGAGTCCTCATGCATGGTCAGCCTGGCCTCTAAACGCTGGGGAACCACCTTCTGAACCGGCATATTTATGGCCACGTAGCGGCTGGGCGTAATTCCGGCGGCTTTCGCCTCCCTTTGCAGCTCCAAAGGGACCTGCCAAATGCGGACTTCTGCCAGCTGAATACCTTTAAAAGCATCCGTAATCATGCTTTCTAATTCACCCAATTCCCCGCTGCGTTTGTCTTTTAATTCAGCAAGTGTCACCGGCCCATCTTGTTGGGAAGAGGCTATAGTGACCGTAACCTGATTTTGGGCAGTCTCTAGATAACCGGCTTCTTGAGCCCCAATGACAATCTGCCTTAGGGCTAAACTTAAGTCCTGGCCTACTAGTCCTAAACGGCCCAAGAGATCCCGGCCTTTATCGTTCAAGGCTTCGGCGGCTAAAACCCGATGTTCTTCGCTCAACCCAAGCTCTAAGCTGGAGTTAAGATCCACAGTCACAAAGAATTGCGGTTCTGCTTTGAAAAGAACCAGTTTTTTAGTAAATAAGGGCCAAGAACCCACGATAATGAAAAATAAAGCGGCGGCCAAGGCCATTTGCCAAGCCGTCAAGCGCTCCCTTTTAGGTGTAAATCGGATTTCCTGCCCCACATGAACATGTTTCTTGAACGGGACCTTAATAAATTCCCCTTGCGCCGTCATGATGATCACCTTGTTCCTGGGAGCAATCTCCACAACAACCCCCTTTTTTTTCACAGAGGTCCCCTCCTTTTCAGACAGGTCTATTTAAATACTCTTGTAAATGGTAAAAGTCCCCAATTAATACCAGGGTCAGGGTAATTATGTATTTTCTTTGCCTTTCCAAAGTTTTACGGCTTACTTCCACCCTGGTCTGAAGCTCTTTCAGCGGCAAGGCCTTTTTGCTGGTTAAATAGGCTAGAAGTTCGGGATCATTCACCAAAATCCGAGCAACCCGCAGGGCTCTATCGCGAGCATCCTGGTGTTTAGGGGAAATTACCGTTAGCTCAGAAAAGCGGATCCCATAATGACTGAGCAGCTGATCCAATCTAAAAATTTCTTCCCGGCGTTCTTCGGCCTCTTCCTGAATTTGAAGGACGGCAAAGGCTTCCTTTGACTCGATTTTTTGGATAACACCGTCATCGTATTCGTCGGTTTCAAAACTGGAAAGAGGGATTTCATCCCTTTTATTAGATTGCCTCCGAAAATAATCCACCATCCGGCGCTTGATTACAATCTCGGCAAAACTTAGAAAGGATGCACCGCCCTGATCATTATATGAGTCAATCGCCTCATTAAATGCAATCATGGCAATACTGGCTTCATCATCTCTTCCTAAGACCAAGTATTTCCGGCATGTTCCGGAAGCAACCCGCAGGTAAAAAGGGCGGTAGTCCCGCAGCACCTGTTCCCGCGCTCGTTTATCCCCATTTTGGGCAGCAGCCACCAACTCAGCTAATTTCATTCGGTCATCGCGCTGATAGACAACATCTGCACTCATTTTTTGGCCTCCCTTGACAACTTTCGCCATCGAATCCGTGATTTTGAGGGTGCTATTTATAGCCTAACTCAGCCAAAGCGCCAGGTTTGTTTCGCCAGTCCCTCTTCACCTTAACCCACAAGTCGAGGTGGACTTGAACACCTAAAAGCCCTTCGATTTGGGCCCGGGCACCAATCCCCGCCGCCTTTAGCTTCTGTCCCCCTCTGCCAATTACAATCCCTTTTTGAGACTCTCTTTCTACGTAAATAGTAGCCCTAATCCTAATTAACTTCCGTTGCGGATCCTCTTTGATTTCATCTACATCTACAGCTATTGAGTGCGGTATTTCCTCTTCAGTCCGGTCTAAAAGTTCCTCTCGGATAAACTCAGCGATAATAAATCGTTCCGGGTAATTAGTAACCCAATCCTCGGGGTAATATTGGGGCCCTTCTTTTAGCCGGCTAGTTATCATTTCTAGGAGCCGATTCAAATTTGTACCCTCTAAAGCTGATATGATGATCGAGTCCGCAAATTGCCCTTTTTCCACCAGGGAATCAAGAAAAGGGCTATGCTCCTGCACAGGGACCTGATCCGACTTATTAACAACCAAAATGATCGGTGCCTCCACAGGGCCTAATTCAGCTAAAATATGCTGGTCGGCCCTCGTCCATGAGCCCATTTCAACCAGCCACAAAATCAAATCCACATCTTCTAAAGCCCTGAAAGCATTTTTTACCATAAACTCCCCTAATTTATGCAGCGGTTTGTGCAAACCGGGTGTATCTAAAAAAACAATCTGGGCCTTATCTGTGGTAAGCACAGCTTGGACAGTGTTCCGGGTTGTCTGCGGCTTATTTGAAACAATGGCCACCTTTTGGCCTACCAAGGCGTTAAGAAGAGTCGATTTCCCCACATTAGGGCGTCCCACTACCGCAACAAACCCGGATTTAAAAGACTTTACCATCTAGTAATCATCCTTGTGTTTTAGTTCTTTGGAGGTAAACGCCCCGGGCAGAAGGCTTTTAATTTCTGTTTGGATCCCCGCACCCTGCATGCTGCCAAGATAAATGGGCATATCAGGTTCAAAAAACTCCGCCATCACTTGGCGGCAGGCGCCGCAAGGGCTAACCGGTCCGGCTGTGTCGGCCACAACTGCCAAAGCCGCAAATTCCCGCACTCCTTCCGAAATTGCTTTAAAGATAGCTGTGCGTTCGGCACAATTGGTGACTCCGTAGGCGGCATTTTCAATGTTGCAGCCCGTAAAGACCCGGCCATCCTTAGAGAGGGCAGCTGCCCCCACCGCAAAACCGGAGTAAGGTACATAAGCATTTTTTCTAGCCTCTTCTGCCTTAGACAGCAGTTCTTTCCCAGTCACGGCTACACCTCCGAATTTAGGCTTTCAATAGGAAAAACACAAACGTTATCAGACTGCCAATAAATGCACCGGCGACAACTTCCCACCATTTATGTATTTCGCCCTCCACCCTGCTTTGTCCTACCAGGGCCGCGAGGGCAAATCCTGCCACGACAGCCCAACCTTTGCTAGTCTGCCAAATGGCTGTTGCCAAAGAAAAAGCAACCGCTGTGTGCCCTGAGGGCATCCCGCCCCGCAGCACTTCTTCCCGGCCGGAACGGGCCTTAAGGCCGATAATTACGAAGATTACGGTGGCCACCGCCACCACCACTAAATAGTGGACCGGCACCGCTTTTCTTAAAACAGAAGCATCAAATTGGATAAAATAATCTATGAAGACCAAATAACCTACACCCACCGCGGTTAAAGCCGTAACCAAAACAGCCCCCGCCGCGATATTTTTAATGACCCCGGCCAAAGGATGATATTCCGGGGAAATAAGGTTAACAACTTCCTCTAAAGCCGTATTAATAACCTCCACTACAAAGACCAGGCCGATTGTTAAAAGCAAAATAGTTAGTTCCAGGCGGGACAGCCCTAAAACTGAGGCTAAAATTATAACCAAAATTCCCGTTAATAGATGGACCCTCATGTTTCTTTGAGTCCGGACCACATGAATTAAGCCTTGGAAAGCATCACTGAAACTAACGTAAATTGACCGCTTTTTCACTCGCAATCTCTCCCCAAACCCAATTCGTTTAATACCGCTTCTTCCCGCTGCCGCATCTTCCCCTTTTCCCGGGGAGTTTGATGATCATAACCAAGCAAATGAAAAATGCCGTGAATGGCCAGATAAACAACTTCCCGCTCCATACTGTGCCCAAAATCCGCGGCTTGCTCCCAAGCGCGCTCTAGGGAGATAACAATATCCCCCAACACCCGGGGCGCTTTCTCAGGTAAAAAGAAGCCGTCTTCTTCGGTTTGGGGAAAAGATAGAACATCCGTTGGTTCGTTCAGCCCCCGGTACTTAAGATTTAGTTCCTGAATCTGTGCATCGTCCATGAAAGAAACGCTGACCTCCAGCCCGGGGCCAAGCCCTTCTAAACGAGCAGCTGTTTTCAATCCGCGGCTGATTAACTTTTGATAACCTTTGATAGAAAACCTCTTTTGAAAATTATTTAGAAGAACCTCCATTGCGCGTCCGCTTCCCTTCGACTTCCTCCTTAGTAATCTGCTCCGGATATTCCACTCGGGAGTGAAACATGCCCACGATTACCTTAACAAAGGCAGAGGCAATTTTATCCAAATCTTGGAAAGTCAATTCACTTTCATCCAATTCCCCGGAATTTAAGCGATCTTTAATAATTTTGCGCACTAACCCTTCGATTTTTCCGGGATTAGGCTTCCCCAGAGATCGGACCGCGGCTTCAGTAGCATCGGCCAAAGAAACAATGGCCACTTCTCTTGTTTGATGTTTAGGGCCGGGATAGCGATAGTCTTTTTCTTTCACGGAACCATCATCATTTGCTTCTGAAGCCCGGTGATAAAAGAAACGTACCAAATCGGTTCCGTGGTGTTCACTAATAAATTGGGTCACAGCCCGCGGCAGCTTAAATTCCTGTGCTAATTCAATTCCATCTTTTACATGCGAAGTAATAATTAAGGTGGAAAGCGAAGGAGCAATCTTATCGTGAGGATTATCAATCCCTACCTGATTTTCCACAAAAAAATAAGGCCGCTTGAGTTTACCGATATCGTGGTAGTGAGAACCGACCCGGGCCAAAAGACCATCTGCCCCAATAGCTTCCGCCGCCGCTTCCGCCAAGTTGCCCACTAAAATGCTGTGGTGGTAAGTGCCCGGTGCTTCCAACATCAAACGCCGCAGCAGGGGATGGTTGGGATTCGATAGTTCCAGAAGGCGGATCGCGGAGGTGATTTTAAAAACACTTTCCAGATAGGGTAGAATCCCGATGGCTACAATTGATGCTAACACCCCGCTTAATAACCCCAAATAACTGTGAAGGACTAAAACATTTTCCTTGCCCACAAGCCCCAAAGTTACCATTGTCAGGAAATTTACCCCTCCGATAATAAATCCGGCCCGCATCAAATCTCCCCGCTGGCTCACTTTGGAAACGCTTAAAATAGCGGTAAAACCGCTGACCAAAGTCATTATTCCAATGCTCCAGCTGAAATCGTTGATTACCACCAAAAACACAGCCAAAACAGCAGTTGACATGCTGGCAACCTTAAAACCGATTAGAAGTGTCAATAACAAGCCCGTCAAGGCGGACGGATTTAGGTAAGGGGCTTGGGCCCAGCCAATCATGGTAAATAATTTCCCTAAAAACAGCATTACCAAAAGCACAGAGCCCACTAAAGCCAAAAGCCTTTCATTTTTTAAAATATCGGGGCGGTTTTGGTAAAGGAAAGTACCAAAGATACTCATCAAAGAGGCAACTAACAAAACCAGGCCCACAAAAAGTCCGTAATCTAACCCGGTTTTAATTAAGCCCACATCCCTAAGAGGGCCGATATGCTCCTCCCTGACAACGTCCCCTTTACGGACAATAACCTCGCCCTGCATAATTAAAGCCGGCTCTACCGATTCCGCCGCAGCCTGCCGAGCTTTATTAACCTTTTCCGTATTTAGAATTAAATTGGGCTGGATTAAATGGCGCCCAATGATGGTGGCGCCTTGTTCCAACTCAGATTTTAGTTTTTTCGCCTCCACACTGGTTTCAAACGAATTACGGGCGTCCCGGAGTTCATCTTCACTAATTCTTTCTTCCATCGCAGCTAAAACCAGATTTGTAATACCCTGGGCAAACTGATCAAATTCCTGCAAGTTCATGGCAGCAACAGCTTGGAGCACATTTTCCGGAATTTCGATCTTCCAATCGCGGATCAAACGGCGGTCCACTTCGGATGTGGAAAGTAGGTCAACGTCGGCGGCTTCTTGCCCCTCGTCCTCTTCCCCGACGTCTGTATCCTGAGGTATACTTAAGCGCAATAAATTAAAAATCCCCGTTAGATCTTCTTCAACCTCTAAGATAACGGACTGATTAAGATCGTAATAGCCGGGATCCTTGCTAACCTCCAAAAGAACCTGCCTTTCGGCTTCTTCTTCCAGGCGGGCAGTTTCGTTTGTATTAACCGCTGTAACCGGAGCAGCCAAATCCTTTTTGGCCACCTGTCCGACTTCAACGGAGACCCCGGTAGGCAGGGCATTAAAAATTAAAACTGCAAGGATGCCTACAGAAATTGAAAGGCCCAGCAGCCATTGGCGGACAGATGTTTTTTCGGTGATAAAATTCCGGATTTTCTTCCAACTTTTCCTATTTTTGCGTTTCACTTTGCTCCCCCTTAGAATCGGGACTTCTCTTCATAAGCATCGTAAGCTTGGACAATTCTCTGCACCAGCGGATGGCGGACCACGTCGCTTTCGTGCAAGTAGCAAAAACCGATTCCTTCCACTTTTTTCAGGATCTTTTGGATTTTAATCAAACCCGATTTCTTGCCTGAAGGCAGATCCACCTGCGTAATATCTCCTGTAACCACAGCTTGAGAACCAAATCCTAAACGGGTCAAAAACATCTTCATTTGTTCCGGCGTAGAGTTTTGAGCTTCATCTAAGATTACAAAACAGTCGTCTAGAGTCCTTCCCCGCATATAAGCCAGCGGGGCGATTTCAATAATGCCCTTTTCACGATGCTTTTGATATGCTTCTTGCCCAAGAATATCAAACAAAGCATCGTATAAAGGGCGCAAATAGGGATCCACTTTATCCTGCAGATCACCGGGCAAAAAACCTAAATGTTCCCCGGCTTCAACCGCAGGCCTGGTTAGAATAATCCGCTCTATTTCTTTTTTCTTTAAGGCGGCAACAGCCATCGCCATAGCCAGATAGGTCTTTCCCGTACCCGCCGGGCCTATCCCAAAGACGATGTCATTGGCAGCGATGGTTTCCACATAGCGGCGCTGCCCCGCTGTTTTAGGCCTTATCTGCCGCCCCCGGTGTGTGGTTACCACTACTTCCTCACTAATCTCATATAAAGCAATGGAGTCACCGTTTTCACTCAGCTTTATTGCATAATAAACATCATGGCTGGTTAAGTGGGGGCCTAAAGAAGCAATGTTCTCTAAGACCTGTTTGGCTTTAGAGACCTCATCTTCACTGCCGGAAATTAAAAACTCTAAACCGCGAGGTATAATCCTCACATTAAACGCCGATTCAACAAGCCGCAAATTTTCGTCCCTTTTACCGCTAACAACCTGGGCTTGTTCGTTGTCCTGAAGCCGTAAGATTTGACTCAATCCCTTAACAATCCTCCTGTTTTGCCTTATGCACTTATTATAAGCAAAACAAGGATGAGATGCAAACAAATCATGGATCAGCCCGAAATTCCCCAATATCCTCTTCAACCTCTACGGAAAGAATAATCCTAAGCCCTTCCGAATCCGGGATGAAGTATTCCTCAACTCGCTTCTCTTGGATTTCGCCCAGCTCCACACCACGATCTTCCAGCCGTTTCCAGGCCTGTTCTAAAGCCTTTTGCCTCGCTTCTTCCCGGGAAATTGAGATTAACTGATAGGCAACCTCGGCATACTCGATCTTTTTCCAAGCCAAAGGAAGCATGGCTCGGCCCAAAGACAGGCACCATTCCCGCTCAGATTTTAAATGTGTCCGGGAAGGGTAGCTTCGGCCCAGCGGAAGGAGAAAAAAACCCAACTGCAGAGAATATTGGCGGCGGCGAACCCCTGTTTTGGCAGCGACCCATTCCTGGAAGGCTGCCTCTCCAAAAGATTGATGCCAGATGCGGGCCTTAACTATACCATCAGCCCTTCCCATTTGCTTTTTCCCTTGGGAATCGTAATAAGCCCCTGATATTAGAAGATCCCCTCGGCGGACGGTATCCCCTTTTTCTACCAAGGCCGTGCCTCTTAAAAGAAGAACTTCGCTTACTAAACCAGGTTGGGAAGCGTAGATACCCCCCGGGGATTGACTCGCAAATTCCGGCTCTGCCTTTTCCGCCAAGTTAACCAAGGCCCTGACTCCCTTCACACTAACTTCAGCCCAAACCAAAGATTCAAAATTGGCCAACAAAGCCCGTTCCAACTGTTTGGGGGAAAAGCCGGACTTCCTTGCACCGACTTTAAGCCCTGATTTTTCAATTAAGACCTTAAGGTCAGGGCCTGGGACGGAAGAAGCGCCCCAAATTTCAACAAACCAAATAAAATTAGCTAAATAAAGTGTTGTTAAAATGCAAAAAGCCAGACCTAAAAGAAGAAACCACCTCGATTTAAATTTTCGGGCCAGGAACGGTAAACCATGCCGATCGAAAACGTTTAATTCTAGATTGGCGCCGCGGACCAGGGGACGGATTTTCCGAAATTGCCGCAAGGGTAGCCTGAGGATAATAACATCGCCGGTTAAACGCTGAAGCTGCCAAAGGGTTAGGTCGGCAGCAGCCATTTTATTTAAAAAACTCTCCAGGCCGGGTCCCCGCAGCCTAATGGTTAAATACCCTTCCATCCAGTTCCAAAGACGTTTGGTCATTTCAGCATCACCTGGTTTATCCGCCCGAAAATGTGTATTTCTTGGGCTGAAAAAAAAGTAATCTCTAAATTTTCCCCTTTTAACTCGATCGCACCTTGAAAAGAGCGGGCCTTGATACAGCGATCAGTGTACTGAAGCAGCCCTTTATGGTTCTGAATCCGAGCTTCCTCGCGGCCGATAAGATTAACACTAGCGCAATCCAAAACAACTGTAGGCGGCAGTTCTAAGGCCTTGGCAAATTGTTTTTTTACTCTTTGCTTAAAAAAAGGCTTCATAGCGGACCCCCTCTAGTTTAAATTTATGCACTAAAAAAAAGGTTAGACCCCGGTGAGATCTAACCTTTCATAATCCCATTTCAACCGATAGCCGTTTTTGGCGAAACCCTCTCTCCGCTTCCTAACGATTGGGCCAGGGCCTTTGCACCCTTGGCTCCCTTACAATTTCAGACATAACAATTGCCTGGCTTAAATTTCGGGCGCTAATCCTAAACCGCGGTTTCAATTTTGCTTTAGGCTTCACCTTTTTCGGCTCATCCTGATTTAAATCTAAGTCTTCCGCGGTCCGGAGGGAAACTTCAGGTTCTTCTTCCTCCCCCCTCAGGGGCGAAAAGTATTCTTCCACTTCGTCAAAAACATCCGTTGCCGGCAGCGGTTTTTCCACTTCCATTACTTCTGAAAAATCCCCCGGCGAACGCCTTTTTTCCGTTTGGCCCTGTTTTGCCAACCATTTGATAATAGCGGTAAAAACCGCTACTAAAATGTAAATGATAAATCCTAAAGAAACGCGCATGAAAACCACCTACCGTATGGGTTTATCATCGTTTGAATCTGATTCAACCCCTTGATCATCTTCCCCGATACGTTCCCGCATCCGAGTATCAGCCATGATATTTTTCATACCGTAATAATCCATTGCACCTAAGTTGCCTTCCCGCAGGGCCTCCGCTAAAGCCTTGGGTACCTCTGCTTCCGCTTGAACTACTTGGGCCCTCATCTCTTGAGTAGCCGCTTTCATTTCTTGCTCCCGAGCGTGGGCGGCAAAACGCCTTTCGGCAGCTTTGGCCTGGGCAATGTTCTTATCCGCTTCGGCTTGATCCATCTGGAGACGGGCTCCGATGTTGCGCCCCACATCAACGTCGGCAATATCGATAGACAGAATTTCGAAAGCAGTTCCTGAATCAAGGCCTTTGCCTAAAACCACCCTGGAAATCTTATCCGGGTTTTCTAACACTTCTGCATGGCTTCCGCTGGAACCCACAGTGGTAACAATCCCTTCCCCGACACGGGCAATGATAGTAGCCTCGCCGGCACCGCCGACTAAGCGATCGATATTGGCCCTAACGGTTACCCGGGCTTTTGCTTTCAATTCAATACCGTCCTTAGCAACAGCGGAAATTAAGGGGGTCTCGATAACTTTGGGGTTAACGCTCATCTGAACCGCCTCTAAGACATTCCTCCCAGCCAAATCGATAGCCGCCCCCCGTTCGAAAGTAAGGGCAATATCCGCCCGATGGGCGGCAATCAGGGCATCAACTACGTTGTCTACATTACCCCCCGCTAAAAAGTGGGCTTCCAGCTTATCAATGGTTGTCTTGACCCCGCCTTTCTGGGCTTTAATAAAGGGTAAAATGATCCTGGCCGGCGCCACCCTCCGTAAACGCATACCTACTAAAGTAATTAGTTTTACATCTACACCCGCAGCTATAGCTGAAATCCACAAACCCACCGGCACAAAGCTAAAGAACAAAATAACCACTACTATTAAAATCAATAACGGTAGACCAGCAAATAATACTGACATCTTAAACCTCCTTCAAATCCCTTCTTTTATGTTATTTCCCTAACTACAACCCGGCTTCCTTCTGTAGAAACCACTTCTACCAACGAATTAGCATCAATAAATTCCCCTTCGGAAACCACATTAAAGCGCTGTTCACCGATAACCACGGTTCCCGCCGGCCGCAAAGGGGTTAAAGCGGTGCCCTGTTGACCCAAGAGCATGGAGAAATCCGGGGGACCTTGGTATCCTTCCTGTTTAGATTCGCTTTGGGATAAAATCAACCTCTGCCAAAACTTGGTTTTGGCAATCCTTTTCCCTAAAAAAATCAAAGCAAGAGTACTAACAAGTAGAGCAACAGACAAGCTTATAAAGGCAGCCTGGAGATTTCCAAAAACCAGAACTATACTGGATACTACAGCCAAAATACCAAGGATGCCCACCAGCCCAAAACCGGGAATGACAAAAACCTCTATGGCCAACAGTAAAATCCCCACAATAAAAAGGCCGATTTCTTCAAAACCGGCTAAACCCGCAATATAGCGTCCTCCAAAAAATAATGACAAAGCAAGCAAACCCCCTGTCCCCGGCACACCCCATCCAGGCGTTGTAATTTCCACAATCAATCCCAAAAAGCCTAGTGTTAAAAGGAGGGAACTGACGGTTGATGTCGTCAGAAAGCGGGCAATCTTTTCAGCCCAATGCGGAGTTAAATGGATTATTTCAAAATCTTCATAGCCAAAGGCGGCTAAAACCTCCCAACGATCCAAGCCGATAACGTCAGCAAAACCCCACTCCAAGGCATCTTCCACGGATAAAGCCAGGATCTTGCCTTTTTCGATAAGACCTTCTATTTCGATATCCGCGTCCACCATTGCTGCTGCTATCCGCCCGTCCCTGCCGGCACGGCGGGCCGTGGCTTCAAATTCCGCCCGCAGGGCAGCAACGGTTTTCTCTTCCAAAGGCCGCGGTTCCGCACTGCCCACACTACTGCCGGGGGCCATCGCCACCAAGGGAGCAGCGAGAGTAATCAGCGCCCCCGCCGACCAGGCCCGATCCGTAACATAGGCAATAACCGGTATCCTAGCCTGAATCAGAAGATCTTTGATTTCCGTGGCCGCATCCACCCTGCCGCCGAAAGTATTAATTTCCATTAATAAAATGCCGTTATCTTTTTCCGCCAAGGCCAAACCCCTGGCCACAAAATTTGCCAGGCCGGGCTCTATTTCCCCCTGAATGGGCAAAGAATAAACTGAAGTTACGGCAGATATTTTGCTCGTTCCCAGACTGAGAAGGAGCACAAAAAAAAGTAAGACGAGCACATTCCTCCGCTTCATATTTTCACCCGCTTTCAAAAAGAGCTCGACATCCTATGACGTCGAGCCCAACAATGGTTTACCGGTATCTCCTTTTCCGGGCCGCTTCGGATTTTCTCTTCCGCCTAACACTGGGTTTCACGTAATGCTCCCGCTTTCTGGCCTCGGACAAAACACCCGACATCCGGATTTTCCTCTTAAAACGGCGCAGAGCATTATCGAGGGACTCATTTTTACCTACTTTGATTTCTGCCATCAGTATCCCTCCTTCCAACGCCAACTGCATAATATCACATTAATTATAATCTATTCTAAACTTCTGGTCAATCTTTAACCGGGGGGCCAGCGCAAAGAACGGCCGCCTAGAAGATGAAAATGAAGATGCCCGACGCTTTGGCCTCCGTGCGTCCCGGTGTTAACTACCACCCGAAAGCCCTGCTTCAAGCCCTTTTTTTCAGCAAGATCCCTTAAAGCCAATAATATTTCCCCTAAAATACCCTGTTCCCCGTCCTCCACATGCGCCAAGCTGGGAATATGCTTTTTTGGAACAACGAGAATATGGGTCGGCGCTTCAGGGTTAATATCATTAAAGGCCACCAGGTTTTCCGTTTCTAAAAGTAGTTCCGTGGGGATTTCACCCCGCGCAATTTTACAAAAAAGACAATCAGGGACCACCCAACCACTCCTCTCACTTTACGGCCCGGCCTAGAGCACCCCCGCTATCCACCTCGGTTATTTTCACCGGCACCGTTTTTCCAAGCAGATCAAGGCCCTTTTCAACAGGGAATTTCACCCGAATATAATGATCGGTTAAACCTACGGCAAAATCCCTATCTGCTTCTTCAACCAAGACCTGGACAGTGCGATCAAGAAAAGAGAGATGAAATTTATAAGCCAAGTCCTTACTTACTTCTATTAAACAACTGCTCCGGTTTTCCTTCTCGGCAGCCGGGACCTGCTCCTTAAACCTGGCAGCAGCCGTGCCCCTGCGGCGGGAATAACGAAAAACGTGGACCCGGCTAAAACCTGCTGCTTTAACTAATTCCACCGTTTCGGCGAAATCGCGCTCCGTCTCCCCGGGAAAACCAACCATCACGTCTGTAGTAATTGCGCCTTGTGGTATTAAAGAGCGAAACTGATGGACTATGTCCAGAAAATCCTGCCTGGAATAATTCCGCTTCATTGATTTCAAAATACGATCGCTCCCGCTTTGCAGGGGGATATGCAGATGACGGCAGACAGTGGAGTGGCCGGCAATTAGGTTAAGAAGCCCAGCTGTGATTTCGTGGGGATCAACAGAGCTAATGCGCAGGCGGGCCAGCCCCGGAAGATCAGCTAAGCTGCGGCTGATTTCTTCCAGATTAGAAACAGGAATTAAATCCTTGCCAAAAAGGCCCAAATTTATGCCTGTTAAAACTATCTCCGAAAAGCCGGCGGCTACCAGTTCCCGCGCCTGCTCCACAATACTCTGGAAAGGACGGCTGCGGGAATAACCGCGGGCAAAAGGTACCCGGCAATAAGTGCAAAATTGATCGCAACCATCTTGGATTTTTAAAGTAGCTCTTGTTCTTCCGGAAAAATCTAAGGCCGGCAGATCCTCGAAATCCCTAACTTTAAAAATATCATCCACTAAAGAAATCTGAGCCCCGTTTCTTAAAGCCTCCACCTGCTCCGCAACCCGTCCCCTTTGATCCGTACCTACAATCAGGTTAACTCCGGCAATGGCGGCGGTCTCTCCGGGAGCAATCTGGCTTAAACAGCCCATAACCACAATTTTGGCATTTGGATTCCTCTTTTGGGCCCTGCGGATCATCTGACGGGATTTACGATCGGCCGCATTAGTCACCGTACAGGTGTTGATCACATAGACATCAGCTTTGGCCCCAAACTCCACCTGCCGGTAGCCCCTTTCCAGAAATTGGGTCAGGACAGCGTCAGTATCATATTGGTTGACCTTGCATCCCAGGGTACTGAAAGCCACGGTTTTTCCTTTGTTCATCCTAGATCTCCCCATTTATAACCCAGCAGGCTTAAAGCAACTAAGCCGGCTGTTTCTGTTCTTAAAACCCGGGGCCCCAGACTGACGGGCAGTGCCCCTTTTTCACTTAATGCTTCTATTTCTTCCCGGTGGAACCCCCCTTCGGGGCCAATTAAAACCGCTGCTGATTGCGGCGGTTGCGAAGGTAAGTCCCCAATGCCCTTTTCCGTCTCTCCTTCGTAAGGAACCAGCACCAGATCCCCTTGGCCGGAGCGCTGTTCAACATTAGCCAAAACCTGAGGAAACGTCTGGGTTTCCCCAACTTGGGGAAGATACGTTCTCTCGCATTGTTGCGCTGCAGCTTTAGCGATTCGATTCCAACGCCGCCGGCGCATTTTTTCCTGGCTTGGCTTAAGCTGGACAACCGTGTACCGGGAAACATAGGGTATAATTTCCCTTACCCCTAATTCCACGGCCTTTTGGACAACAAAATCCATTTTGTCCCCTTTAGCCAAGCTCTGCCAAAGTGTTAACTGCAGGGGGGATTCTTGATCTGTCTTAACGGTCCGTAAAATTTTACCGGCGACCTCTTCCTTTTTAACGCCGGTAATCTCCACAAAATGAACTAGACCTACCTCCCAAACACATTCAATCACATTCCCCTCCCGCAGGCGTAAAACTCTACTGATATGATGGGCATCTTCCCCACTAATCAGGACTTCATCCTTATCCACCTGGTCTTTTTGCAGAAAGAATCTGGCCATTTTAACCACCCTTCTGAAATAGATACCCAACCCACTCTTTGTGCTTTGCTGCTTGCCTTAATTTTAACCCAGTTTGCTCCGCCGGGGCCAAAACTTCTCCGGCGCGGGATTCGATGATTCCGGCGGCAATAAAAAACCCCGCCGCCTGGAGACGTTTTTGAACCAGTGGAATTAGGGGAATAATAACGTCCGCCACAATATTAGCTACAATTAAATCAGCAGTTCCCTTCAAATTTTCTAAACTGCCCTCCCGGACAGAAAAGTTTAATCCGTTAAAGTCGCGGTTCCCTCGAGCAGCATCAACCGCGATGGGGTCCAAGTCCACTGCTTGCACTTCAGCGCCTAGCTTTTCGGCAACTAAAGCCAATATTCCGGAACCAGTGCCTACATCCCAGACTGTTTTACCTTCCAATTCCAAATCTTGCAGGAAATTGATGCACATCGCGGTTGTAGGATGGGTGCCGCTTCCGAAAGCCCTGCCCGGATCTAAATAGATCACCAAATCACGGGCTTGTAAAGGTTCCGTAATCTCCAGCCATGTAGGCTGAATAACCACTCTACCGAGACGTTGGGGACGATAGTGGGCTTTCCAAGCTTCGCTCCAATTTTCTTCTTCGATATAACCTGTGGAAAGGTAGACAGGGCCCGGATCTAAACCAAAGTGAGAAAGGGATAAAATTTTGTTTTCGATCTTTAATAGCTTTTCCGGTGAAAAATCTGCTTGTAAATAAAATACCAGTGTCACTAGATCTGAAGAGGGCGTGTCCGGAAAATAATCGCCCCAGCCTAATTTTCGTGCCTGCTCCATCAATGATGAATCTTCTACCATCAGCTCTTTAATCCCCATCTGCCCCAAGACAGCATAAGCCGCCTCCAGCGCTTCGCTATTTAGGGTTAGTTTTACTTCTAACCACTTGGCCATAACATTTGCCCCCTTTAAAGCCGAAGGCTGCCCTATTTAGACAGCACTTCATTTCGCGTTAGCGCCAAGCATCTTTAACCCGCTCGAAAAAGCCTTTGCTTTCTTCCGGGACAGAGCCCCGGCCTTCCTTAGCAAACTGGCGTAATAGTTCTTTTTGTTTAGCATTTAACTTGACCGGCGTAACCACTTTGATCCTAACCAATTGATCCCCCCGCCCATATCCCCGCAGGTCCTGAATACCCTTATTTCTTAAACGAAGCACCTTTCCTCCTTGGGTACCTTCGGGAATCCTCAGTTTAACCTTGCCATCAAGGGTAGATACTTCAATTTCATCACCCAAAGCCGCCTGTACAAAGGAAATAGGTACCTCACAAACAACATTGCGCCCCTCCCGCTTAAAGAATTTATGGGGCCGGACCCTGATCGCGACCAATAAATCCCCCGGAGGGCCGCCTTGAACCCCCGCATCGCCCCTGCCTCCCAGCCTAAGGACTTGGCCGTCATCAATGCCCGCCGGTATTTTAACTTTAATTGTCCTAGTTTCCCGGACTATCCCGGAACCCCCGCATACGGAACAGGCTTTTTCGAAAATTTTGCCTTCCCCGCTGCAGCGGCTGCAAGTCCTGGTAGAAGCGAACTGCCCCAGGGGGGTTTGCTGCACAAAACGGACCTGCCCCGTCCCGTTACAATCCGGGCAGGTAGTCAAAGGAGTCCCCGGCTCGGCCCTATTGCCATGGCAGTGGGAACAAGTTTCGGTGCGGGGGACTTTAATTTCTGTTTCTAAGCCAAAAGCGGCCTCTTTAAAGTCTATAGTCAATTCAAAGCGCAAGTCCGCTCCCCGGCGAGGGCGGTTAGCCCGGCGGCCCCCAAGGCCGCCTCCAAAGAACATATCGGCGAAAATATCACCAAGATCTTCAAAGCCGCCAAAGCCGCCGAAATCACCGAAGCCGCCCGCCCCGGTATTTTCAAAGGCCGCATGCCCTCCCCGATCATATAATTCTCTTCTTTCGGCATCGCCTAAAACGGCGTAAGCCTCGTTGACTGTTTTAAACCTTTCTTCTGCATCCGGTTCTTTATTTACATCCGGATGAAGCTCCCGCGCTAATTTACGGTAAGCCTTTTTAATTTCATCCTCAGAAGCATCTCTAGATACTCCCAAGACATCGTAGTAATCCTGCTTGGCCAAGCATTACACCTGCCTTCTCTTCAGCCGATTTACGATTCTTCGGTGAAATCGGCGTCCACAATATCCTCATTTTGCTCAGAACCGCCTGTTTGGGCCCCACCTTGCGCGGTGGCCTCTTGCGTTTGCTGATAGAGCTTTTCCGAAATCCGATGCAGTACCTCATCCAGTGCTTTCATTTTTGCCTTGATTTCTTCTTGATCATCTTTTTCCATGGCCTCTTTTAAACTTTTCTTTGCCGTTTCCACTTCGGATTTTTGCTCCTCGGTAACTTTGTCCCCCAATTCCTGCAGGGTCCGATCTACCGCCCAAAGGGCATTATCGGCTTGGTTGCGCAGTTCAATCGCATCCCTCTTGGCCTTATCTTCCTCAGCATGCTCTTCTGCTTCCTTGACCAGTTTATCGATGTCTTCTTTGGTCAAAGCGGTGGAAGAAGTAACCGTTATTGTTTGCTCGCGGCCTGTCCCTAAGTCTTTAGCACCCACGTTGACAATTCCGTTGCGATCAATGTCAAAGGTAACTTCTATTTGGGGAACACCGCGCGGTGCAGGGGGGATCCCGGTCAGCTGAAACCTTCCCAGGGTGACGTTGTCTGCGGCCATTGGGCGCTCGCCTTGGAGAACATGGATATCCACTGCAGGCTGATTATTAGCAGCGGTTGTAAATGTTTGAGTTTGCTTGCAGGGAATGCTGGTGTTTCGTTTAATAAGTGTGGTCATAACCCCTCCCAGGGTTTCAATGCCTAGGGAGAGGGGGGTTACATCTACCAAGACCAGGCCTTTACCTTCATCAAATTCTCCCGATAAAACACCGGCTTGAACCGCAGCCCCCATAGCAACGCATTCATCCGGGTTAATCCCCTTATAAGATTCTTTGCCCATCAGTTTTTGGATAGCCTCCTGGATAGCGGGAATCCGGGTTGAGCCCCCTACCAAAAGAACCCGATCCACTTGGGATGGTTTCAGATCCGCGTCTTGAAGAGATTGGCGAATCGGATCCAGGGTTTTCTCCACCAAATCTACTGTTAATTCGTTAAATTTAGCCCTGCTCAGGTTAATATCCAGATGGACCGGACCACTAGCCGATGCGCTGATAAAGGGTAAGTTGATGTTGGCCTGAGGCAGGCCTGATAATTCGATTTTAGCCTTTTCGGCAGCTTCTCTTAGACGCTGCATGGCTGTTTTATCCGAACTTAGATCAATACCTGTTTCTTTTTTAAATTCAGAAACAAGATAGTTTGTCACCCGCTCATCAAAGTCATCGCCGCTCAAACGGTTATTGCCGCTGGTAGCTTTGACCCCGATATAACCTTCATCTAATTCCAAAATGGAGACATCGAAAGTTCCGCCGCCTAGATCAAAAACGAGAACAGTCTGTTCGTGTTCTTTATCTAAGCCGTACGCTACCGCTGCAGCAGTGGGCTCGTTAATAATCCGCAGGACTTCTAAACCGGCAATAGCCCCGGCATCTTTAGTTGCTTGCCGCTGTGCGTCCGTAAAATAGGCCGGTACAGTAATTACCGCCTGGGATACGCTCTCCCCAAGATAGCTTTCCGCTTCCTCTTTTAACTTGCGCAATATTAAAGCCGAGATTTCTTGCGGGGTTAGATTCCTTCCATCAATCTTTACCGCGTAGTCTGTCCCCATCCGGCGCTTGATTGAGGTGATGGTCCGCTCCGGATTAGTAACAGCCTGCCTTTTAGCAATCTGGCCCACAATTCGTTCGCCATCTTTAGTAAAAGCCACGACCGACGGAGTTGTGCGGGACCCTTCTGCGTTAGGGATTATAACCGGTTCTCCGCCTTCCATTAACGCTACAACTGAATTTGTTGTTCCCAAATCAATTCCTATAACTTTTGACATTATTCTTCCTCCTCGCTCTGACCAACCAAAACTTTGGCGTGCCGAATCACTTTACCATTAAGTAAATATCCTGTTTGAGTTTCTTTTAACACTACTAGAGTGTCTCCTCCTTCGCCTGTCATGGAAACCGCCTCATGAAAATTGGGATCAAACGGTTCCCCTTCCGCCTTAATACTCTTAAGGCCATAAGTCCGCAGAACGCGCTCTAAACTTTGGTGAACCATTTGGACACCCTGATAAAACGGATCCTCCTCGGAACACGCTTCCGCTTGAGCGGAAAGCGCCCGCTGAAAGTCATCCAGAACAGGAAGAAGATCCTGTAAAAGATTCTCGTTGGCGCCCGAAACCAGGTCCTCCATTTGCCCCTTACTCCTTCGGCGAAAGTTTTCGAAATCCGCCTTCAAACGCAGAAGCTGATTTACCAGCTTGGCATTTTCTTTTTCTAGTTTTTCAGCGCAAGAACAAATTTCTTCCTTTTCCAGTACAGTTTCCTCTTCGTTTTGCGCCTGGTCTGTTTCAGATGTTACCTCTTTTACCTTTTCTGTTCCTAAATTTTTGTCTGACACATCGGCACCCCCTCCTCAGAAAAATGGCCCTTGCTGGCAAGGGCCGTCTTGTCAGAACACACTTAGTCAAATAAGAGCATAATTGCCTTTTATTCTGTCAACAAAGTACTTAAAGAGGCAGCCACTAACCCTACTGCCGAGACCACCCGGGAATACTGCATGCGAGTAGGGCCTATTGCCCCTAAGATCCCCACCACATCGCCGCCCACGTAATAAGTGCAAGTAACCAAGCTGCATTCTTGCATAGCGTTGTGCTCATTTTCGTGGCCGATTACCACCTGGACGCCGCTGGTTTTAGAAGCCGCGTTAAGCAGGCGTAAAAGGTGATCTTTCTCTTCCAAAGTTTCCAACAGGGACTTTGCCCTTTCCGGATCCCGGAATTCCGGCTGGTTAAAAATATTCACGGTACCGGAAGAATAAACCTGTTCTTCTTTTTCTTCCATCAATCCCTGAAGGACCAGTTCCACTAAAATCCTTCCGATTTCACCAAAATCACGGGTTACTTCGGCAAATATTGTGGGGCCCAGATCCCGGTAAGTTGTGCCCTTAAGCCTCCGGCTGAGAGCAGTAGATATGTTTTGAACCTCTTCAGAGACAAGTTCCTCTTCCGTCCGAATCAATTTGTTTTTGACAATTCCGGCCTGAAGAACCAATGTAGCTAAGACACTATTCTTATCCAGGGTAACAAGATGTAAATGTTTAAACACCAAATCATCTGTACTGGGTGCCACTACAACCGCAATCGATTGGGTTAACAGCGATACCAAGCGGGCGGCTTCGTAAATAGCCTTTTCCAGCCCATTATAAGCACTGTAGATATCTTTTTGTATTTGAATATATTCCCCGCGGGAAAACGGATGGGGCTCCATCAGCATATCAACGTAGAAGCGGTACCCCTTATCCGAGGGAATCCTCCCCGCGGAAACGTGGGGCTGTTGAAGGTAACCTGTTTCTTCCAGATCCGCCATTTCATTGCGGATAGTGGCTGAAGACACCCCTAAATTGTGTTTACGAGCGATAGTTCGGGAACCAACGGGTTCAGCCGTCTGTACATAATTTTCAATAATAGCCCTAAGGATCGACCGTTTCCGTTCATCCAACATGACCCGCCCGCCTCCTTTTTAGCACTCATCAAGGAGGAGTGCTAACACTATTTAACCATAAAATATCACTTCAGCTCCCCTTTGTCAAGGGGAAAACCCCTCCTCTTTAAACACCGCGGAGAAAAGCAGCAGAGACCATATTTTCTAAATAAAGGCCCCTTTCGGTAACCCTTAAAAATCCATCTTTATATTCCAAGAGGCCCCTTTGGCTTAAATTTTCGATTTCGGCGGGGTAAACTTCCCAATAAGAAACACCGTAACGGCCTTTAAACTCTTCTTCCGCCACTCCGTCCAAGAGACGCATCCCCATCATCATCGTTTCATCCATTTCCTGGTTTAAAGACACTTTTTCCCGTTGGGAAAAGATGGGTTTCCCTTGGAGCCAGCTCTGCCAATACTTATTTAAATCCGCTAAATTAGTGTAGCGGACCCTGTTTAAATATCCGGAGGCCCCGGCCCCCAAGCCCAAAAAGGAGCGGTTAGCCCAGTACAAAAGATTATGCTTGGCCCTATATCCCGGTAAGCAAAAGTTAGAGATTTCGTAATGCTCATAGCCGGCCTCTTTTAAACTTTGACGGGCCATGGTATACATCCGGGCTTGGAAGTCATCTGAAGGGAACTTCAGAAGCCCTAAATTGTGCCAATGGAAAAAAGGAGTGCCTTCTTCTAGGATTAAACCGTAACAAGAAATATGGGTGGGCCGAAGGGCAACTGCTTTTTGCAGCGTTTCCTCCCATTCTTTTAGAGATTGCCGAGGCAGGCCAAAAATAAGATCTAGATTGAGGTTAGTAATCCCTGCGGCGCGGATGGCCTCCGCGGCCCGGAAAACATCCCCTGCCCGATGGGTTCTTCCTAGCGCCCGCAGCAAATGATCTTGAAACGCTTGGGCCCCAAGACTGATGCGATTAACGCCGGCAGAGGCCAAAATTTCTACATCTGCCAGATCTAAGAGGGGGTTAGCTTCCACAGTAACCTCGATTTCTTTCTCAAAAGGCAAATTTTCGATTAAAAAAGAAACCAATTCCGAAAGATCAGCAGCGGGCAATAAAGTGGGGGTCCCGCCCCCGAAATAAAGGGTTTGAAACACATTCTCTTTTAATTTGGGCCTGTAAAAAACGGACTCCCTGCGCAAAGAAGAAAGATAGTTGCTAGCAACCAGCTGAAACTCCGTTTGGTTTCTAACAACTAGGGAATAGAAATCACAGTAATAGCATTTTTGGACGCAAAAAGGAATATGGACATAAACTCCCATTCGGCAACCACCTATTCCACTTTCAATATAGCCATAAAGGCCTCTTGGGGGACTTCCACATTACCAAGGCTTTTCATCCTGCGCTTGCCCTCTTTTTGCCTTTCCAAAAGTTTGCGCTTACGAGACACATCGCCGCCGTAGCATTTGGCTAAGACGTCTTTTCTCAATGCCCTAACTGTTTCCCGGGCAATAATCTTCGTACCAATAGCGGCCTGAATCGGCACTTCAAACTGCTGGCGTGGAATAACTTCTTTGAGTTTCTCAGCCAAGTTACGCCCCTTGCTTTCCGCTTTGTCTCGGTGGACAATACAGGAAAGGGCATCGATAGGATTGTTATTCAAAAGAATATCCAGTTTAACCACGTCCGATTGACGATAGCCGATTAGTTCATAATCAAGGGAGGCATATCCTTTGGTCCGAGATTTTAAACGATCGAAAAAATCCATGATAATTTCCGCCAAGGGCAATTCGTAATCTAGGCGGGCCCTTTCCGGGGTGATGTATTCCAAGTTACCAAAAACGCCCCGGCGTTCCTGGCATATTTCCATGGCCGCACCGACAAATTCATCGGGGACCATAATTGTAGCCCGCACAAACGGTTCCTCAATAAATTCAATTTTAGTGGGGGCCGGCAAGTCTGATGGGTTGTCGACTTCTTTTACTGAGCCATCTGTTAAAACGATCTGATAGACAACATTGGGGGCCGTTGTAATTAAATCCAAATCGAATTCCCGCTCCAAGCGTTCCTGTACTATTTCCAAGTGCAAGAGCCCTAAAAAACCGCAACGGTAGCCAAAGCCCAAAGCGGCCGAAGATTCCGCCTCATAGGTCAAAGCGGCATCGTTCAGCTGCAGCCGTTCTAAAGCCTCCCGCAAAGCCACATACTCCTCGTTGATTACCGGGTAAAGGCCCGAAAAAACCATTGGTTTAGCCGGACGGTACCCCGGAAGAGCCTCGGATGAAGGCTTTTTCACTAAGGTTATGGTATCCCCGACCCTAGTGTCCCGGACATCTTTCATACTAGCCATCACACAACCGACATCACCCGGCCCCAAAGATTTCACAGCAACTAAAGCCGGGCGGAAAACGCCGAGTTCACTAACTTCAAACTCCCGTCCCGTGCTCATCATCATAATATTATCCCCTACAGAAATAGTGCCATCAACTATACGGGCATAAGCGACGGCACCGCGGTATTGATCGTAATGGGAGTCAAAAATCATTGCCCTGGTTGCAGCCTGGGGATCGCCCTCCGGTGCCGGTATCCGCTCTACAATTGCCTCCAAGATTTGTTCAATACCCTCTCCCGTGCGGGCGCTGACTAAAATAGCTTCATCCCTGTCTAAACCAATAATCTCTTCTATCTGCCCTTTAACCCGTTCCGGATCAGCATTGGGCAGATCAATTTTATTAATCACGGGGATAATAGCTAAATTATGGTCCAAAGCCAGGTAAAGATTTGCTAAAGTTTGCGCCTCTATACCTTGGGAAGCATCAATCACCAACAACGCCCCTTCACAGGCGGCTAGGCTTCTGGATACTTCATAGGAGAAGTCCACATGGCCCGGCGTATCAATCAAATTTAAAATGTATTCTTCTCCGTCCCGGGCCTCGTAACTTAAGCGGACGGCCTGCAGCTTAATGGTAATACCCCGTTCTCGTTCCAAGTCCATGGAATCCAAGACCTGATCAGCCATTTCCCGTTCGCTTAAAGTGCCGGTGTGTTCTAAAATACGATCCGCTAAAGTGCTTTTCCCATGATCAATATGGGCAATTATTGAAAAATTTCGAATGTTCTTCTGGGACATACGTTTACCAATTCCTCCACAAATGATCTAGTCTCCTTTAGTATAGCATAAAATAAGAGGATATAAAAATCAGGATCTGCGGCAGACGCCTATTCTAACCCTTTTTTGGGCCTTTTCTCAAGCCCCTTTTTAACCAGGTTCCGAACAAAACGCATTTCTTCCATTTTAAGCAGGCGGCTTAAAACAAGGTAAACTAGGATACCCATTGCAATTGCCCCAAAGGTCTGCGAAAGCTGACCTAATTTACGATGCACATCTAACACAGATCCTAAATAGGTACTGGTCCTGCTAACAACAAAGCCCATGGCTGCAGCAGAAACCCCCGCTTTTAAAATAGTGTTTAAAAGGGCGCGTCCTCTGATCCCGCCCAGCTTTTTGCGGAGCACAACTAGGGCCACTAACATATTTAAGAGTGAACTTAAAGAAAAGGCTAAGGCCAGGCCCCCGTGGCCTAAGCTGGTCCATCGAAGAAATGCTAAACTAAGCAGGAAATTAGCGGCCACTGTGACCAGCCCAATTTTTAGCGGGGTAAGCGTATCTTGAATCGAATAGTAACCGCGAGTCGTTACTTGAATGGTGGCTTGGGCCAAAAGCCCGGGAGCATAAAACAATAAGGCGAAAGCCGTTGCCCGGCTGTCTAAAACGGTAAATTCACCTGACTCAAATAACAAGCGAACAATAGGGACCCTTAAAAATGCCATCCCCACGGCGGAAGGGATGGTAATAAAGAAAACAACTCCCAATCCAAAGGAAAGAGTACGGCGAAATTCGTCTAGTTCTCCTTGCGCCCTCAACCTAGCCAAGGTGGGAAAAATTGCCGTGGAAATGCCCATGGCAAAAACCCCAAGGGGAAAATTCATTAAGCGGTTTGCTAAGCGCAAAGCAACGATGGAGCCTGTTTCCAAAGTCGAAGCCAGGTTTTGGCTGATAATAATATTAATCTGGGCTATAGAAAGCCCAACAACAGCAGGAAGCATTAAACTTCCCATCTTACGAATGCCGGGATGCTTAAGATCTAAAATGGGCCGATAGTAGCGGGCCCTTTTGTAAACTTGGGGAAATTGAATTGAAAGACTGCCCACGGCTCCCAACACGGTGCCCACAGCCATGCCCATGATTCCCATTACGGGGCCCAGAAGGTAAGCGCCGAGAATTTGACCCAGATTATAAATTATGGGGCCCAGGGCCGACAGGGTAAATTTTTGGTAAGAATTTAAAATTCCCATGGCCAGGCCGGACAAGGCCGTAAAAAACACGGCGGGAAAAGTCACCCGCATCAGAAGGACCAAGAGCTCTTTCTGCTCCCCTGAAAACCCGATTCCCACTAAAGGAGCTAGGCTAGGAGTAAAAATCAGGCCCAGGATCATTACTGCCAAGAGGGCTAGGATGGTCAAATTTAAAAAAATGCTAGCTACATACCAGGCTTCTTTTTCTTCATCCCTGGTTAAGTATTGGGTAAAAATTGGGATAAACGCCGAGCTTAAGGCCCCGCCTACTAAAAGCTGATACATTAAATCCGGAAGGGCAAAGGCAGCATAAAAAACATCCGTTGTCCCGGTCCGGCCGAACACTTCGGCAATCGCTCTTTCTCGTAAAAACCCAAGAACTCTGCTAATTAGTATGGCGAACATTACCACGCCTGCAGCTTTGGCTACCCGTTCTCTGCTTTCTGCCACCATATTTCTTCCGCTCCTCTGTGCTCCAACAAGATAAATGATTCGCCTCGAAGACGTGAACTCCTTTTAGAGCACCCGAGCGAAAACATTGGCCAGCAGTTCAGCTGATAATAAAGCCTCCTCTAATGTGTTTTCCACAGAACCCAACTCCACAATTATGCTTCTAGGATGCAGATGCTGATTATAACGAGCATCTTTTTGAATCTGGATAGGGCGCATCAAACCCGGATACATTTCATCGCAAACATTTTTTACACTATGGGCGAAATCAAGATTGCTTCGAAAATTCGGATGAGCTAAGGGTATTTTTTCCGCCGTACCTATAACCAAGGCTAAGCGAGCCACTTTTAGACCGTTAATTATCGTTGTGGGATTGGGCACTGCCGCATCCCGATGCAAATCAAGGACCATCTGCAGATTCTTTTCTTGGGCCAGGATCTCCCGAACAGTTTTTTCTGAATTGCCGTAGGAATGATTGATGTTGGGCAATGTATGGACTCTAGTTTCATGAAGAACAGTAATTCCCAGACGGCTAAGAGCATTTGCCAAGTGGCGGCCGACGGACATAACACCTGTTATGGTAGGATCAGCAAGATTTCGGAATTGATAATGAGCCTCCTGGGAGCGGCTGGCCGGCACCGTACGCCCCAAATACATTTCGGAAGTGTGGGTGTGGTAGATTAAGACCTGGACAGAATCGATCTTGGAAGTTTGCTCCGCCCTCAGCCCCTTACCGGGCCTTTCAGGCCGGATAGGATCGGGACCAAAGGATAATTCTTTAATAAACACAAAAGGGCGCTCCTCCCAAATCCTAGCATGGGTGGTAGGGCGCAGGTTAAAAGGGAGGGTTTTTTCTAAAATAGTAAGGGGATCCCCCAAGTCGTAATTTGTAAACAAAAAAATAAAGGAACGCAGTTCTAAACGCCCCGCGTCCAAACCTTCATATTCGCTGGAATAAGGCATTCCCCAGCGCAGCAAAGTACGGGCCAAGGAATGATCGAAATTATTTTCCCGGAAAAAGAGCTGGTAACTTCCGCTAACAAGGATAATTAAGATAAATAACAAGATCATCAAGGGAACTGCCCTCGGGGTTCGGCGCAAAAGACTAAGACGCCGGCGCATCCTGGTAGAAAAGCCACGAAACCTAAGGCGCATTTCACCACCTCTTCTCTTCCCAAATATATTTGTCCCGGTGGTGAAATATGATAAACTAGGAATAACCTAGTTTCTGGAAAGGGAATGATAAGATGCGCTTTTTAAAAATAGTGGCCCTTCTCTTGATTTTGGCCGCCTTGCTCTGGGGTACCCTGCAAATGATGCATTTAAAAACCGAAATTGCTTCTTTAGAGGAGCAATTACAGCGCTCAAAACCCGAGGAACAGCGAAGATACTCCGGGCCGGAGAAAGCCCTTATCTATCTAATTAGGGAAACTCCCGCTAGTTTTGAACTAGTGCCTGTCAGCCGTACAACTGCCGGGCCGCTAAACCCTTTCACGTCCCTTCAAGCTTTGATAAACGGTCCATTAGCTTACGAAAACTTTGTTGAATCGGTACCGCACACAACGGAGATACTTAGCCTTGAGATTGAAGAGAAAACTGCCAAAGCCAACTTCAGCCAAGAAATTGTAACAGATTTTGTAGGCGGCTCCAGCAATGAAGCCAATTTAGTACAGGCGATAGTAAACACTCTGACCGAATTCCCAGAAATAGAACAGGTTCAAATCTTGGTAGAGGGTCAGGAAATTGAATCCATCGGGGGCCACATCCTTATCCTAGGGCCCTTAACAAGGGACAACTGAAGAGAACCCCGGAAATACCTACACTTTTACCTGGCTAAGTACTTAAAGACCTCATCATAACTAACCCCCTCATGGAAAGAGGTGTTCAAAGCTCCGGCAACAACATCGCTGACCTCGTCGATTAAAACGTCGATCTCTTTCGGGGTCACAATCATTGTCCCCATATAGGGCTCCAGGACTTGGCTGATCAGACGGCGCTTTTCCCGAAAAGAAGGCCCCGGCGGGGGGGTTTCTGCTTTTTGGGGACCCAGCAAAAACTGGGGATCCACTTCAAACTCCGTCTTCGTAGTTTTTCGGTCCTCATGGCTTTCAATACCGCCTTTTTCCAA
>JAAYRS010000015.1 GCA_012518645.1 Bacillota bacterium
TACAACAGGATTAAGCAAGCCATGGAAAAAGGCGAAATCATGCCCCCTGTTGTTTTATATAAAGTCAGGGACAAGTATTATGTTGTTGACGGAAACCACCGCGTTTCGGCCGCTAAAGCAGTAGGCCAAACCTATATCGATGCGGAAGTAATTGAATTTTTTCCCCCGCCTGACAGCGAACCAAACCTAATCTGGCGGGAAAAATCCTCTTTTGAAATGAAAACCGGCCTCACCCAAATTGAATTAACCGAGTTAGGCTCTTATAACAAACTGCTGCAGCAGATCGAAGAATTTCGGGAAGAGGAATCCCTGGCTCGGGGCTACCAGCTTTCTCTGCCGGAAGCTAGTATGAGCTGGAAACAAGAAATATACAAACCTGTTTTGGCCCTAATTACCAAGCAGCGCCTTTTGGAGGAATTCCCCCATCGGACCGCTGCCGATCTCTTCCTTTACGCCTCTTACCACCGGATGGCCAAGAGCCGCTTAACCAAGCAAAAAGTCAGCTATCGCCAGGCCTTGGCGGATTTTAAGATCGAAGAACCTAATAAAACATTTGCTGATAAGGTCCGGGAAATTATTAACTCCCTCTTCGCTTTAGATGAACCGGAAAGCAGTTACCAGGGATTAATTTTTGACGAGGACGGCCTGGTGCGCGTAACCCGCAGCAGGACCCGGCGGGAGAAGGCCGACCTTATTATCAGCGATGAAGATACCTTTTTTGATTAATAAGTTTATTATTCAGCGGACAGCTTTCCAAAAACGGGGTGTAACTGATGACAACAACAATCCTGGATCTTTTAGAATCACTCTACGGCCGGGCAACCACCGGCTTAAAACACAACAGCGCTTATGAGCTTTTGGTGGCGACCATTCTTTCGGCCCAATGTACTGATGAGCGGGTTAATTTGATAACACCCGCTTTGTTCCGAGCCTATCCCCGGCCTCAACTTTTGGCCCAGGCCTCCCCGGAAGAGGTCGCCGAATATATCCGCAGCGCAGGCTTGTGGAAAACAAAGTCCCGCAATTTGGTAAAAACAGCGCAAATCCTGGTTAGGGAGCACCAGGGCCAGGTGCCCCAAACCCGGGCTGAATTAGAAGCTCTGCCGGGCGTGGGCCGCAAAACTGCCAATGTTGTCTTGGCCAATGCCTTTGGTATCCCCGCCATTGCTGTGGACACTCACGTTTTCCGCGTTGCCAACCGTTTGGGACTGGCTCAGGCCGCCAATCCGCGCCAAACGGAAGAACAGCTGATGAAAGCCATTCCCCAAGCAAAATGGATTCAAGCTCATCATTGGCTTATCCAGCACGGCCGGGCCGTCTGCCGAGCCCGCAATCCGCTCTGCGAAAGCTGCCCTCTTAATCCCTACTGCCGCTACTACTCCCAAGAAAAAAGTTCATCTAGCTAAAAATAGAACTAAGGCCAAGATAAAAATTATAGCAATAATAATTGTGTCAAAAATTAAATCAGTTTTTTTCCCTGCTTCCCGCCACACCTCAGCGGCCTTTAAACCCACTGAGGTTTTTGATTTCCTGAAAAAAAGGCGCCAAGAGCCCAAATCTGCCCTAAGCCGAACAAACCCCGCTCCGCCTCTCCGGCGTTTCCACTTAAACCGGGGCCGGATAAGGCGTATCTTCCGCCAAAAACGGAAATGCTTTTGCCAATCTATTCTAAACCGCGGGCTCCAGCGGGGCAAACGCCAATTTTCTGCCTTGGCCTCCAAGCTGCCCAAAACACGGAAAAAGGCACGGGCCAAATTATATAAGGGCCGGTAAAATAAGATTTCCACGCTCCACCAGCGGGGAATAGATATTTTAGGCTCCAAGAGAGCAGAAAAAGCTAAGGCACCGCCGGCAATCAAATAAGAAATAAGGGGCCCTTTTAATTCCTCCGGGGACCAAAAGGGCACACTTTCTAAATGAGTTAGATCGCTTTTTAAAAAAGGAAACAACCGCGCCGCAGGTAAAACCAATTGCTTAACACCTTTGTGGGCATACAGGCCAAGAGCAAGGACGACCGCCGTATAAATCATGAAAACTATGGTAAACTCCCGACTAAGATCCTGAACTTGGGCCCATTTTCTTTTGGGCCTGGCCAAAAAGGTTTTTAGCCAGATTTTAGAAATATAAGCTGCTGTTAAACCGCCGGTAAAGACAAAAATCCTTTCCAGCCAAAGCAAAGCAGGCCATCCTTTAAAGTGGTAGGCCTCCAAAATTCCTTCGTGAATCAAAACCTTACTGACATAACCATTGAAACCGGGGACTCCGGTAATGGATGCAGCCGCAATTAAAAAGAAAGCGAAAGTTAGGGGCATCTGTTTTTTGAGGCCTCCCAGCTTGTCCAGGTTTAATTCCCTGGTCTGCAGATAAACAGCTCCGGCCAAAAGAAATAGGAAGGATTTGAAAAAAGCATGGTTAATCATATGCATCCAAGCCCCGGCAAAACCGAAGGCACCCCTCCTTCCCAGCATTACCCCTGTTCCCAAGGAAAAAAGGATATACCCCATTTGGCTAATGCTGGAATAAGCTAAAATCCTTTTCATCGGAGCGTGGATTAAAGCCATCAAAGCGCCCCCCAGCATGGTGACAGCACCGATCCAAATAAAAACATAGCCAAACTGCTCCTGGATCGGAAAAACGCCCGCAGCGGAAGGAGCTGTAAAGATTACAAAAAGGAAACGCAAAAAACCGTAGGCACCCGTTTTGATCATTAGTGCAGAAAGTAAAGCTGAAGCTGGGGCCGGGGCCACCGGGTGGGCTTTCGGCAGCCAAATGTGAAGGGGCAGCATCCCCGCCTTAACCCCAAAACCTAAGATCAGGACTAAAAACAACCACCACGGGTTAACCCCCTTATTTATAATCCGATCTAAAGAAGGCAAGAACTCCGTGTGCCCCAAATGGTGGTGGAGAAAGAAAATGGCCCCTAATAAAAAAAGGCCGCCGATGACACTTAAATACAAATAAACGGATCCCGCTTGCACCGCCTCTCTGCTTTCCTCGTGAATAACCAAGAGGTAGGCGGCAAAAGTCATCATTTCAAAGAAAAGGAAAAGAGTGAAGAGATCGCCGGCTAAAAATACACCCAAAGTGGAGCCCAGGGTAAAAATAGAAGAAACGAAAAAACGGGTTTGATGCTTTTCCCCCCTCATATATTCCTCGGCAAAAAAGGTGGCCAAAAGCCAGACTAGAGAAACCGCCACTGCAAAAACAGCGCTGATAAAATCAACCCGCCACCGCAGCCCAAAACCCAAAGACCAAGGCAAAGTATAGCTGAGAATGTCCCCGCTTTGAACTAAACAAAACTGCCGAACTGCCAGGAGTAAAGTGCCCAAAGCCACCAGATTAGCGGCAGGGCACCGTAAGTTTTCCCTTATTCGAGCAAACCAGGCAATTAAAGCAGAACCCGCCAGGGGCAAGGCTACAACCAGCAGAGGAAGAACGCTGGATAAGCTAGTCATCTATAAACCCAGCCCCCCTCCGAACAAAGCCGCAGCTGTAACTTCAGACAAATTAAGTAAGACGTTGACGGGGATCAAATCAAAAAAGACCGTGGCCAAGGCCAAAAGCACTACGGGCAGGAGCATTCGCGGCGAGGGATCTTTAATCCCGCTAAAATCGTGCTCCTCATCTTTAAAGAACGCATTAATTATAATCGGCAGATAGTAGACAGCATTGAGCAAGCTGGAAATTAGAAGCACAATAGCGGAAAAAGGCTGGTTTACCTCTAAGGCTCCCAGACCCAGGAACCACTTACTCAAAAACCCGTTAAAAGGGGGAATCCCGATCATAGAAAGGGAGGCCATGGTAAAACAAACCATGGAGATGGGCATGCGGCGGCCGATGCCTTTAAAATCC
Source organism: Bacillota bacterium (assembly GCA_012518645.1). Lineage (GTDB taxonomy): Bacteria > Bacillota > Limnochordia > Darwinibacteriales > Darwinibacteriaceae > JAAYRS01. The sequence continues at coordinate 3,853 of JAAYRS010000015.1, forward strand.
TCACTTTCGGTCTTACCCGTCA
>JAAYRS010000108.1 GCA_012518645.1 Bacillota bacterium
AGCCCAGTGCTTGGATGGCTGCCTTTAAACGTCCAATATAACCGTGGTGGTCCGGGCCCCAAATATTGATCAATGTTGTGTAGCCCCGTTTTAATTTGTCGTAATGATAAGCTATATCGGCAGTAATATAGGTGTAGGTCTGATCGCTTTTAACAATGACGCGATCCTTGTCATCCCCAAAATCGGTAGACTTAAACCAGAGGGCATCTTCTTCTTTAAAGAGCAAACCCCTTCTTTTAAAATCCTCAATCACCGCTTTTAAAGCGCCTGCATCGTGCAAATCCCGTTCCCGGAACCAAAGATTAAAGTCAGCCCCGTAATCGTGGAGATCTTTTTTTTGCCAGGCCACCATTTGATCCGTACCCCAACGTTTACAAAACGCAAGGCGTTCTTCCCGGGGCAGTTCTAAAAGATCCGGTTTCTCCTCTTGTAAAAGCAGAGCTAGTTCACGCACGTAACGGCCGGGGTAACCTTCGGCAGGAAAAGGATAGTCAGGATTACTTAATTGTTGATAGCGGGCCTCTAAGGAGCGGGCAAAAATTTCTGCTTGGTTTCCGGCATCATTAACATAAAATTCGGTGCCAACCGTACAGCCTGCCGCTTTCAATAAGCGGGCCAAGCTGTCACCGACAGCGGCTGCCCGGGCATTAACGATATTAATCGGGCCCACCGGGTTAGCACTAACAAATTCCAACAAGATTTTTTGGCCCCGGCCCCGTTCGGAATTGCCATAGGCCGAGCCCTCCGCTTCGATAGTCTTTAATACCTTGTAAAGCCAATCTTTTTTTAAGAAAAAATTGATAAATCCCGGCCCCGCCACTTCCGCCTTTAAGATAAGATCATTTCCGGGAAGGCGGCTAACAATAATAGCAGCTACATCCCGCGGGGGTTTTTTAACCTCTTTTGCCGCTGCTAAGGCAATATTGGAAGCGAAATCACCGTGTTCGGCGTCTCTTGGTATTTCCAATCCAATCTCAGGCAGTTTATTAAAATCAAGTTCACCCGCGGCTTGGGCGTCTTGCAAAGCCCGGCTGATTAAAGCTTTAAGGCGATCCTTAGGAAGCATATCCTGCACCTCCAAAACTAAGAAAACTCCCCCGCAGGGACTCCTACAGGGGAAAAAATGGCAACTCTTACCCGGCGCCAACCACTATCACTTAGTATATCATTTGTTCAGGGAATAGACAACCGATTCCCAGCTTAAAACAACCCGGTAATCCGGCCTTCCTCATCTATGTCAACGGCCTCTGCCGCCGGTTTAGAAGGTAATCCGGGCATCGTCATAATGTTTCCCGCCAAGCAGACTAAAAAACCGGCTCCTAAGGAAGGGCGGACATCACTGATAGTTAGTGTCCAGTCGCGGGGCGCCCCTTTTAGTTTCGGATCGTCGGTAATTGAATGCTGCGTTTTAGCAACACAAATGGGCAGCTCCCCATAACCGAGCTTGGTTAGGTCCCGAATGGAGCGTTCAGCCCGGGCCGAATAGGCCACTCCCTTAGCCCCGTAAATTTCGGCGGCCAAAATTTCCAGTTTAGACTTTATCGGTAATTTCCAGTCATAAAGGGGAGCGAATTGGGCCGGCTCTTCCTCTAAAACTTCTAGAACTGTTTGGGCAAATTGCTCACCGCCTTTGCCGCCTTCTGCCACAACTTGAGCTAAAGCGTAACGAACACCTAAATCTTCACAGTGTTTTTTGACCAATTCCAGCTCCTCCGGGCTATCCGAGGGAAATTGATTTAGGGCCACAACTACCGGCAAACCGAATTTCTTCACATTTTCCACGTGTTTATCCAAATTGACCAGTCCTTTACGCAAAGCCTCCAGGTTGGTCTTTTCTACTTCCCGCCTGGAAACCCCGCCGTGCATGTTCAAAGCCCGCACAGAGGCTACAATCACAGCAACATCAGGAGTTAAGCCGGAATAACCGTGGACAATATCAAAGAACTTCTCAGCGCCCAAATCAGCCGCAAAACCTCCTTCGGTCACCACGTAATCGGCTAGTTTTAAGGCCATTTGGGTGGAAACCACACTATTGTTTCCGTGAGCTATATTGGCGAAAGGCCCGCCGTGGACAAAAGCGGCCTGTCCTTCCAAAGTCTGCACCAGGTTAGGTTTGATTGCATCCTTCATAATCACAGCCAGGGCCCCTTGGGCTTTTAAGTCACCGGCATAAACCGGTTTGCGATCGTAGGTATAGGCAACTAAAATCCGGGCTACGCGTTCTTTAAGATCCTGCAGATCTTGGGCTAAACATAAGATGGCCATGATTTCCGAGGCCACACTAATATCAAACCCTGCTTCCCGCACATAACCGTCGCCCAAGCCGCCAAGGCCCACCACGATATTCCGCAGCTGACGGTCATTCATATCCATGACCCGCCTAAAAACAATTCGTTTGGGGTCTATGTTTAAGGAGTTACCGTGGGCTATATGGTTATCGAGCAGGGCGGCTAAGAGGTTGTGAGCCGTGCTGACAGCATGAATATCTCCTGTGAAGTGGAGGTTAATATCTTCCATGGGTACCACTTGGGAATAACCGCCGCCGGCCGCACCGCCTTTAATACCGAAGGTGGGGCCTAAAGAAGGTTCCCGCACACAGGCCATGGCCTTTTTCCCCAGTCGCCCCAAGGCCTGGGTTAAGCCTATGGCCATACAAGTTTTCCCTTCTCCGGCCGGGGTTGCTGTAATAGCGGTAGTATAAATTAATTTCCCCTGGGGCCGCTCCCGCAATCTTTCTAGGACGGCGAGATTAACCTTAGCTTTATACTTTCCATATAACTCAACTTCATCTTCCCTTAACCCCAGTTCTTCGGCTATTTCCAGAATCGGCCGTAATTTGGCTTCTTGAGCAATGGCAATATCACTTAACATCCATAGTCCTCCTTCTTTCCCTAAATTGAATGCAATCCAATCCCCAAACTGCTCCATACAGTTTCCTTGACCGCTTCCGACACGGTAGGATGAGGATAAATAACCTGAGCCCAATCCGCCAAAGTCAGGTTTTTCTCCAGAATAATTGCTGCTTGAACAATTAGCTCGGTGGCTTGGGGCCCAATAAGATGAACTCCGCGGATAATCCCGTCCGGAGAGGCTACAATCTTGAAGAAGCCTGCATCATCATCCATAATAACCGCTTTCCCGTTGCCTTTCAAAGAATATTTGCCCACGGTCACCTCCCCGTATTTCTGACGGGCCTCTTCCTCAGTAAGACCTACGGAACCTATCTCCGGCTGGGTGTAGACACAGCTAGGCACAAACCACTGTTTCTGATCCTCCGTTTTTTCGAAAGCGCTGCCGGCGGCAGCCAACCCTTCTTCAAAAGCAAGGTGTGCCAACTGCAGCCCCCCAATCACATCCCCGGCGGCGTAAATATGATCCACCGTAGTCCGCAGGGAATCGTCGACCTTAATATAGCCCCGCGCCGTAAGTTCCCCGGGGAAACCCTGGGGAATAACGGGATTTCTGCCCACAGAGACCAAAACCCGTTCAGCAGTGATTTCCTGCCGCTTTTCGCCCCGGGATACCTCTACCCTAACTTCCTCTCCCAAGCGCTCCAGGCTCTGCACAGAAGATCCTGTTAACACTTTGATCTTTCGTTTCTTAAACTCCCGCAGCAAAGCCCTGCTGATCTCTTGGTCTTCCGGAGGCAAAAGCCGGTCCATTAATTCCACAATGGTAACCTCCACCCCAAAGGAAGAAAAGATCGTCGCGAATTCACAGCCAATCACCCCGCCGCCCACAATTAGTAAAGAGCGGGGCAATTCTGTTGCTGCCAACATTTGATCACTATCTAAAACAAATTTTCCGTCCGGTTTTAAACCAGGAAGCTCCACTGAAGCTGTCCCGGTAGAAACAACTATTTTTTCCGGTTCAAAAACATCCTGCCCCACCCGGACTTGCCGGGCCGAATCAAAGACCGCTTCCCCGGAAATGATTTCAATTTTCCGCTGCTTTAGCAAAAAGCCCAACCCATTCACTAAACGCTTCACGATCTTATCTTTTTTAGCAGCCACCTGATGGTAATCAAACCCGCCTAATTTCAAAGACACGCCGTGCTCTGCCGCAGAATCGAGATTGCGGTAAAAAGCGGCACTTTCTAAAAGAGCCTTAGTAGGGATGCAACCCCTATTGAGGCAGGTCCCCCCCAGGGAACCCTTTTCCGCCAGAACTACTTTTTTACCTAACTGGCTGGCTCTAATCGCGCTGGAGTAGCCGGCCGGCCCGCCGCCTATAACTAATAAATCTATTTTCCGAGACATAATGCGCCTCCTCTTCTATTTCCCGCCTATTCAGGGAGATAATATGCCAAACGCTGCATCTCCAAAGTAAGATCGGCACTGCTGACGTGAACATCTTCCGGAACCACTATTTTTGTTGGCGCGAAATTTAAAATCCCCTTGATCCCCGACTTAACCAGCTGTTCAGCCACAATTTGGGCGTTTTCAGCAGGAACAGTGATAATAGCCATCTTTATATTCAAAGAGGGCACAAGTTCAGTTAACCTAGTTAAATCATAAACTTGCACCCCCTCCACGCTTGTACCGATTTTTCGGGGGTCATTATCAAACAGCGCTACCAATCTGAGGTTAAACTCTTCATCTTCAGCAAAACGCTTAAGGTGGTAGCGGCCTAAGGCCACCCCTAAGCTGCCAACCCCTACCAAAGCAATATTCAATTCCTGATCCAAATTAAGAATTTTGCGCAGTTCGTGGCGAAGAAAGTCTACTTCATAACCAACGCCCTGCTTGCCGAACTCCCCGAACCAGGCCAAATCTTTGCGCACCAGGGCAGAACCTACCCCGATCCGATACCCTAATTCCTGGGAAGATATCAATTCCACTTGATCTGCGGATGATTCGTCTAAAACCCTTAAGTACAAAGGGAGACGCCGAATAACAGCATCCGAGATTTTACTCCAACTCACTAGATCACCCCGCTTTACCCGTTAAACTTATTATTTTTTTAACCTTACCAAATTTTTCTCTAAGAGGCAACTAAACCCTCCTTATTTCACTTTTATCCTCAAAAGCTTGTCCTCCGCCCGGCCTCCTTTTTTGATCCCATAATAGCATATTCCCCGACCCAAAAAAAGAAGCAGGCCCGGGCCTGCTTCTTACAGCTGGACCTGGGCTTGATTTTTAGCCGGGCCCCGGTAAAAAGAAAGGGTGAGTTTGCCTCCGAATCCCGCCTTCTGCACGGCATCCCTTAACTCGCGCATACCGGCAATTTCCTCCCCGCCGACTGCCGTAATGATATCCCCTTGGGCCAGGCCGGCCTGGGCCGCGGGAGAGTTAGGCAGAACCCTGGTTAAAAAGGCACCGCGCTCCACAGCTAAATTAATATTAGTCTGCTCTTGAATACTTGCGGCCAAAGCTGGGGTTAAAGATCCGCCTAAAACACCTAAGCGCAGCGGTTTACCATGTTCAATAATCTGATCCCCGATTAAACGGGCCAGAGAAGAAGGGATAGCAAAGCCAATACCTTGGGCCCGCTCAATAATGGCGGTGGTCACCCCAATTACCTCACCGCTTTGATTTAAGAGAGGCCCTCCGGAATTTCCGGGATTAATGGCCGCATCGGTTTGAATCATCCCTTCCAGAAAACGGTTTTGTTCGGGATCAACCAGTAAATCGCGGTTTAAGGCACTGACCACCCCGGTTGTAACAGTATTATCCTGCCCCAAAGGGTTGCCGATGGCAATTACCATTTGCCCCACCCGCAGTTCATCAGAATTTGCAAATTTTGCAACGGGAAGCCCCTCCGCTTCCACTTTCACCACCGCTAAATCGGAAAGGGCATCACTGCCCACAACCCGGCCCGCAAAACTCCTCCCATCGGGCAGCCTTACCAGAATCTCCTCCGCCCCGGCTACCACGTGGTTATTTGTGAGTATATGCCCGTCTTCCCGGTATACAACTCCTGAGCCCACACCCTGCTCCTGCTGTAATTGATGAAAGAAAAATTGATCGACCACTACTTCCCTTCTGGTCTCTATTTTCACCGTGGAAGGGCCGATCTTTTCCACAGCTTGAACCACGGGCTCTTCCCAATTCCCCTGCGGTGCTTCGGATTCGACAGGGCTATCCGGTAAAGGTGCTTCCTCCGGGTTAAGGGCCGACCAAAGCATGAATCCTACAACTAAAAGTACCGCAGCGGCTAAAATCCCACGCCATTTCATTCTTTTCCCCCTTTTCACATTGAAACTGCAAGTTTCTTGGAGTGCTTTACTTTGCTTAGTATAACCGGGAAAAAAAGTATTTATAGGATGATCAGGGGCCTGCCTGTTTGGGGATGCTTCAAAGTTGGCACAGAAACATTGTAGACTTTCTGAATTAAATCGGGGGTAAAAACCTCTTCCGGGTTTCCTTCTGCAACCAACTCCCCCCGGGATAAAACATAAATATAATCACAGTAGTTGGAGACCAAATTCAAATCGTGCAAAACAGCGGCACAACTAACCCCTTCCCGAGCTTTCTTTTGCACTAAGCGGGCCGTGCGAATCCGGTGTTCCAGATCTAAGTGGGCGGTTGGTTCATCTAACAGTAAAACTTCCGTATCCTGCGCTAGGACTCGGGCTAAGGTCACCCGCTGCCGTTCGCCGCCGCTTAGCTCGTTAACTAGGTGGGAAGCAAAGCTAAGGACACCGGCGGCTTCCATAGCCCGCTTTGCAATTTCCATATCCCGGCCGCTGGGCCTTTGAAAGCGGTAACTGTAAGGGGCCCGCCCTAGAAGGACCACCTCCTCTACAGTGGAGGGGAAATACTGGGATCTTTGGGGAATTACCCCTATCTCCCGAGCCAATTCCTTTAAAGAATAGGTTCCCAAGTCTCTTTCGTTAAGGAAAACACTGCCCTTTTGGGGAATTAAAAAGCGGTTTAAGACCTTTAAAAGGGTGGATTTACCCGCCCCGTTAGGCCCCACAATCCCGTAAAAAACACCCGGGTGTAAATCCAAGCTGACTTCTTTCAATGCCGGTTGGGTCCCGTAAGCAAAGGAAACCCCCTGGAGGCGCATTTTAGCCATAAAATCCCGAACCTCTTTTCATTAAGTAAATAAAGAAGGGGCCCCCCACAAAAGCGGTGATTATGCCAACAGGCAGTTCCAGGGGGGAAAAAACCGTTCTGGCCAGGGTGTCGGCTAATAGCAAAAACAAAGCCCCAACCCAGAAGGAATTAAGAATCAGCCTTTTATGTTCCGCCCCCACAACAAAGCGTAAAGCGTGGGGCACCATCAGGCCCACAAAGCCAATCACACCGGTGACAGCCACACAGGCAGCCGCCAGAAGAGAACCAACCACCAAAACATTTCTTTGCAGTTTATGAACATCTATTCCCAAGCTGTGGGCCGCCTCTTCCCCCAATAGATAAACATTGAGATCTTGGGCCAAGTACAAAGCTGCCCCTAAGCCCGCCAGAATATAGGGCGCCGCTAGTGTAAAGTGAGCCCAGCCCCGGCCGGAAAGGCTGCCCATCAACCAGAGATAGACATCTTGTAAATTCTGGATGCGTAAAACCATCAGCAGCGAAACCAGGGCAGTTAAAACCGCACTAATGGCCACACCGGCCAAGATTAAGGCGGTGGGCTCTAAACGTCCTCTCCGGCGCCCCAAACGGGATACCGCAAAAGCCGCGGCCAAAGCCCCTCCCAAGGCGAAAAAGGGTAGAAAACCGAATCCCGCTAAACCTCTGGGAATTAAAAACAAGAGGCCTAAAGCAGCACCCAAAGAGGCCCCGGCTGATACCCCAATTAAGTAAGGATCTGCCAGGGGGTTGCGCAGTGTGCCCTGAAACAAAACCCCCGAAACACTTAAACCCCCGCCTACAAATAGAGCCAGCAAGATGCGGGGTAAGCGCACTTGAAGAATAATTACCCTTTCCACCTGGGGCCAAGCTGACTTAACTAAATTTTTCAGCCCCGGCAGGGCTGAACAGATTATAGCGGGGATCCGGCCGGGAGGAATAGTCACAGAGCCCACAGCCGCCGCGCCCAAGGCCGCCGCGGCCAAAAGCAAAAGAACCCCCACAAATCTCAGCGGGCCTTTCATTACTCTTGCTCACCATCCAAAAATCGGATCAATTCCTCTAGGGCATCCAAAAGGCGGGGGGTAGTGCGGGCGTAAAGATCCGGATCCACCTCGTAAACAGACCCCTCTTGAATGGCTGTTAGGCCCTGCCAGGCCGGGCGCTGCAAAACATCCTCCTTATTAAAGCCCGTTAAAATTAAAATTTGGGGATCCCTGGCAATAACTAATTCTTCACTGAACAACGGCCAGGGGTTTTCAACGTCACCGGCAATGTTTTCTCCGCCGGCCAAGACAATTAATTCATCCAGATAGCTGCCGGGCCCGGCCGTTGTTAAAGGATCATGCCAAATTTCCACAAAAACCCTGGGCCTGTCGGGGCGGACTGCTTTCTGTGCCAATTGTTCCAAGCGCAGCTGCATTGCCTCCGCTAATTCCCGCCCTTCCGGTCCCCGGCCTACGGCATCACCCAAGAGGATCAAAGACTCCTGGATCTCCCGGATATTGGTGGGCCCCACCGCGAAAACGGGCACACCCAGCTCGGCAATTTGGTCCAGGTGGCCTTGGACCAAAGTGGAATCACCTATTACTAAGTCCGGCTCCAGGCTGAGCAGCAGTTCTAGGTTAATACTAAAGGCATCTCCAATAATTACCCTCTCACCTGCTTCTGCCGGATAATTGCACATAGAAGTGACTCCAACAACCTGGGCCCCGGCCCCCAGGGCAAAAAGATTTTCGGTAACGCTGGGTGCCAAAGAAACTATTCTCTCCGGCGCAGCCTGTGCAAAACTAAAAAAAACGGTTAAAACTAGAATGACAATAGCTAATTTCGTCCTAATTTTTGTAAGCAAGATTATCTCCCCTTAAAATAATAATACCCTGGAAAACGATCATCCAGGGGAAAACTCCAAGAAAAAAGCACCACTCCTTTTCCGCGCAAGATGGTCCATCTTCCGGTTTGGCAGGTCTCCTGGCTCCCAAATCATGGCGTATTCAACCCTTCCCCACAAGCAGTGAGTGGTTTTTCCTGAAACGCTCCTTGGATACAGTGGCGGGACCGCGTGGTTTCTCATATCGAGCCCAACTTCCCTATTCTGCGACGCCCCTTTTACTCCGGGCAAATCGCCACCACACCGGCTATGCGATTGTTATTATACTTATTCAACTCGTTTTTCCAATATCCTGCCTTCCCTTGGGAAAGACTAGTAGCAACTACAGCAGAAAAGGGGAGCCCGCTTGAGTTATCGCGATTATTTAGAGGCACAAAAAAAATATATACGAACCAAAAAAGAAGCCCGCCTGCTTAGGGAGGAAAGGCGGCGCAACCCCGGACCCCAACGTTTGGACCCGCCCCCGGCCGGCCCCAATAAATTAGTAGTAACCGCCGGGATTTTTCTCACCCTTTTTTCCCTAGCTGCCTTATTTTATCTCGGCCTGCCCCCGCAGGCCCAAAAGACGGAACCCCGAGGGCTTACGTTGGGAATTTGCGGATCAGAATTAGAATTTGAAGAAATCAGAAGATGGCTGGAGCCGGAAATACTGTCCAATAATCTTTCTTGGACTCTGCAGCGCTTCCCTGCTAAGGAAGATCTTTGGCAGGCCTTCATCAGAAAAGAGCCCATCGATCTTTTAATCATTGAAGAAGAGCTGGCCCGCGACATTTATCAAAGGGAGATCCTAGTCCCCCTTTGGCAAAAGAAAGAGGCCGCCTCTTTCCAGAATTCTTTTCTTTCTTTTTGGGATCCCCAGCCGTTCCGAAAAACTCTAGGCTGGGCCATTCCTGCCCAAGGAAACATAGAGGCGGCCCGCCATTTATTCACAGTAATCAACCAATTTGCCCAACCCTTTAACTGCGAGCAGCCGCGTCCACCGTAGCCTTAAGCAGCATAGCAATTGTCATTGGGCCAACTCCCCCGGGAACGGGGGTAATTAAAGCGGCAACCTGGGAAACGTTCTCGAAATCCACATCGCCGACCAATTTCCCATCAACGCGGTTAATACCTACATCGATGACCACGGCCCCAGGTTTAACCCAGTCTTTTTTTACCAAATGGGGCCGCCCCACTGCCACAATAAGAATATCGGCCTGAGCGCATTCTTCCGCCAGGTTTTCAGTACGGGAATGGCAGACGGTTACGGTGGCGTTTTCCCGTAGAAAAAGGCTAATTACCGGTTTCCCCACTATATTGCTCCGCCCTACCACGACCACCTTTTTACCGCTGATAGGCACCTCCGCCCGCTGCACCAATTCTAAAACACCCGCTGGTGTACAGGGCACAAACCCTTCACCGCCGATCCATAATCTGCCCACATTGAGAGGATGAAAGCCATCCACATCTTTCTCGGGGGAAATCCGGCTAATTACCGCCGATTCATCCAAGCCTGAAGGCAGTGGCAGCTGAACGAGCATACCGTGTATTTTAGGATCTTGATTCAACTCATCTATTAGATCCAGCAACTTTTCCTGGGTAATTTCAGCAGGCAAGCTGTGGACAACGGAGTAAACCCCGATTTCCTCACAGGCCCGTTTTTTCATGCGTACATAAACTTCTGAAGCGGGGTTATCGCCTACCAAAACCACAGCCAAGCCGGGCCTCCGGCCTTCTTTGACCAGCTGTTTCACTTGTAGGGCCAGTTCCGAGCGAATTTCCCCGGCTATTGCTTTCCCATCAATAATCCGTGCTGTCATTTCTTTTCCTCCTTTTTCAATCAGGTCTCAATCAAAGGGCTTCAAGAGGCTCCGATGGGTTCGTTAGCAACAGTTTACCCCTGAATCGAAACTTTAGTTATGATTCTACCCCTTACTGATACCCTTCTGGCTATCTTATTTTGACAAGCGGATTAAAATCCCTCCCCAGCGCTACCGCCGCAGGCATGATCAAAAAAAGTGTGCCTGGGGCACACTGCTCTTAGAGGATCAAAGGGCTAAATATTTGGTGCGCCTAGCAGGACTCGAACCTGCGCTCCCGGCTCCGGAGGCCGGTGCTCTATCCGCTGAGCTATAGGCGCTTTCTTGTGTATCACGACAATTATAACAGCAAAAAGGGGGAAATGCAAGAAGGTAAATCTGGACCCCAGGGGCCTTTTGGGGTTCTTCAAAAGAAAAGTCATCGGAACAAGCCCAAAACCACTGCTTTAATTCACGGGCAAACATCTTTTTGCTCTTGTTTTCCAAAGAAGAGGGTTTTCCGAAACTTTGGAAAAGATCGGTTTTTGGACTTAAAACCGTTGACAGTACACAGCCTCTTACAGTACACTAAACATACCAACACCCCCCGGGGGTGTAGTGGAGGGGAATCAAAATGAAAGAAAAATTCGATGTAGTCGGAATGACTTGTACAGCCTGCTCCGCTGCGGTGGAGAACGCTGTTCAAAAAATAGACGGCGTCCAATCCGTCAGCGTTAACTTACTCGGGAACAACATGATCGTGGAATTCGACGAAAAAGTTTCTAACCAAAACGACATTATTTCAGCGGTAAACAAAGCAGGTTACAAAGCCCAAGCGGTTTCCGGGGAACTAGCCCCGCCGGCAGGGACAAACCAGGTCCAAGACGAAATTGAAGCTATGAAAACCAGGACTATAGTTTCCTTGTTCTTTATGGTCCTTCTGCTTTACGTGGCGATGGGCCCCATGGTAGGCCTGCCTCTGCCGCCGTGGCTGATCGGCTTAGAAAATTCGGCCAGTTTCGCCCTGCTTCAGCTGCTCTTAACCCTTCCCGTTGTCTTTGTCAACCGCCAGTACTATCAAGTGGGCTTGAAAGCCTTGCGGCATAGAAACCCTAATATGGATTCCCTAATCGCCATTGGTTCCGGCGCCGCTCTCATTTACGGCATTTTCGCCATGTTCAGGATTGGGCAAGGCCTAGGCCACCAAAACTGGGATCTGGTAGCCCAATATGCCCACGACCTTTATTTCGAATCAGGGGCTATGATTTTGGGATTAATTACCTTAGGGAAATATTTGGAGGCCCGTTCCAAAGGAAGAACTTCTGAAGCCATCGCCAAGCTGATGGACTTGGCCCCCAAGACTGCTGTTGTCATCCGGGATGGCCAAGAGCTGGAAGTGCCCGTAGCGGAACTCGAAGTAGGTGATACCATCCTGATCAAACCGGGTCAAAGTATCCCGGTAGACGGGGTAATCACCAGCGGCAGCTCTGCAGTGGACGAATCGGCACTAACCGGAGAAAGCATCCCCGTGCACAAACAGGCGGGAGATCGGGTTATCTCCGCTACTATTAATAAATCGGGTTCTTTTCGCTTCCAGGCCCAGAGAGTGGGGGAAGATACAACCTTAGCCCAGATTATCCGCTTAGTGGAAGAGGCCGGTTCTTCCAAAGCGCCAATAGCTAAAATGGCGGATCGGATCAGTGCAGTTTTTGTACCCGTAGTGATAGCCATAGCCTTGGCGGCCGCGGCAGTTTGGCTCCTTTTAGGTTATCCATTCGAGTTCGCCTTTAGTATCGGCATCACTGTCTTAGTCATTTCCTGCCCCTGTGCTTTGGGCTTAGCCACCCCTGTAGCAATTATGGTGGGTACGGGGCAGGGGGCTCTGCACGGTATTTTGATTAAATCCGCCCAGGCTTTGGAAACAGCCTATAAAGTAGATAGCGTGGTCTTAGACAAAACAGGGACAATCACAGAAGGCAAACCGCAAATCACCGATATTTTGCCCCGGGATGCATTGAATGCCGATGAATTCCTGAGGATAGCGGCTTCCTTAGAAAAACAGTCGGAGCACCCCTTGGCCGAAGCCATCTTAGAAGGGGCGGCCGCCAAAGATCTAGCCCTATTGCAGGTCGATGGGTTTACGGCGGTACCCGGCAAGGGAATTAAAGGCCAAATCCAAGGCCGGGAATACTTGGCGGGAAACAAAGCCTTTCTGACGGAAAATGAGATCACCCTGGAATCTTGGCAGGAAAAAGCTAATCAATTAGCCGATCAAGGCAAGACAGTCATGTTTTTTGCCCAAGAAAATTCAGTGCTGGGCATAATCGCCGTGGCTGATGTAGTTAAACCGACCAGCAGGGAAGCAATCCGCACTTTGAAGAAACTGGGCATTAACGTAGCCATGCTTACAGGCGATAACAAAAGAACGGCCGAAGCTATCCGAAAGGAACTGCATTTAGATACAGCAGTTGCTGAGGTTTTGCCCGAAGATAAAGAGAGGGAAATCCGTTCGCTGCAAGAACAGGGTTTGACGGTGGCGATGGTTGGCGATGGTATCAACGATGCCCCGGCCTTAGCCCGCTCAGACGTAGGTATAGCAATCGGCGCGGGTACAGATGTGGCCTTGGAATCCGCGGATATTGTTTTGATGAAAAACGATCTTTTAGATGTAGTGACAGCCATCCGCCTGAGCAAAGCCACAATTGCCAATATTAAGCAAAACCTATTCTGGGCTTTCTTTTACAATGCCTTGGGGATCCCCCTTGCCGCCGGTTTACTGTTCCCCGTTTTCGGTTGGAGGCTTAACCCCATGTACGCAGCCGCGGCCATGAGTTTGAGCTCCATATTTGTAGTCAGCAACGCTCTGCGCCTAAGGCGCTTTAAACCACATCGCGAGAGGAAGTCAGATATCAAAAAAGTAGTAAAAATCAAGGGCATGACCTGCCGCCACTGTCAAAAAAGGGTCGAAGACGCTTTAAATAACTTGCAGGGAGTCAAAGCCAAAGTAAACTTGGAAAAAGAGGAGGCCGTCCTTAGTTCCAACAGCGGTTGGGATGAAGAACAAATCCGCACCGCGGTAAGTGCCGCTGGTTACGAGGTGGTGGACATCGAAAACAAGAAGAGCCTGTTGGGGGGTAGTTAAGGTGAAATCAGACCGAACTAAAATAACCCGGCTTTTAAAGACGGCCCGGGGCCAGATGGACGGGTTAATTAGAATGGTGGAAAATGATCGTTACTGCATAGACATCTCCAATCAAATCCTAGCTACCCAGGCTATTTTGAAAAATATTAATCACCAAATCCTCCACGATCATTTAAACCACTGTGTTAAGGAAGCTTTGGAAACCGGTACAGGCTATGAGAAAATCGATGAAATAATGGCCATCCTAGACAAACTAACGAAATAAAGGGATTCCTAAAAGAGCCGCCAATAAAACCAGCCCCGCCCATAATAATTCGGGGCCGGTTTCTGTGGGGAAGGGAAAACCAAAAATAGCGAAATTGGCAAAGATAATTATAAACCCAACAACAAACAAAAAGACTAACTTGCCGACTGTTTTCCAAGCAGCAATCATGCCCCGATCCTCCTTAAGTTAAAATGTTCTGGGGTAACAGAGAAAAGAATTGAAATAAAACCATCCATAAAATAAACATGCCTGTGTAGATTAAAAGTCCTTTCTCTTCGGTTGCCCGTAGGATAAAATAGGTACCCAGAGTTGCTAAGCCAAAAGAGAGTCCGTAATGGATTAAACCAAAAAACCTAGCGCTTACAGCAGGTATGGGCAGATGGCTAATGACTGCTAAACTAGCCGCGGCGAGAAGGACTTGGTAAAAAAGCGGTTGTTTTTTGTATACTTCCCATCTTTGCAGAAAAGCAAAGAATAAACCGCCGCTCAAAAGCACCCCAACATTCAAAAAAGTATAAGCCAGCGAAAGCATAAAAGTTGTAACTGTTAAAAAGAAAATGTGGATCAAGGGGGCAGATTCATCCAGTCCAACCCGCCTCCACAAAGAAATTTTTTTGGGAAACTGGTTGTTAATCTCAAAGAGGCGGTAGCCTCTGTCGGGATCGGCCTGCAGCCAATAAACATAGAGAAATTCATCTTGGGTGACCACTTCCGGCCGGAAGTGGTCACCCAAGATGAATTTCTCTATGTTTATTGGCTGCAGGCCGATCCCGACAGAG
>JAAYRS010000109.1 GCA_012518645.1 Bacillota bacterium
CACGTGGACTTTACTGTGGAAGTTGAGCGTTCTTTGCGAGTGTTGGATGGTGCAGTTGCAGTTTTCTGCTCTGTGGGAGGGGTGGAGCCCCAGTCTGAGACTGTGTGGCGCCAGGCGGATAAATACCGGGTCCCGCGGCTGGCCTACATTAACAAGATGGATAGAGTGGGAGCCGATTTCCAACAGGGGCTTGATATGATTGCCGATCGCCTGGGAGCCAATCCTGTTGCTATTCAGTGGCCGATTGGAGCCGAAGATACGTTTCGCGGTATTGTGGATTTGATTGCCAATAAAGCACATTTTTATGTTGACGATCTAGGTAATTTTGAAATAAGGGAAGTGCCTCAAGAACTTGAAGATGAGGTAGAAGATGCCCGGCAGGTAATGCTGGAAAAAATTGCGGAAACTGACGATGAGCTGACCTTAAAATACTTGGAAGGTGAAGAAATCAGTGCCGCGGAATTAAAGGCTGCACTGCGAAAGGCCACCTTAGATGTGAAGTTGATCCCTGTTCTTTGCGGTTCCTCTTTCAAAAACAGAGGGGTGCAGCTGCTGATGGATGCAGTGGTTGACTTTTTGCCGTCCCCAGGGGATTTACCTCCTGTTGAAGGGACAAATCCCGAGACAGGCGAGGCAGAATATCGCGGTTTAAACGATGATCAGCCTTTTTCCGGGTTAGCCTTCAAAATTATGGCGGACCCCTATGTGGGTAAGCTGGCATTTTTCCGCGTCTATTCCGGAACACTGCAATCGGGAAGTTATGTCCTGAACGTCAGCACCGGAAAACGGGAGAGGGTTGGGCGTATTTTGCTAATGCACGCCAATCATCGTGAGGATGCCAGTATAGTTTATTCCGGGGATATAGCGGCGATTGTGGGCCTTAAAGAGACTTCGACCGGGGATAGCTTGTCTGATGAAAAACATCCCATTTTATTAGAGTCGCTGGAATTTCCCGAACCTGTCATTAATTTAGCTGTTGAACCTAAATCAAAGGCCGACCAAGATCGGTTAGGCCTGGCTTTACAGCGCTTGGCGGAAGAAGATCCGACCTTTCGCGTTTATACCGATCAGGAAACAGGCCAAACTATTATTGCCGGTATGGGTGAGCTGCATTTGGAAGTTATCGTTGATCGCTTGTTAAGGGAATTCAGAGTTGAGGCTAACATTGGTAAACCCCAGGTAGCTTACAGGGAAACCATCACTAAAGCCACCAAATCCGAAGGGAAATTCATCCGCCAAAGCGGAGGGCGCGGCCAATACGGCCACGTTGTTTTCGAGGTAGAGCCTAACGAATCAGGCGGCGGGTTTGAATTTGCTAACAAGATTGTGGGAGGTGTTGTCCCCCGGGAATATATTTCTTCTGTTGAGCAGGGGGTCAAAGAAGCTATGCTTTCGGGAGTAGTAGCCGGCTATCCTTTGGTAGATATTAAGGTTACACTAGTGGACGGTTCTTACCACGAAGTGGACTCTTCGGAAATAGCCTTTAAAATCGCCGGTTCTATTGGTCTTAAAGAGGCTTGCAAGCAAGCGGGCGCAGTGCTAATCGAACCAATTATGGGCCTTGAGGTGGTGACACCTGAAGATTTCATGGGAGATGTAATGGGAGATATTAACTCCCGGCGGGGTAAAATCGAGGGTATGGAGCCTAGGGGCAATGTCCAGGTTGTGAAGGCGTTTGTACCCTTAGCGGAGATGTTTGGCTATGCTACCGACCTGCGTTCTTTAACCCAGGGAAGGGCTCAGCATACCATGAGTTTCTCCCATTATGAGCAAGTCCCGGCTGGCCTTGCAGCAAAGATCAAAGGCTCGGCGGGCATGTAAATTAAATTTAATTCCTGAAAATAAGGAGGAAGAAAAATGGCAAAGCAAAAATTTGAAAGAACGAAACCGCATGTTAACGTAGGTACTATTGGTCACGTTGACCACGGTAAAACTACAACAACAGCAGCAATAACCATGTTACTGGGCCGAGATACTCAAA
>JAAYRS010000016.1 GCA_012518645.1 Bacillota bacterium
CAGCGCTGAAGGGGTTTTGCCCCCGGCCCGATAGTTCCAATCAGGTGGTAGCTGTGGTAGACGTGTTCTTTCATGATTGCTCTTTGTTTTTCGTTCAGACGCCCCGGATGCATGATGATTTCATCGGGAACCGCTAACTTACCGATATCGTGGAGCAGGCCGGCTGTCTTTAGAAGGCGGATTTTTCCCTGGGGCATTTTCAGTTTTTTTCCTAAAAAAGCGGCAGTGCGGGCAACTCCTTGGGAGTGATCGGCTGTAAACGATGATTTGCTGTCCACAATAGCGGCCATTAATTTCGCGATTTCTTCAAGTTCAGCAATGCTTAAGAGGCGACAAAAACCGGATTGCTCCCGCAGGGCCCGCCGATGATTGCCGTGCTGTAAATCCAACCAAAAGCCGGGCACAGCGGCCAATTGGTTCAGGGCCCCAACAACATCGGGATCAAAAAGGTTGCCTTGCCTGCTGCGGAAATAATCTAAGATATCGTCTACCTGCCAAAGATAGTACCGATCCCGCCTAAGCAGGTGATCGAGGCGGTCGGCCAGATGGATAACAGCCGGGATAATTCCCAGAGTAGGGCTATAACGGTTGTGGTGCTCTAATACGTTGAAGGCGTACAGTCCGAAAAGTTCCGTTTCTTTTAAAAGCTGAAATCCCCGCCGGCAATGTAAAGAAGCGAAACCTTCTTCCGGTTCCAAATCAGCCAGCTGTAATTTCTCCGCAGTCGTAGTAATACCTATATCATGGAGGAGGGCACTGAGAATTAACTCCTGCAAACAAGCTTCGCTAAGCCCTAATTTTAGGCCTAGGCGCCACGAGGTATAGCTGACCCGCTCGGCATGGTACAAAAATTTCAAATCGTTCAGATCTCCGGCCCGGGAAAAGCCCGCCACCGTTGAAAGTAAATTTGCTTCAATTTTGGGCACAGAATCCCCCTTCAGCACTTAAGTTAATTAGCGAAAGAGTGGAGCAGAGAAAGGAGTTCGCACACCTTCCGAGAACTGAATAATTGGCGCCAAGCTAGGAGGTATAGTTATCCTGCATTTTCGAAGTTTGTGGAAATTATTCAAAGCATTTTTTCGCATCGGCTTATTTACCTTTGGCGGCGGCTACGCCATGCTGCCCTTAATCGAAAAAGAAGTTATTGAGCGGCACCGTTGGGCGAAACAGGAAGAAATTTTAGATATTTACGCTTTAGCTCAATCGGTTCCGGGTGCCATCGGTGTCAATACTGCGATTTTCATCGGGGGCCGCCTCCACGGTGTAGCCGGTGCTGTCGCTGCTCTTCTTGGCGTTGTCACTCCTTCAGTCCTAATAATTTTAATCATAGCACATTTTTTTGCCCAGTTCCAATCTAGTCTTTACCTCCAGCGGGCCTTTAACGGGGTTCGGGCTGCGGTGGTGGGTTTAATAGCGGCTGCCGCCGTGCGGGTAGGGCGCAGCGCGATTAACGATAAGTTTGGATTTATTACGGCTTTAGCTGCCTTTGTGCTTAGCGTTTTTGGAATTATCCATGTTATTTGGGTCCTCTTTTTAGGAGGGGCGGCCGGTTATTTTTATTACTCGAAAAAGGAGCCGGAACAAAAGTGATCTTACTTGAGCTTTTCCTTTCTTTTTTTAAAATCGGCCTTTTTACTATTGGCGGCGGCTATGCCATGTTAGCCCTGATTCAAAAGGAGATTGTTCATTACGGGTGGATGACATCCCACGAATTTGTGGACATTGTGGGGATTGCCGAGATGACTCCGGGGCCCATTGCTATTAACGCAGCTACTTTCATTGGTTTTCGCTCAGCGGGTGTGACAGGCTCTCTAATTGCCACTTTAGCGGTGATCCTGCCTTCTTTCATTTCTGTTTTGGCGGTGAGCCGGTTTTGGGGCAGGTATAAAGATTTCTCTAAAGTGCAAGCGGTTTTCGGCGGTGTCCGGCCGGCTGTTGCCGGTTTAATAATGACTGCCGCGGTTTTGTTGGGATTAGCCTCCTTTCAAGCCGTGGAAGCGGGTTTCCGCCTAAGGACGGTCTTAATCGCTGCGGCTGTTTTTTTTCTGATTCATTTTCGCAAGCTGGATCCAATTAAGGTCTTGTTAATTTGTGCCTTAATTGGTTTATTTGTTTTTAAATAGCTGGATTTTAACAAAAATACCATGTTTGCCCCTTGCAAGAAAAGCTAAGCATGGTATACTATTTTTAGGTAATGTGACCACCCAGTCATAAGGGGAGATGATCCTATGCCTAAAGCAACTTTTTTTAATTTGGATCCTGAGAAAAGAGAAGCAGTATTGCAGGCTGCCTGGGAAGAATTTGCCCGGCATCCTTTTGAGCAGGCCTCTTTAAGCAGGATTGTCCAGGACAGCCGCATTGCCAAGGGTAGTATGTATCAATATTTTGAGGACAAGCTCGATCTTTATTTGTATATGGTTGAGCTAGCTTACGAACAAAAAAGATCTTATCTAAAGAAGGCCTTTGCTTTAAAAGCTGATATGTTTACCATCCTTGAAGAGTATTATCACCAATCTTATTTGTTTGCCCGTGATTTTCCCTTTATGCACCGGGTGATCAATAACTTTTGGGACAGCCGGGCTCCGGCCTTGGAGGCCGAGTTAGCCCGGGGCAAATTGAGCCGCTCCCAAGATTTCAGCGGCTTTCTAAAAGAAGCGCGCCGCAAGGGAGTTGTTAACCCCCTTTTAAACCCGGAGGCCATTTTTTTCGTCTACCACGCTGTGGGCAGAGATTTAATCGAGTATTTCGGCGATGAAGCTAACAGCCGGTTTGTATCTGATGTTTTGGATGTTTTAAAATATGGGCTCCAAGCAAGAGAGGAAGGTTCTTGATGAGGAAAATTATTGGAATCTCTATTAACCTAGTTTTAGCCTTATTGATTTTTTGCAGTCCGGGGTTGGCCCAGGCTCTGCATATTGCGGTACCTACCGATCCCGATAGTTTTGATCCCAGCCAAACGGTGGCTGCTGCAACAGGGGAAATAGCGTTTAACATTTACGAGGGTTTAGTCAAGGCCACCCCGGAAGGAAAAGTGGAAGGGGCCTTAGCCGCGCATTGGGATCTCGATCAAAGCGGAACAGTCTATACCTTTTATCTAAGAGAAGCTGTTTTTCACGATGGAAGCCCCTTAACTGTTTTCGATGTAGTCAACGCTTTAGATCGGGCTAGGGATCCGGAAATTGCCGTTAGAGCCGGAGAGCTTGAAGTAATCGAAGAGATAACCGCCTTAGACGGTGCTGTTCGGATCCAACTTAAAGAACCCCATGGGGCGTTTTTATATGCCTTGGCGGAAGTGTTTGCGGTGATCTATCCTGCTCAGGCCCGGGATTTGGCGAGAAATCCCGTGGGCACGGGACCTTACTCCCTGCGGGAATGGCATCCTAATCAACAGCTTGTGCTGGAAAGCTTCCAAGAACACTGGTCCGGCCGCAAGCCATATTATCAGCAGGTCGTCTTTCAAATTATTCCCGATGAAAACAGCATGGTCCTTAATTTGAAAGCGGGCCGGGTGGATTTAATACCCCGCCTGGAAATTTCCACACTGCACCAGGTTGAAGGGGATCAAAACCTGCAAGTTTTGGCTGCACCCATGAATTTGGTCCAGCTTTTTGCTCTGAATAATAAAAGGGCGCCTTTTGATGACTTGCGCGTTAGAAAAGCACTGGCTTTAGCGGTGAATAAAGAAGAAGTCCTCCTAGGGGCTGCTTGGGGCCAAGGCCAGATTCTCCATAGCGGGCTGAGTCCGGCTATGCCCCAGTTTTATAACCCTGATTTAGGCTCCGTTAATCCTTATGATCCTCAAAAAGCCCGGGCCTTGCTTCGGGAAGCCGGGCAGGAAAATCTTAAATTTACTTTGGTTCTGCCGGCAAACTACCCCCTCCATATTGCCGCCGGTGAACTAGTGGCCGAACAATGGAAAGCGGTGGGGATTAAAGTCAATTTGGAGATCGTAGAATGGGGAACCTGGCTAGAAAAAGTATATAACCAACGCGACTATGAGGTATCCGTTATCGGCCTGGCGGGGCGCCTGGATCCCCATGCCATTTTAGCCCGCTACCAAAGTGATAACAGCCGGAATTTCTTTAACTTCGCCAACGCTGAATACGATCGTTTGATTGCAGCGGGCCTGCAGGCAGCAGGGGAAGAAAGGATTCAGATCTACAAGAAAGCCCAGCAGATTTTAGCTGAAGAAGTTGCGGGCATCTTTATCATGGATCCCCCCCAATTGTCGGTTATGTCCAAGGAAATTAAAGGTTGGAAACATTATCCCGTCTATGTTGTAGACGCAGCGAGCTTGTACGAATAAAGGAGATTAACGGGATGGGGCGCTACCTGGGGCAAAAAAGCATTAGTTTTATATTAACGGCACTGGTTGTCAGCTTGGTTACCTTTCTAATTTTGCAAGTGCTGCCGGGAGATCCGGCCCGTCTAATTTTAGGGACGGAAGGCAGTCCTCAGGCCTATGCCCGTCTAAGGGAGGAGCTTCGTTTGGATCAGCCCGCGGGGGAGCGCTATTTGCAGTGGCTCTTTGCTTTCGGGTACGGCCGGTGGGGCACCTCCCTGCGCTATGGCCTGGGGGTGCGGGAATTGGTGGGGCAAGCCCTGCCCCTAACCTTAACAATTGCAGTGCTGGCTGTGGGCTCTGCTTTGGCCGCAGCCATACCCGCGGGTATTTATATTGCTGTCCGCCCGGGCAATTGGGGAGCTAAGGGTTTGTCTTTTTTAGTGCAAATTGGCATGGCCCTGCCCCAATTTTGGGTAGGAATCCTTCTGATCCAATTTTTGGCCGTGCGCCATCGGCTTTTGCCCGCGGGGGGCCGGGAGGGGCCTCTCGCTTTTGTTTTGCCGGTGCTTACTTTAGCCCTGCCCAGGGCAGCGGTTCTTACCCGCCAAGTCCGGGCCGGGACCAAAGAAGCCCTGACCCAGGATTATGTTCGTACTGCCAGGGCTAAGGGGCTTCCGGAAAGGGTTGTCCTTTTTAAGCACGCTTTTTTAAATGGGGTTTTTGGAGTTTTGACTGTGGCCGGCATCCAGCTGGCCCAGCTCTTTGCAGGAACAATAGTGGTGGAACAGGTTTTTGGTCTGCCCGGTTTAGGCCAGCTGCTTTTAGCGGGGGTTTTTCAACGGGATTTGCCCCTAGTCCAGGGGATAGTTATGGTTGTTGCTGTTTTAATCTTACTTCTGAATTGGATTCATGATCTACTTTTAGCCTTGTTAGATCCCAGACTGCGCTACGATTAGGAGGTGCCTTATGAATAAAAGCCGGTGGGGCCTGGGCATCATTATCACAATTTCAACCCTGATCATCCTGGGCTGTTTTTACACTCCCTATGATCCGGCTGAAATAAGGGTCTCTGAGCGACTGCAAGCACCTTCTAAGGTTCACTGGGCAGGTACTGACCATTTTGGGCGGGATATCCTCAGCCGCATTTTTGTAGGCGGGCGGATTTCTTTGCTGGTAGGGGTTGCCGCTGTGGCTTTAGGGTCCTCAGTGGGGACGCTGCTAGGGCTGTGGTCCGGATTTAAGGGGGGAATTTGGGATGAAATTTTAATGCGCTTTACGGATGGTTTTTATGCCCTCCCTTTTATTTTATTAGCTTTGCTTTTGGCTACGGTCTGGGGCCCCGGCGTGCCTGTTGTCCTCTGGGCAATTGCCGCGGGGAATATCCCTATTTTCTTAAGGCTGAGCAGGACCCAAGCGTTGAAAATTAAGGCGGAGCTTTATGTAGAAGCGGCCCGGGCTCTGGGTGCCTCTAACCTTAGGCTGCTTTGGGCCCATATCCTACCCAACATTAGAAGCACCTTATTAGTCCAGTTTTCTGCAAGTTTGGCCGGGGCTATTTTAGTGGAAGCATCCCTAAGTTATTTGGGCGTGGGAATTCAACCCCCTCAGCCCAGTTGGGGCCGGATGTTAAGGGAAGCCCAGTCCTATGCATCTCTGGCGCCTTGGGCTGTTTGGGCGCCGGGCCTTTTTATGGCCCTGACCATAATCGGGTTTAACCTAGTGGGCGATGATTTAATCGATAAGAGGTAAATGGGGGCGAAGCGAGAATTTAAATATAGTGGGTGAGCGGTTAGATGTTAAAGCCGGACGCCGTATAAAGAAATGCCGGGGTGCTGCCAATTTTGCGGTGTAGGATTTAAACTGAAGTCCTCGATCTTGCTAAGACCCTTTATTCCTTGGACTTAGCTTTCTCTCAGCGCCGCTTGGCTTTAGTTTATGGCGTTCTTTTCGTTTTGCCTTCTGTTTCAGCAGCGATCCGCCCCTTCCGCTGCCGCTGTCTTTAAAATCCCGGGAGATGCTTTTAGCTAAACTAGGTATGGTTTTAGCTGGGCAATACCTGCTTAATGCTTTGATCCCGGCTTCTATCCGGTTTAAATATGCTCTTTTAGTCCAGGCAGGCCGGCTTTATGCTTGAAATGCAATTTTTGTATTTTCCGCCCCGCCCCCGGTCATTGCCAGTTTGACAGCGGTGCTTTTGATGCGCCTTGTTAATTTGAGCCGTCATAGAGACAAATTGACCTTAATTGGGGGCTCTCTTTTTGCTCTTGATCCGCAAGCGTTCTTAGACGGCGTACTCAGCGGTGCGGACGGTTCAGTGCAGGCTGCAGGCAGGGTTTTTCCCCGCGGGTTTTGGGCAGCCCGCCGGGGATTAGGTTAACTTAACCTTCTTTTACTTCTGGAATCTGCTGCTTTGGCCTTAGGCAATTTGGTTTTTGTGGGAAAGTTTTATCTAGGGTTTGATTGCAGGCTTAGAAGGCTGTAAAGAAGGCCGAACCGGGCGGCTTCCTATAAAAAGCGGAGGCCAAGCCGCTTTATTTAACCTTAGATGCTCCAGAAGTAAAGCTTTTTTTGCGAAATTCTCACTCTGCCCCGAACGGTTTGATCGGCTATATCTTGTACCCAGCCCTATTTCTTAGGGCCGCGTTTTTCCGGGAGCTGCCGGGAAACCTCTTTTCTCTTTTAGCGGGCGGCAATTACCGCCGCTTTTGGCAGTGGGGGATTGCCCTCTTTTTTATGGCAATGAATTTCCTTTTCTACAAGCCCCGGCACCACATTTTCCGGGGAAGGAAAACATCTTTGGGTCATCCGCAGCCTGCCCCTTTCTATTAATCAAATCGTTGCTGCCAGAATTTTACCCTTCCAGCCGTAAACGCGCCGGGCCGCCTCTTGGCGGTAATATCCCCCTGGCCTATGTTGGATTGGGTTAATTCCAATAAAGCTGTTAAAAGCAATCTTAATTCCCTGCTCAAGGTATTTATTTCGATTCTAACAGGATTCGGCCTGGGACTTCGCCTTTACCTTAACTTTAAAAGGAGCAGACTCTGGTTGATACCGCCGGAACTGACTTTGATAGGTGTTGTCTTGGCCGGCTGCGGCTTTTATCTTTTCAAAAAAAATCCGGAAAAGCTGCGGAATGAGATTGAAGGAGGATTTGAAAGGAGATTATCCATGAGTGGTTACGTCCGTACAGAATATCCTAAGTGGTCTTGGTCCTTTTCCAGGCGTCAAATTTTCCAAGCCTGCCCCCGCCGTTATTATTACAATTATTACGGTTCCCATAATGGTTGGGAGCCCAATGCCCCCCAAGAAGCTGCCTTAGCATACCGCTTGAAAAAACTTACAAACATTTATCTGACTCTGGGCAATGCCCTGCATCAAACCGCGGAGCGCTTGGCTTTGCGTGTGGCAGAGGGCCGTCAGCCTTTTAGTGCTTCTGAGGCGGAAGAAATGATTCGGCGCCAGTTGCGCAGGGTCTGGCGGTCCTCCCGGGATCAACGGCGCCTCTTTTTGCAGCGGCCTAACCGGGTTGATATGCTCCACGAGTTTTATTACGGCCGGGGCCTGTCAGAAGATGTAGTGGAACTAATCAACCAGAGGGCTAAGCAGGTAGCCGCGGCTTTAACAACTTCCGCAACTTGGGAGGAACTTGCCGCTAAGGGCAGTAAATTAATTGCAGCGGAGCAGTTTGACACCTTCGAACTTCGGGGTACTTCTGTCTATGCCGTTCCCGATTTATTGTTTCGAACCGAAAAAGGATTTTGGCTGATCGTGGACTGGAAAACCGGGGAACTGGCCTTAGAAAATCAAGAACAGCTGGCCTTGTATGCCCTTTATGTCCTGCAAAAACATGGGGTGAAGCCGGAGAAGATTAAAGCACGCTTGGAATATTTAAGCCTTGCTGAGGTATTAGAACTTAGTTTTAGCCGTCAAGAGCTGGAGCTGGTTGCGGAAAAGGCCTTCCAAAGCATGGAGGAAATGCGGGGCTTTTTAGCGGATCCGGAACTTAATGCCCCTAAATCTCCCGCCCATTTCCCTTTGACAAATCAGCGCCGGCAGTGCCCTTCCTGCAATTTTTACGAACTCTGCCGTGAGGAATTGAAACAGGATCCGGCACCGCCCGAGGTTTCCTAGGGAACCATCCTCGCTCTGCCTTGGAGAAAAAAATCAATATGTCTATTGATTTCCAGCCAATCTTTGACCCGGGGAAGGGAGGTAGGGCTGTCACGGTTGTGAGAAGCATGGTAAAGTAGAGTATAGATCCCTTTGCCGGCTACATCTTTGGCGTTCTGCAGTTGATCGTCTACAAAGAATTCAACCCCCAGTTTTAGGCAAGCCTCCCCTTTAGAATAAGTTGCCTGGACAGGGCTCATCTCTAAGCTGTGATAAGGAATGCCGTGTTCACGGAGCCAGGCTTCTGTTACAGCACGGTGTTTTTCGCTGCGGGCTGTGATAAGGTGGATTGTAGCCCCCAAATCCCACAGTTTTTGAAGAGTAGGGGCGCTGTGGGGGCGGATGGGTACAGACGTAAAAACAGTTTCTAACGTCTCTTGGAAAAACTCATCCACTTCTTCCGGGGTAAGATCAAAAGCCTCTTCCAGATAGAAAGAGGGTTTAATTAAAGGTTTTCCAAAGTATTCCCGGGCACTGGTCAGCCAGATATTGCTCTGTCCATCATCATCATTAGTGAGGACTCCGTCAATATCAAATCCGAAAATAAGTTTAGAAATGACTTTCACCTCCGCCTAAGCATTTTGTCTTGGAGCAAGTGTAACATTTTCTAACTCCAGAAGCAACCGTTTGCGGTTAAGGCCCCCGCCGTAGCCGCCGAACCAGTTAGTCCCCAAGACCCGGTGGCAGGGGATAATGACACTGATGGGATTAGCACCCACGGCCTGCCCCACTGCCCGAAAGGCCTTAGTGCTCAAGGCAGTTGCGATACGTTTATAGGTGCTGACCTGCCCTGGGGGTATTTTGCGGATTTCGGACCAAACTTG
Organism: Bacillota bacterium; assembly: GCA_012518645.1. Classification (GTDB taxonomy): domain Bacteria; phylum Bacillota; class Limnochordia; order Darwinibacteriales; family Darwinibacteriaceae; genus JAAYRS01. The sequence continues at coordinate 9,280 of JAAYRS010000016.1, forward strand.
TTTTTGGAAAGCTGTGCCAGTCAGCTCTAAAGGCCAGTTCCAGAGGATCCTGCCCTCCCGGAA
>JAAYRS010000110.1 GCA_012518645.1 Bacillota bacterium
AAGCCACAGGCAACGGTTCCGGAAAATTGGAGTTAAGGGGAATCTGGGTCAGTTGGCCAAAGATCCCGAAAGGGGAATTGGAATCGATGCTTCCCAAAACATCCTGTTCCCCATGAAAAAATCCAAGTTTCTCTCCGGGAGAACCTTTGCTGCCCTGGCGCACACTATCAATATTGGCCTCTACGATGCTCCCTCCGGCAATCCTAATAGGCCGCCCCAGACTATCGGTAATGGTGTGGCCTAAAGCTCCAAAGCGCCCGCTGTATTGGTCGTAGAAGCTCATAGTCCCGACTCCTGCCGCCGGATCTTCCAGAAAAATCCCAAGCAAATAGGTATAGGAATCACCCCCTAGAAGATCCGTTTGCCTGGACTTGACAGGCTGTACTTCACAAATAAAAGTGCGGGTTCCCCGCCGCACCTGTATTTTCAAAACGTTTTTCTGTTCAGCCAAAAGATTGATTAACTGGCTGACCTGCTCCGGACGCCTAAGCTTGTAACCCTCCACAGACAACATTACATCTCCGGGTAAAATCCCTCCGTCTTTGGCGGGAAAATGCTCTTTTCCGTCCAAGCCAACTACCCCGCCGACCTGATTAACAATCAGGCCTTCTGTACTTAAGAGCACTCCGATAGACTGCCCCCCGGGGTAGACCCGGATTAAAGGCACCACATCTACAACAACCCGGCTCAAATTCAGCCAACCGAAAAGGCTAACTTGGTAGGTGCTGGCACCAAGCTGATCAGTATTAAAAGGGCCTTTAACCTCCCGGCCATCAGCATCGTATAAACGCAACGGCGGCCGTAATTCTAATGAAAGCTCCATCCCCGGAAATACTTTTAACTGCCGGGGAACACCACTCCAGTAAATCAAAAAAGGGATGGCACTGACTATTAAAAGTAAACATAATAGTGCGACCAACCCCACTCGAGGCAAAATTTTCTTCACAAAGCTACCTACCCCCTCAGCAATTTGCTTACGGTTGTAGGTTGCCCGGCTCTAAAGCCAGTTATTGAAGGAACTAGCTGCCATCTGCCCTGCGTAACAGCTCCCGGGCATGTTCTTGGGTTATTCCCCGGTCAGTGGTACCTCCTAACATACGTACCAGCTCCTGCACCCGTTGATCAGAAGTTAGGACAGCTGCATCCACCGCGGTTTTGTTTAGGGACGTAGTTTTGCGAACAAAATAATGGTTAGCGGCGTAGCTGGCAATTAAAGGTAAATGCGTTATGCAAAAGACTTGACGAAATTGACTCAAGGCCCGAAGTTTTTCCCCTAAGTTAACCGCCGTTCTCCCGCCCAGGCCCGCGTCTATTTCATCGAAAATTACAGTGGGAATCTGCTCTGCTTTTGCTAAAATTGTTTTTAGAGCCAGCATTATCCGGGAAAGTTCCCCCCCGGAGGCGATTTTCGTCATTGGTTTAAGATCTTGGCCTAGATTCGGGGCAATCATAAACTTAGCATTCTCCAAACCCTGTCTTTGCGGATTTTGATCCGCATTATTAAAAAACTGCACCTTGAAACGAGTATTAGCCATATTCAAATCCGCAAGTTCGTTTTCGACCTGCTGCTCCAAATCGGCGGCTAATTTCCGCCTAGAAATACTTAATTCCCGGGCTAGGGCCTTCCATTCCTGTTTGACTTGCGAAGCCTGTTTTTGCAGGCGGCTAACAACAATTTCCCTATTCTCCAAATCCCGGAACTCTTTTTCCGCAGCTCGCCCGTAGTCCAAAATCTCCTGGATAGTAGCACCATATTTCCTTTTAAGATTCTGGATCAGTACTAAACGGAGTTCGATTTCTTGGAGTCTTTCTTGATCAAGGGGCAGCTGTTCTAAGTAGTCCCTAAGATCACTCTTCAATTCCTCTAGTTGGATCTGGGCACCGGCGTAGGCCTCTTGAAAGGGATTTAGGCTTGGATCCAAAGCGGCAGCCCGCTCCAGCTCCGCTTGAGCCGAGGCCAAGCGGTAAAGCACTGGTTCTCCCTGCTCAAAAGGTTCTGCTAACGTCAAATACACATAATGGATGGCTTCCCGGATCCGATCTAAGTTCGCTAGCCGGGAGCGCTCCTGAACTAAATTTTCCTCCTCATCCGATTTTAAATCCGCTCCGGCTATTTCTTCAATTTCGTGTTTAAGCAGATCGAGACGGCGGTTCCGTTCCCGTTCGTTCTTCTGTAGGCGGCTTTTCTCATCTTCAATCCCCCGCCAATCTTGGTAGAGTTTTTGTACCTTCTGCACTAGGCCGGCGTGATCAGAACCCCCGTAGGAATCCAGCAGGCCTAAATGACTGCTGGGATTGAGCAGGCTTTGACTGTCGTGCTGCCCAATAATGTCCACTAGGTGAACCCCAAGCTGGGCTAGCTGGCCCACGGTCGCCAAATGCCCGTTAATTAAACATTTGTTGCGGCCCCCCCGGTGAATTTCCCTGCTTAGGACCAATTCTTGATCAGCTGTCATCCCCCACTCTTTTAAAATACTTTTTATTTTAGGAATTGGAGTAAAACTGGCCGCTATTTTCGACGACTTTGCCCCGCTTGGAATTACTTCCCCGGAGGCCCGCCCCCCCAAGAGAAGTCCTAAAGCATCGATAATAATGGATTTTCCAGCGCCGGTTTCACCTGTTAAAACACTGAATCCAGAATAGAAAGATAATTCTACTTCTTTTATTAGAGCAAAATCCCGAATTTGAAGCTCCTTGAGCACTCCTTCATCCCTCCATTAATTCTTGGATTCTGAGATAGAGCTGGCCGGTCCGGCCCTCCGGTTTTGATTGCTGTTTTTCCTCACGGCCTAAGATTAAGATGGAATCGTCACCGGCGATACTGCCCACCATTTCCGGCCATTCCAGTTCATCGATTATTGCGGCTACAGCGTGGGCCCCGCCGGGATAAGTTTTAACCATAATTAAAGAACCGCTAAAATCTAAACCCCGGACATAGTCGTTGAAAATACGTTTGGCCCGGCGGTAGAGATCCCCTTTTGTAACGCTGCCGGGCAAGGAGTATTTATAGCCGCCTTTTCCATTGGATATTTTGGCCAGCCGCAGTTCCTTAATATCTCTAGAAACCGTTGCTTGCGTTACTTTGTACCCGTAACTGTGCAACAGTTTCATCAGTTCTTTTTGTGTTTCCACACTTTGATTTTGGATAATCTTTAGCAATTGATTTTGCCTTCTAATTTTCATGAGCACCCCCCCAAGTTTGAGGCATTTGCAGCCTAGAATGAAGTACTTGGAAAAACCCCCGTCCGCTTAGTTTAACAAAAAGCGCGGGCAAGGGGGCTTTTTTTATATTAATTCGATCACCGCTGCGCAACGGAAAACCCTCCTGGCCATCTATTGTTAGCATGACCTCTTCACTAGCGCTATTTAAACGCAAGCTAACTTTTACTTCCGGCCGAGCAACAACTGAACGTGAAGATAAAGAGTGGGGACAGATGGGAGTAACGCAAATGGATTCAAGTAAAGGTTCAATGATCGGCCCCCCCGCTGAAAGAGAATAGGCAGTGGATCCAGTGGGGGTTGCTACAATTACACCGTCGGCAAAATAGTCGGTGACATGCTGCTCGTCAATGAAAATGCTTAGATCGATCAATCGCGCAAACGTCCCCCGGGTAATCACAAAATCGTTTAATGCGCGGAATTTTCCCACAGTCTTTTTCTTTCGCCAAATAGTGGCCTCGATCAACATGCGCTCCTCCAAGGTATACTTCCCCGCTAAGAATTGTTCCACAGCGGGGAAAAGGGCATCCGTTTCTACTTCTGTCAAAAATCCTAAATGGCCGATGTTAACTCCAAAAACAGGCACTTGGACTTCGCTGGCCAAGCGGGCAGCATATAAAAGAGTGCCGTCCCCTCCCAAAACGATAATTATCTTGAATTTGGAGAGATCAGCTTGCTCGGGTTGTTTCAGTACTTTGGAAATAATATTCCGGTTCTTCAAAAACTCTTCCAATTCTAAAGTTAGATCTAAAGCGGCTTGTTTGTCTCTATGAGGGACGATCCCTATTCCCACGCCCTTTTCTCTCCTTTACATTCCCCGGTGATACTGCCACCCCGCCTTAATTGCTTTTTTTACCACTGCAGCCGAATCCCGGAAAGAAATACCCCTTTTGAAATATGCTAAATATTCTAAATTCCCTTTAGTGCCTGTAAGAGGCGAAAAATCAAATGCCTCCAGGCCAAAATCCGCTTGCTGCAAATGGTTAATTAACGGGGGGAGGAATTCCAGATGAATCCCAGGATTATTGATAACCCCACTTTTATTTAAGCCCCGGCCTTCCGTTTCGAATTGGGGTTTCACCAAGGCAATAATTTGGCCTTTTGGAGTTAATAGTCCCCGGACAGCCGGAAATACTTTTCTCAAAGAAATGAAAGAAACATCAATTGTCGCTAAATCAGCCGGGTCCGCTAAATGCTCCGGGCGCAAGTACCGTATGTTGGTTTTATCTAAAACCGTTACCCGCGGATCCTTCTGCAGTTCCTGCGCTAATTGATTTTGACCAACATCAACTGCATAAACGTGCCTAACTCCATTCTGCAGTAGGCAGCTGGTAAAACCGCCGGCGGATGCCCCCACATCTAAAGCTGTAAGCCCGGAAAGATCAAGCTGCCACAATTTTATGGCTTTTTCCAACTTAAGGCCTGCTCTGCTCGGGTACCTCCAAGCCGGGCCCTCCACTTCAAGGGCGGCATCGAGTGGTGTAGAAAAAGCGGGTTTTTTCACAATCCGCCCATTAACGCTTACATACCCCCGGCGGATGGCCTCTTGCGCCCGTTGGCGGGAAACAAAATACCCTTTTTGCACCAAGAGCACATCCAAACGCACAAAGACGGCTAATCCCCCCTACCGGCCGCGCTGGGCGGATGGCCTAAAACAATTTGGCGCACCGTTTCGGCGATGGTCCGGTAAGTTAGACCGAACTCTTCCCAAAGTCTGGAAATGCTGCCTTGAGGAATAAATTGATCCGGATAACCCAGGCGATGCACTAAAAGATCCGGTTCCGCAGCTAATAGTTCGAGGACCGCAGAGCCAAATCCCCCACTTAAAACATGATCCTCAACTGTTAGCACTCTTTTGCTTTCCCGTGCCAGCCGTAAAATCAAATCAGCATCGAGGGGCTTTACCGAACGCGCATTAACCACACTGCAGTTTAGCTCCGGCTCCAGCACTTTGGCAGCTTGGAGTGCCACTTCTGTTAATTGGCCCAATGCCAGGATCAAACAATCGCTGCCCGACTTAAGCTGCTTCGCTTTAATATCCCGCCCCGGAGATATTTTTTCTGGGCTGAAGCAAGGTGTCGTTACTCCGCGGGGGTAGCGGATGGCAATAGGTCCTTCTCGTTGAAGCGCCCAATTTAGCATGGTACAAAGCTCCCCACCGTCGCTGGGGGCTAAAATTGTCAAGTTAGGGACGGGCCGCAAGAAACTCAAATCAAAGACTCCGTGGTGGGTAGGACCATCATCCCCAACTACGCCGGCCCGATCCACTCCAATTATTACCGGTAAGTTTTGTAAAGCTATGTCATGGATAAGTTGATCATAACCCCGTTGTAAAAAGGTGGAATAAATAGCGGCAACGGGCCGCAGACCTTGTTTGGCCATCCCCGCGGCCAGAGTCAAAGCGTGCTGCTCTGCAATGCCCACATCGAAAGAACGTTCCGGAAAAACTTTTGCAAACTCACCTAAGCCGGTCCCATCGCGCATAGCTGCGGTAATGGCAACTATTTTAGGATTTTTTTTCGCTAACTGTACTAAACTTTGCCCAAAAACATCACTAAAGGAAATTTCACTTTTACGTTTGACTTTTAACGGCCCTACCCCATGGTAACGGGAAGGATTTTCTTCCGCTAAAGTGTGACCTCTCCCTTTTTGGGTGTAAGTATGAATTAAAACGGGGCCGCCCCGTTTAATTCCGTTAGTAATGGCTTTTTGCAGCAAAGAAATATTATGGCCGTCAAAAGGGCCGAAGTAAGCAAAACCCAGTTCCTCAAAAAGCTGACCGGGCAGCATATTTTTCAGAGCCTTTTTAAACTTTAGGGTCAGCTTAAGCAGTGGTTTACCCACAGCGGGAATCCTGCCCAACAGGGCCATAAAGCCTTCCCTAGCCCGAAACAATGTGGTATCGGAACGGACCCGGCTGAGATAATCACTAAGGGCCCCAACATTGTTAGTAATAGACATTTCATTATCGTTAAGAATTACAACCAAATCTTTACCCAAAGAACCGATATGGTTGAGAGCTTCAAAAGCCATCCCGCCCGTAAGGGCACCATCCCCGATTACCGCCGCTATCTTGTAATCTTCCATTAATAAATCCCTGGCTGCCGCCATGCCGGCAGCGGCGGAAATTGAAGTGGAGCTATGGCCTACCCCAAAATGATCGTGTTCGCTTTCTGCAGGAAGGGGAAACCCGGAGATACCACCCCACTGCCGTAGCGAACGGAATTCTTTTAAACGCCCGGTGATCAATTTGTGAGCATAGCACTGATGCCCCACGTCCCAGATAATTTTATCCCTAGGGCTCGCAAGTACAGAATGGAGAGCAAGGGTCAATTCCACCACGCCCAAATTGGCACCGAGATGTCCGCCGTTTGTCTCCACCGTGGAAATTATCTCCCGCCTGATCTCCTCAGCTAATACCTGCAGCTGCGTAAGATCAAGTTTTTTTAGATCTTCCGGTGAGTTAATTTTTTCTAACAGGGATTTAGTCATTGCTTTTACCTCTTTTTATTCTTTACTGCAGTAGAATCCAGTGTAAGGCCCAAGGCCTCTAAGGAACGCAACACCCGCCCTACCGCAATTAAAACACTTGTAGAGTTGGAAATGGCAAAACTTTTACCCAGGGACTTGCCGCCGACTGTAAACGCAGCCACCAAAGCTACAATAAAAGTAGTTGTCAGCGTTTCTTCCAAACCTAAGGACGGCGGGGAAAGTTGGAAAATCAAGGACACACCTATGGCACCGCTTAAAGTCCCGGCCACATCCCCCACCAAGTCGTTGCAAAAAGTAGATACTCCGTCCGCATGGCGGACCAACCAGATAGCCTGCTTAGCCCCAACGATGCGGTTGGAAGCCATAGCGTGCAAGGGGGATTCATCGCTGGCGGTAGCGGCAACCCCAATAACATCAAAAAGCACCCCTATGAGGATAATAAAAAGTAGTAACACTAAGCTAGGTGCCAAAGGCAAAAATGCCAGTAAGCTGTTACTACTTAAATTTAATAAGATGGACAGGACAAAGGTAGTAAGTGTCAACACAAATACTGTTTTCCAGCGTTTGCACATGTTATCTCTTCCTTGGTGAAAAAGTGAATGGCAGCGAAACGAGTAAAGATTGTGGCTTAGGTCCAGCAGGTTTTCCCAAAGATCTTCCAATCCGTCGCCGCGATTGGCGGTTTCCCCTTTCCAATCTTTTCGCTTGTCACCAAAGGCGAGGCTGAATTACCACTTAGACCACACCGTAATCCCCGTTCCGCCATCTCTAAAAGAAACAGTCTAGGAGTTTTCCCCAACATCAAGCTGTGCTTTCTAGTCTCTTTTGCAATGAAGGTTTCAAGAGTTTCCACCTTAATGGATAACAGAATTTCCCGGCCAAGAAAACCCCGTATTTTTAACTACAATCCCCCAAACACCACTCAAGACAGGCTACTCTGCACCCAATACCATGTATTTTTTCCCGTATCGCATGCAGGTTCAATCCCAAGCCGTAAAAACACGTTCTCCGTATTTCCACAGACGTGGGTCTCCGCGGGAGGAGGGTCAACGCCTACATGCCGTTGTAGATCGCCCCCCGCCCTTAACCCCCAGCAGCAGCCCTCAGCTGGGCGCCGAAAGCCACCACCAGAGACTTCATCGTTGTGCCCTTAACGGATTTTTAAGCCCGCTTTCAAAAACAAGCTTGATGACTAGAATACTGCGCCATCCACTTTAAATCGATTTTATTATACCATATGCCTTGAAATCGGTGCAAGTCCATCTTAATAGTCCCTTCGAAGGAGGAAAAGGGCTAGTTCCCGCAGCAGCCAAGCATCCTCTGAGAATCCTTCTAAAGCTTGAAGGCACTGATTAACGTAGGTTTTCGCCATTTTCTTAGAACGTTCCAACCCAAAGAGCCTGGGATAAGTCTGTTTTTCTAAACGCCGATCGGAACCGACTTTTTTACCCAAGAGATCCGGATCCCCCATTTCATCCAGGATATCATCTGTAATCTGGAAAGCTAGTCCGAAATTTCGAGCATAAGCGGTAATGGCCTTTATTTGTTCTTCTTTCCCTTCCCCCACAATTGCCCCGCCGCGCAGTGCGGCGGAAATAAGGGCACCGGTTTTATGTGCATGAATGTACTCCAGGACAGCTAAATCCGGTCTCTCCCCTTGAGAAAGGATATCTACAACCTGTCCCCCTACCATGCCTCGAGAGCCACAGCTGGAAGCAACTTCCGCAATTACCCTAAGGGCGATTGGAGGTGGAACACCGTATTTTTCCGGCATTTTGGCCAGTTCAGCGAAGGCCTCTGTCAGCAGAGCATCGCCGGCCAAAACAGCTACCGCCTCCCCGTAGACTTTATGATTTGCAGGCTTGCCCCTCCGCAAATCGTCATCGTCCATACAGGGCAAATCGTCGTGGACTAAGGAATAAGCATGGATCATTTCCAACGCTGCCGCCAAACCGTAAGTTCTGCCTACATCGCCTGCCACAGCTTTACAAGCGCCCATAACTAACAAGGCTCTAAGGCGCTTTCCTCCCCCCAACGTAGAATAACGCATGGATTCGTGGAGTAAATAAGGTTTTTGAACAGCTTGGGGCAATGATTTTGTTAAGATCTCTTCTATTTTTCCAGCCTTAGCCCGCCAAACAGTTTCAAAAGCCTTCAATCTTCGTTCACCTCCAAGTGATAATCCTCTTCTCCGTTGATTAAGGTTTTAATCTTAGTTTCGGCCTGATCAAGCTTTTGATGGCAGAGACGGGCTAATTTAACACCTTCTTCAAACAGCTCTAAGGATTCCTCCAAAGCCGCCTCTCCTTTTTCTAAAGTGCGGACAATTTCTTCCAGTCGGGCCAAGGCCGCTTCAAATTTCAAATCATCCATGATCGATCTCCCTTTCCTTTACTGTACAGAACAAGCGGCCCCGCCGCAGTCTCACAGAAACTTGTTCTCCCACTTGGACCTGTTCCGCTCGATGAAGAATACACCCTTCCTCATCTTGGCAAATCGCATAGCCCCTGCTTAACGTGCGCAGGGGACTTAATGTTTCCAGTTTGCCGCCTAAAGCTGATAGCTCAGATTTTTTAAGTGCCAGATTGTGATTGTGGACCCTCCCTAAGCCTGTCCATAATTCGTCTAAATTTTGGCGCAACTGCCTCACTTTGTGTTCCGGATGCTTTAATCCTGCGGCACCTTTTAACTGTTCCAGATAGCGGCGTTCTGCCCTGATCCGCCCCAAGAAAACGGTTGCCATGCGCTGACTGAGGTTCCTTGTTTTCTGCACTAGTTCTGATTTCAAAGGAACCACCAATTCTGCAGCTGCAGACGGAGTCGGTGCCCTAAGATCAGCGGCAAAGTCGGCGATAGTAAAATCTGTTTCATGCCCCACCGCGGCCACGACCGGGAGAGGGCAGTTAACAATGGCCCGTGCTACTTTTTCGTCATTAAAGGCGGACAACTCCTCAAAAGAACCTCCACCCCGCCCCAGGATTACTACATCCGCTTTGGTGGATCGCACTTGGGAGAGCGCTTCGGTTATGCTTTCCGGCGCGTCCTCGCCCTGAACTACAGCTGGGACAATTAAAATAGCAATACCCGGGAAACGGCGCTTAAGGATCTGGAGAATATCCCGCAGAGCTGCTCCTGTTAAAGAAGTAATTACCGCTATCTTTTGCGGTAAAAAAGGAATGGGCAGCTTTTTTTCCGGAGCAAAAAGTCCTTCTTTTTCCAAGCGATTCTTTAATTCGTGGAAAGCTAAGTGCAATTTACCAATCCCCTGCGGCAGCATAATCTCCACATATAATTGGTATTCCCCACTCCTTTCATAAACACCTACTGAACCCACAGCAATTAATTGATCTCCGTCTTGGGGCACAAAAGCCAGCCTTTGATTGCGGCTTTTAAACATCACCGCCTTGATCCTGCTTAATTCATCTTTAAGGGAAAAATACATATGCCCTGAGGTATGATGAACAAAGTTAGAAACCTCCCCAAATACCGCGACATTTTGAAGTTGGGGCAGGTTTAAAGCCTCCTTGATCTGTTGGGTCAGATCACTAACGCCAATAGGGTTCACTCTATTTCCCGCCTTTCAAAAAAAGGCCGGTCAGTCCGGCCTGCTTGCATTTCTTTTAATTGCTTTTTTTGCTCTATCCCTGGTCATCCCTAATTCCAGCAAATAACCGGCAATTACCCCTATAACAACCCAGAAAGAATACCCTGGAGCCACAAAGTGGCCTGCGATAAAGCCAAGGATTGCACCGCCAGCCAATTTAATCCACACAGAGTCCTACCTCCCCTCTTTACAAGTTATGAAGGGAATAAAAATTTAGTCCTCCTGCGGGAAAAGAAGGCCGCCCGAGGCTAAGGCCGCGTAATAGGCCGCCCCGTAGGCATTATCGGTGCTAAATTCCGGGGACGCAAAATATATGTTCCAATTGGGTAATGCCTGCTCTAGTTCCCTGCGGATGATCTTATTGGCCGCAACCCCGCCAACAATTAATAATTCCCGGGACTGAGTTTTCTGTTCAGCCCAGGTAATCCACTTAATTAACGTTCGGCTGATCACCTGAAAACTTGAAAGGGCAAGTACTTCCGGAGCTATTTCTCCCTTCAGCCTTTCTAAGGCCGTTAATGGCCCGGAAAAACTAATCTTGCCGGCTTTATGAAATGTGGCGATAGGCACGGTAGAGTCTGCAGTTTGGGCCAGCTGCTCTAATTCGGGGCCGGCAGGAAATCCCAAACCCAAACCGACGCCAAGGCGATCAACTAATTGGCCTGCATGCAGATCCGAAGTCCCGCCCCACAAATTCACCTTCATCCGCCAAGTTTCTAAGTTTAGCTCAACCTGAACTAACTCAGTTGTACCGCCTGATAAATGAATGGCTAGAAAACGTTCGGAAAAAGGGCCGGCACTGCTGCCCAGACCGCCCCAAATGTGGTTTTCTTGGTGAGACAATTCGTAGCAGGGTATCCCGAACAAGTGCCCTAAACTCTGGGCCAAGCTTTGCCCGGGTAAAAAAACAGGCATGTAGGAATCTATTTGAGCCCGGGGCTTGGAAGATACCCCTATCGCTGAGATGGAAGCCTTCCCTGACAGGTAAGAACCAAGCTCAGCCCCTAACAACGGTAGATTTTGTACATGTTGAAAAAGGGCCTCGGATTGGCGCAGGCCCCTTTGGCCCGGGCCCACATTCAGCATACGGCGTAAGTCGGCAAGAACAGCACCATCCTGACCCACTAAACAAAGAGAAGTAGTGTAGCTGCTCGTATCTACGCCTAAGAACACCTTCATTGAAACCCACCATCTCTGACAACGGTACCCAAAAGCCCATTGACAAAACGGGCGGATTGGGGATCACTGAATTTTTTAGCCAACTCTACTGCCTCGTTAACTGAAACACTGGCGGGAATCTCATCCATAAAGACAATTTCGTAGACCGCCAGCCTTAAAATATTACGATCAACCGAACCCAAGCGGTGCACCTGCCAACCTTCGGATATGGCACTGATTTGGGCGTCTAGAGCAGGCAACTGATCAATCACTCCCCGCACTGCTCTTTGCACATAGCGAACGTCCCTTTTCCGGAGGGCAGCCTCCGATAATCTTTGTTCCAGGGACTTTTCAAGCTCATTCTGTCCCATATCGATTTGAAAAATTGTTTTAAACGCGATTTCCCGCGCTAACCGCCTGCTCAACAAGTTCACCTCAAAAACCGCTCGAAAACTTTAGGCAATCCGCTTTTAGAATCATAATGGGCCCCAACCAAGAAACCGGCAAGAACGCAAAGGCCTACGAATAGACCCCGCAATACGCCGTAACGAATAATAATCCAACCGAGTAATAAACCAAAAACTGTGCCGTAAATTTTTCCTAAATGCGTGCCAATTACTTCCCAAAGTCTGCTGGCCATCTTAACACTCCTCTACAATCTAGGCAAGCCGGGGTTTGCTCTCAGTAACACCATGGACCACTATTTCCACATTTTGAACATCTAAACCAACCGTATTTTCCACAAAATTCCTTACAGTTTGCTGTAGTTCCTTTGAAAGCTGAGGAATATGAAAGTCGGGGAAAATTCGAATATCTAACCGTATTTTCAATTCTTTAGGATCGGTAACCAGCACCGCTGCTTCTTCGATACCCGGAAGCCCGCCGGCAACTTCCCGCAATAAGCCCTGCAGGCAATTAACGCTAAGGCGGACTTGGCCTAGTTCACCTTGGTGGACAATAAATTTCTGCCTTTCCCGCTTTGAAATTAAAATCAGCAGATAAACTGCCAAAAGAACTGTGAGTAAAACAACCATTCCACCGTCCAAGTGCAGATCCGACGATTGTAGCCACTCAATTAACACCGTACTCCCCAACATTGTGGCAATAAGGAAACTCGCAAAGACAAGCAGGGCAATTGCAGTTAGGCCCAGAAAGACGCGATCAAGTATAGTCATTTTACTTCACCCTGGATGCTGGGGCAGGCTGCTGCTGTTCTACTTCTTCCTTCTTTTCTTGAGGGAAATGAACACCGAGAACATTAAGGTTTACTTCCATCACATCTAAACCCGTCATTACCTCAATTCTTCTTTTTACGTTTTCCTGAATCTCTTGTGCGACCTTGGGAATACTATGCCCGTATTCAATGATTAGGTACAAATCGACGACACATTCATGCTCTCCTACATCGACTTTAACACCCTTAGACAAATTGCGATGGCCCAGCATTTCCGCTATGCCCCCGGCGATACCGCCGCTCATGCCCGCTACCCCCGAAATCTCCGTGGCTGCCAATCCCGCAATAATCCCAACAACTTCATTAGCGATTTTTAGTTCTCCCAATTCTTGGCGTCGTTCCTGTTCCGACATTATCCAACACCTCCCGATGTAAGTATTATATCAAATTATTTCCACCGCGACAATTTCGTTCTTAATCGGCCATTTTTTCGGAAAAAGCCGCCTTAGTGAAGTTATCATAACTATTAAAATTGTTTCTTCTCTAATTCGTACAGTATTTCGACAAAATGTCCCTTTCTCCTCTAAAAAAAGGCCCCGCGGAGTGTTTAGCACCAAAAATCAAATTCCTATTAATTCGTCGACAATGGTGATTGCATCCAGCCCGATCCCAGTCATTCTTTGAACCAACTCCCCTATTTTGGCGGCTTCCTCCCTAGTTAAGGTAACTGGTACTACCACTGTGATTGCCTCTTTATCTAAAATTACTAATCCGTCTAAATAACCTTTAGCTTTTAACAAATTTTCGATTTCCGTTTCTCTGCTCATTCGCTCTATTAAATTGTGCAGCTGTCCCTGGGCTTCTGTTTTCTGGGCAGCGGGAAATTGAGTATTGTAGACCGCCTCTTGCATCAACTCAATCTGACGGCTGCGAATCCGCTCCCTTTCAAGTTTATATTCGGAAAACTTGGTTGGGATCGCTCGGACTGTGACCGGCTCCACCAACACTAAATCGGACGTAGATATGTCCTCAGTAGTTATCGCCTCCTGCGGCCCCAGTTCGTCATCACCTCGGAAAACATAAACTAAAGCCAAGACAACAACCACAATCAAAACCAAATTCCAAAACACTTTTTTCCCCCGCAGCACATAAAACCTAGCCATAAATACTCCCCCCTATTCTTTGAATAAAACCTCAATCCGATGCATGGGTATCTGCAGGACAGTCTGGACAGCCTGAGCTACCCTAAGACGCAAGCTGGGATCGAAATCCCAATCTAAAACCACCAATACCCCCCGGACAATCGGTTCTTCCTGTTCCAGAACCAAGGGAATTTCTTTCCGCATTCCCTCGTCACGCAAAATTATTGGGTTGGAGGTTATGCGCCTCTCTTCTCTGCCATCCAGATCCTGACGAATTTCTTCAGTTAAACTGGAGGCAACCGATAATTTCGAACTCCGCTCTAAGGTCAAAAAAACCCGGGCTCGCTTTGCACCCAACAATCGATCCAGTATTGCCGTTAACTCCCGCTGCCATAGTTCTTCGGTATTGATAGGTGTTTCAATTTCCGGCCGGTTAGACAAAGACGGGGCTGGGCCGGAAGAGGAGCCCGGCTGCAAAATTAGAAGTCCCAGGCTGAAAACAGCGGCAAGGGCAACCCAGCCAAATACTTTCTTTTGATGTTCGCTTAGCCTGCTAAAAAAATTACCCATGGTCTGCCCCCTATTTTATTTCTTGAATCAGGACCGACTCTTCCGGAAGATTCAAGATGTTTGCTACAATTTTCCTCGCTTTGCTTTTCAAGCGGGGATTAGCCGTATCTATCCTTATCTCTACCTCTGCGTTGCTGCTCAAAAAAGCTTCCAAATCCACCTCCACTTCGTTAACTTGATCTAAAGTTAAAAGCAACGCTTTTATTTGCCCGGCCCCCTCCCATTCCCCTTTTTTAAGGAATGGTTTGGTCCCGGCAGTTTTTACCTTTTCGGCCAAATCCCGCCATTCTTCTTCCCGGCCCAAGGAAGGCTGAAAGCTAAGTTCAAACCCATCCCAATTACGGTAGATAAGAGTTAAAAAGGGTTGCAAAACCGCAAGAATCAAGACTAGACCAAGCACAAGTTTAGAGATTTTACCAAGGCCCCCAGCCGGCAGCAGCATTTCTGCTAGGGAAACCATAATCATTAGGGCCAGTAACATCCGCAGCCATTCTTTCCAAACCACAGCCACCTCACCTCATTAGCACCGCCAGATTTCCAAGGCCTACCACGATTGAAATTGTTACTAAAAACATAAGCGCCACTGTGCCTAAAGAGACAAAGACCAAGATCAACGAAGATTCCACAGCGGCCAAGGCTCCCACTATGCGCTGATCGCAAATCGGCTCCAAAAGGGCAGCCACCAATTTATAAACGAGGACCAAAGACCAAACTTTAATTAAAGGAGTTAAAACCAAGAAAACCACCATAACTAAGCCGAAAACTCCTACTCCGTTTTTAATTAAAAGTGAACCGCCTACAGCCACTTCCAAAGCATCTGCGAACATACCCCCCGCTATTGGAACCAATGTTTTCGTAAGATGTTTTGCTGCCCTTAAGGAGATCCCATCCGCCACAGGGGCAATCGCGCCGCGTACAACCATAAATCCCGTAAAAACCATAAAGGCAGCCCCTAAAAGAGTTGTGACACCCTGCCGGAAAAAACCGCCCAGTTTCGCCAAAGGCAGCTCCGGAGAGAAATGGGCCAGCAGGCCAAATGCAGTGCCAAACAGAATTAGGGGAAATAATAGATAATGGACCAATCCGGCAATGGCCCCCACCAAGGCCCACAGTAAAGGATGAAAGATAGTAGCTGAGGTGATTCCCCCCACTGTGATCAATAAGGCCGAAAGTGTGGGCAGCAGCGAATACATAAAAGACACCATTTGATCCACACTTTCGGTGGCAACTGCCAGAACCGCTTGAAAACTTTGCAAACAAAGGTAGGCCAGAACTAAAAAACAGACTGCAAAAGCAAGATTAACAACCGTTTTAGCTCCAAAAGTGGAATCTAAACGCTGTAAAAGTGCCGACAAGATAGTAATTACTATGAGTTGGCGAATAAAATGCAGGCTGAGGTAAATTTCCCGCAAAAACCTTTTTAAGAGCAGATTTAGAAATTGCATAACACCCGCTGTACCTGAGCTTCCAGATAACAAATGAGATAAAGAGAGATCTGGTATGAAATCTTGCAGATCTACCTCCACCAACTCAGTAAATCCCAAAAGCTGTTTTAAATTCAGTTCCTCCAGCTGCTCTTGAATTGACTCGGCTAAAAGCTGAGTTTCAGCCGATGCAGCCAAAACCGCGCCTGTACTTATCATTAGAAATAAAAACAGGAACAAAATGCTTTTAAAACGCATATTCTCACCTACTAGGAACCTAAAATCGCAAAAAGGGCCTTAAGAATGGCTTGCAGTATAGGCAGTGCAATTAATAAAATAACTAATTTGCCCGCTAGTTCCATTATTGCAGAGATCGATTCCTCCCCCGCCTCCCGGCTGATCTGAACCCCGAAAGAGGTCAAGTAGGCGATGCCAATCGTTTTTAAAACCGGTCCTAAATACAAAGAATGCACCGCCGCTTCACCGGCCAAATTCAACAGGGCTTGGAAAGCAGCGTTAAGGTGAGGGATCAAAGCAATAAAAATTGTCGCTGCAAAGGCCGTTGCTACTAAAACCGCCCATTGGGGATGCTCTTCCCTGAGATGTGCTTGAAAAACGGTCAGCACTAAACCCATGCCTACTATGAAAGGAAGCCAGAGCACAGTATCTCACCACCTAAAAACAGCTTCTACATCTGCAAAAAGTTGGGCCACCATTTGTACCAGCCACAAAAGAACAATAATCACACCCGCCAAGCTCAGCATTTGGGCTTGTTCTTTCCGATCCGCTTGGACTAGAAAGATATTAAGCACCGCTACCAAAATTCCTAAACCCGCGATGCGGTAAATGGGTGATAAATCTGTCATAGCCCATCACTCCTAGAACAAAAGCAAAACCAAAAGCAGGCCTATGCAAAATCCCAAGTACTGCCACAATTTGGTCTGCTTATTTCTTTCTGCTTGAGCTTCTTCCAAAGACTGCTCTACCCGTTTTAACAAAAGAGTTAGGTGTTTCTCCTGCTCCGCGACATCACTGGAACCAAGAACAATGCTAAATCCGCGCAAATCCTCCACAACTTGGGAGGGAAACCCGTTAGCCTCCAAAATCCCGGTGCTTTCAATCCAAATGTCGGCAAAAGAATCGCCGCTGCCCTCTTGCAAACCCTTTTTCAAAGATTGCAAAAAACGGCGGAAGGGGCCGGAAAACTGAGAGCCCACTTTTTTCAATATATCCGGCAGCGTAGTTTGCACAAAATGGATCTCCGATTCCAGAAGTTGGATGAATAATGCCAATTGCCTCAGATTTTTAACCCGTTGATGATAACTGGAGGCGATTATTAGGCCCATCATTCCACAGGAAATTACCAGGAGGGCCGCACTCCAAAACCTCATTCCCTCACCCCTGTCCTAACATATTATGTTCTTTTTCAAAGCCTTAGAACTGATTCAATTGTGCCCGGCCCATTGCGCCTCGATAAAATTACGACCGTTTCAAAAACTCCCATGCTGCTTTGGGCCCAATTTTTGGCTTTAACCTGGCTAAGGGAAGAACCATGGCAGGTTGCTATAACTTTAACACCGCTTCGAGACAGCTCCGCTAAAACCCAGGCATCCCGCTGATGGCCAATCTCGTCCGTAACCACTACTTGCGGGCTTAAACCCCGCAGGGCATGGTTCACACCCACCTCTTTGGAATAACCATCTAGGATATCGCTTTGAAAGCCTACATCCAATTGAGGAACTCCTTCGTAACAGGCTGCTATTTCCGAACGTTCATCGATAACTGCCACCTGTACCCCCCGATTAGCAATTTGCCTTGTTAAATCCCGCAGCAGCGTTGTTTTGCCGCAACCGGGCGGAGACACAATTAGAGTAGAAAGGATTTTTTGTTCCGGGCCCAGCAACACCTTGTTTAAAACGGAGCCGGCGCAGCCGATAATTTCTTTGGCTACCCTGAAATTCAATGACGAAATATCTTTGACACTTTTTAAAACACCGTTTGCAAAAACCGCTTTTCCCCCGATACCAACTCGATGGCCCCCGGGGAGGGTTAAATACCCCCCTAAAAGTTCCTGTTCCCAAGCATACCAGGAATTCTTGGTGATAATTTGGATTGTCCTCTGAAGATCATCGGCACTAACCAGGTAACTTCTGTCGGGCCTGCAGGGTTGTCCCTCTTCCGAAACACAAATATAGCCTTGGTCACCCTTTATCATTAGGGGGCGCTCTAAACGCAGCCTGATTTCTTCCAATCCCGGTTTAAGAAGGACCTCTGCGACCATCTTCCGCAGTTTCGGTGCTAAGAAATTTTGCATTGCCCCACCACCCTTCATTCAACTATATGTTCCAAAGGACAAGTTATGACAAAATCGGCTGCCTAAAGTTTAGGCAGCCGATTTATTGTTTCTCCATTTTTTTAAACTTTCGTTTTAGTGCCAATCAGTATTCGTCATCATCCAGTCCTTCTTCAAGAAGGTCTTCGGAATCACTGGATTCAAAAACTAAAGCACCGCAGTCCGGGCATTGAATACGCACTCCTTCCCGGAAAATTAAGGCTTTATCCAAAGTGACTTTTTCTCCGCATTGAGGACATTCCAGCTCCAGAAAGGATTGTTCCTCATCTGCACCAAGCCAATCTTCCCCGTCCTCTTCTTCTACGTAAAAATCATCTTCCAGATCAGTTAAATCAAAATCAATTTCCTGCAAATAATCTTCTAATTCCTTCTGGGCTAAGGCCAGTTCATCTAAATCACGGGCGATCTCCTCTAAAACTCCCATGGTATTTTCAAAGAGAAAGCGGATCCGCTCTTCCTTTAGGGAAGAGTCCCCATCAATTATGCCCTTCAAGTAGGCAATTTTTTCCCGAGTTGATTCCATCCAACTCTCCTCCCGTTCAGCTATGCTCTGGATACATATTCTCCCGTTCTTGTGTCCACTTTAACCAGTTCTCCCTGTTCCACAAACAAAGGTACTTGGATCGTAATTCCAGTTTGCACTTTGGCCGGCTTAGTGGCGCTTTGGGCCGTATCGCCACGAAAACCGGGCTCTGTTTCCACCACCTCCAAATCAACTGTGGTCGGTAAATCGACCCCCACGGCTTTTCCTTCGTAGAACTGGATCCCTATCACCATATTTTCCACAAGATACTTAGGCGCATCTTCCAGCACTTCGGTATATAAAGAAACTTGATCATAGCTTTCTGTATCCATAAAAAAATATTCTTCGCCTGAATGGTAAAGATATTGCATCTGTTTCAGCTCAATTCGGGCCCGGCTGATTCTTTCACCCGCCCGGAAGGTGCGGTCTAAAACGGCACCTGTACGGATATTCTTTAATTTTGTCCTCACAAAAGCACCGCCCCTTCCCGTTTTAACGTGAAGGAAGTCCACAACGCTATAGATTTCCCCCTCCACCTCAACCGTTACACCGGTTCGCAATTCATTCACTGAAATCATACCAACTTCCCCCTTATTCCACTACATACAATTCCTTAAAAGTAGATGTTAAAACTTGAAATCCGTTCTCTGTAACTAACACTAAATCCTCTATGCGCACCCCTCCGAAGTCGGGAAGGTAAATCCCCGGTTCCACCGTAACAACCATACCGGCCTCTAAAACAGTATCGTCTGTTTTGGAGAGGCGGGGGCGTTCGTGAATTTCCAAACCTACCCCGTGGCCGAGGCCATGCCCGAAGTACCGGCCGTAACCTCCATCGCTAATGATATCGCGGGCAATAGCATCAATTTCCATCCCGGTTTTTCCAGGTGCAATCTCCGCTAATGACTTCATTTGGGCTTGTAAGACTAAATCATAGATTAAAATATGTTTTTCATCCGGTTCTCCAATCACTACTGTTCTGGTCATATCCGAACAATAGCCATCAACGATGCAGCCGAAGTCAAAGACCACAAAATCACCATAACTAAAGATCCGTTCACTGGGCCTGGCATGAGGAAGTGCACTATTAGGACCAGAGGCAACGATGGGATCAAAAGACATTCCATCCGCACCAAGCCTGCGCATAGCAAATTCCAATTCCAAAGCCGCTTCTTTTTCCGACATTCCCGACCGGATTGACCCCAAAATCTCAGCAAAGGCCTCATCGCCAATTTCTGCCGCCCTGCTAATCGCGATTATTTCATCTTTGTTTTTTACCATACGTAATTCCTGGACCCAGCCGGTAACACTTTTGAATTCAACGGGTACCTTTTCCTTCCACTTTTCCAGCTGGTGCACTGTGATATGATCCCCTTCAAAAGCCACCGATTTGATCCCTTTTTCCTCAACCATGGTGCCCAAAATATCTTCAAAGTTGTCGATCTTTATAATTTTCCAGCCCGGGCACTGGGCTTTAGCTTGTTCGATGTAACGAAAATCAGTCAAAAGAGCCTGTTCATCCTGAGTAATCCAGACAAATCCGGCGGAACCGGTAAACCCTGTAAGGTACCTTCTATTAACAGCATTGGAGCCTAAAAAAACTTCGGCCTCCACGGATTTTAAACGTTCCCTAATCCAGCCCGTTCCTTCCATAAATGCAGACCTCCTCGTTGTCTAGTTGCAAAAGTCTTTTATAGTCTTTCGATGGAAACCCTTCCTATCCTTCCCTATAAGAAAAGAAAACCCCGTCAAGGGGGTTAGATTTAAGGGTCTTTTTGGAAATATAGGGTAACATTTACCATCGCCCTGTTCCGTGTTAAACCCACATCCGCAAGGGAGCAGCTGCCTAGTTCCGGATTGGTCTGCCTGGATTCCCATACGGCTCGGCGCAGGGCTTTAAGGATCTCATCACCTGACCGGTACTCTAGCATAATACGACAGATTCTTTTTGTCATTTGCCTTCCTCCCCGAACACAAAGTAATATATTAATAGTATGTGCAGGAAGGACAAGTATTATACCTTAAACTAAAAAAGGTTACCTGCGGCGCTGTCTGATCCGGAGGAACTCAGGACTAATTCTACCCTTTTTAACCATTTTAGCCAACACAAACCTCTCCAACTTTCGCATTATTTTCGTTCCAAAAAACTCCCTTTCACTCAAGGGGTTGATTAAGATTGTGTATAAACCCAGGCGGTTGCCACCGAAAATGTCCGTAAACAACTGATCACCCACAACAGCAGCTTGGGAAGCCTCTAAATGCAGCAAATCCAGGCCGCGTAAAAATGCACTATTAAAGGGTTTCCAAGCCTGTCCCACCGCCGGGATATCTAAAAGTTCGGCAAAATAGGACACTCTTTTTTCCATAGCGTTGGAGACTAAACACAATTTAAAATCGTTTTCTTGGATAAGTTTAATCCAGCGGATAAATTCCTTTTCCATCCGGGGCTGTTTCCAGCGTACTAAGGTGTTATCTATATCCAGTAATAATCCGGAAATATTTCGCGCCCTTAAGGCCCTTAAATCGATGGCGAACACGTTTTCCAAAATAAGATCGGGCTTTAATATTTTCATGTTTATTTCCATCTTTCTCCCATTGTTGCTCAATTATACCACACTTTGGCCGAGAAGAAAAAGGCCCTTTCTGTTAATAAGGGCCCATTTCACTCTGCAGCTTACCTAAAGCACGCTTTTCAATCCGGGAAACATAGGATCTGGAAATTCCCAGTAAACGTCCTATTTGCCTTTGTGTTTGACGCTCATGCCGGCCCAAGCCGAATCTTAGTTCCAAGACTTTTTGTTCCCTTTTAGTCAAACAGCCAAATTTATCCGCCAGTTTATGCTGCTCTATTTTAGATTCCACTGTTTCCAAGACATCGTCCCGGTCAGTGCTGAGGATGTCGATTAAACTAATAGCATTTCCCTCTCCATCGGAACCAATCGGCTCGTACAGCAATATTTCCTGCCGGGACTTCTTAGTGCTTCGAAGGTGCATCAAGATCTCATTCTCACTGACAAATGGGTAAATTCCCCCTCGGTTAAAGCCGCGGAAAAGACTTAAAAAGTAACAACAATCACCTCGCCTTGATTGATACGAATTTCTTTAATCAAAATCCGCAGCAATTCCCTCCGGATCAAGAAATCGGGCTCAGGACAAAGATTGTTGTGAGCAGATTTTTGTAATAAATCCCAAAACCACTTCCAGATCCGAGCTTCGAGCAGTTCTTTTTCCACAACGAGGCCGCATCCTCCGCGATTCCCCTCTAAATAGAGACTGCGTTTCGGCAGCGTTTTACCCCGCAGGGGCTGTTGGCAGCGGTGGCAGCGCACTAGGCCGCTAAGGAGAAAATCGGATTCCGGCCCGGAATAGCGACGCCGGGCCTGGTTTAGCAGGGCTTGGCATTTTGTAAAAATGCGGAGATCGACCAGGGCGGGACAAGGAATTAAAATCCATTCATCCCTCGGCCGCAGCTGTACTGTTCTTCCCGTTGTGTCCCATTTATTTTGGTAGAATTCCCCAATATAGGTGGTGTTACTTAGAATTTGGCGGATTACCTGGCGATGCCAGCAGACCGCACCCCGTTTTGTGGGGACTTGGGCGGAACTTAAGGCGCGGGCAATACCGGCAATACCCCGCATCCCCCGAGGAGGCGCTGTAAACCAAGAGAAGATCTGCCGAACTATAATCGCTTCCTTTTCATTTGCAATTAGCTGTTCCGCCTGGGGATCAAAGTCATAGCCATAAATCTTGAAATCCCGCAAGACCCTCCCTTGCCTTGCCTTTTCACGCCTGCCCCGGCACATCCGCTCCGTAATCTTCGCTTTCTCGAATTCAGAGATGGCCCCTCTGAGGGCGTAAAACAGGGTCCCTTCGGGACTGCGGCTATATTCACCGTTAACAAAATTTAATTCAACCCCCAACATTTGCCATTCTTCGGTTAGCAGCAGCTGGTTGAGGAGTTTACGAGAAAGGCGATCCGGATCTAAGCAAACGACCCTCCGGATTTGGCCTTGCTCTATTCGGGCCCTTAATCGGCCCAATGCAGGCCGCTCCAAAATTTCCCCCGTCACCCCTTCATCGGCATAAATTTGGGCCGGTTCACTACCGATCAAGTTTTGGCATTCTCTAATTTGAGCGGGGATGCTGTAACCGTACCGGGCTTGTTCTTCTGTGCTTACCCGGGCATAGATGGCGATCAAGCTTGCACACCCCCTCCGAGAAATGTTGGTAGAGCCGGCAGCGCTCTAAAACCTGGTCAAATAACGGACCCTTCTTAAGCAGAATCTGCATAGAATCCCCCCTTTAGGAGATCCTATGTGTTTTAGAGTGCGCTCATGATATAATCTAAGCGGTTTGGCTCCGCTCCCGCAGAGCACGAGATTTAAAATAAGGGGGATTCACATGCCTTTTCAACTTGCAATTTTTGATCTGGACGGGGTAATTGTAAGTACAGCTGATTATCATTATTTGGCTTGGAAACGCCTGGGACAGGAATTAGGTTTTGAATTCACAAAAGAGCAAAACGAAGAGCTAAAAGGAGTTAGCCGCGATCGCTCCTTGGAGATCCTTTTAGAAATTGGAAAATTGGAAAAAACTAAGGAAGAAAAGGCGGAATTGGCAGCAAGAAAGAATAACTGGTACCTCCAATACATATCGGAAATGGGCCCGGACCGGATTTTGCCCGGGGTTGTCCCTTTTCTTACGGAATTAAAGGAAAAGGGGAAAAAGACCGCTTTGGGTTCGGCAAGTAAAAATGCCCCCCTAGTTTTAAAACGGATTGAACTGGAAAATTATTTTGATGTTATTGTGGACGGCAATCTAGTGGTTAAAGCCAAACCCAATCCGGAAGTGTTCCTGCGCTGTGCTGCCCTGCTTGGAATCAAGCCGGATCGCGCCGTTGTTTTTGAGGATGCTCCTGCCGGAATTGAGGCAGGACTAAGGGCAGGTATGATTACAGTCGGTATCGGCAGTGCCGGTGCTTTGCCAGGGGCTCACTTGGTGCTGAAGGGGTTTTCATCTTTAAATTTAGATAAATTCAGACAGCTCTTGGAAAGCCGAATAAATAGGAGGGATTGATTTGGAGCCTTACTTTAAAGTAGATCAATGGAAGGTTATAGAGTCGGGGTTTCACCCTGAACAAAACCGCGTGGCGGAAAGCATTATGAGCCTGGGAAACGGTTATCTGGGCTTAAGAGGCTACTTCGAGGAAAGATACTCCGGAGACAGCCTTCAAGGCACCTATCTAGCAGGAATATATTACCCCGACCGCACCGTGGTAGGATGGTGGAAGGTGGGTTATCCCGAATATTTTGCCAAGGTTCTTAATGCAGTCAATTTTATCGGTATAGATGTCAGCTTAGGGGGGTTATCTTTAGATTTGCACACCTGGCGTCCGGAAGCGTTTAAACGGGTCTTAAATATGCAGGAAGGCTTCCTGGCGCGTTTTTTCACCGTTAAGGATAAAAAAGGCCGGCAATTCAGCATTAAAGCCCAGCGCTTTTTAAGCAAAGCCCAGCGGGAACTCGCCGCGATCCGCTATAGCATCACCTTGGATAAAAGCCCCTGCCCGGAGGAAATAGAAATTGAAGTGGGCCCCTTTTTGGACGGAAATGTCATCAACGAAGATGCTAATTACGGGGAGGATTTCTGGATTGGTTTAAGAGCATCGAGCAGCGAAAATTACCAACTGGTCACTATGCAAACTAAAAAATCTGATTTCGTGGTTGCAGCTGCAAGCACCTTTCGGCTGAGCCTAGATGGAAAAGAGCTGAAAGACCTGCCCCGCCGCTATCAAGAAAGCCACCGTTTTGCCCAAGCCCAGGCCTCTTACCCGCTGCGGGAAGGGCAGACTTTAACCCTGGATAAAGTCGTAGCAATCACCACCAACCGTGACTTCCCTAACTGGGAAGTTAACAGCAGGGCTTTAGAAATACTGAACCAGATTAGAACTAAAAGCTATGAAGAACTATTTCAAGCTCATCGCCGCGCCTGGAGGCAAACCTGGGAAAACAGCGACCTAAGAATTAAAGGTGATCCCCTTAGCCAACAGGGCCTTCGTTTTAACATCTTTCACTTAAATCAAACCTATACGGGGGAGGATCCCCGCTTAAATATCGGCCCGAAAGGGTTTACGGGAGAAAAATATGGCGGAGGGACTTATTGGGATACAGAAGCCTACTGCCTTCCTTTTTATTTGGGAACCTGTGAACCCCATGTTGCCCGCAATTTGCTTCTTTACCGTTATAACCATTTGGAAAAAGCCAAGGAAAATGCGGCGAAACTCGGTTTAAAGGGTGCTCTATATCCAATGGTGACGGTGAACGGGGAAGAATGCCACAATGAGTGGGAAATCACTTTCGAAGAAATCCACCGCAACGGCGCCATTGCCTATGCCATTTTTAATTATGTACGTTACACCGATGATAGTAATTATCTCTACGAGTACGGATTGGAAGTATTGGTAGAAATAAGCCGTTTTTGGACCAGCAGAGTGAATTTTCAGCCCCGCAAACAAAAATATATGCTTCTGGGTGTGACCGGCCCTAACGAATACGAAAACAACGTAAACAATAATTGGTACACAAACCGCATCGCAGCCTGGTGCCTAGAATACACTTTAGACACTTTAGCTTGGGTTGAAAATAGTAATCCGGGCCGGGCGGAAAGCCTAAAAACCGGGCTGAACCTAAAAGATGAAGAAGTCACCTTATGGCGGGAGATTAAAGATAAAATGTATTACCCTTATCTTGAAGCGGAGGGTGTTTTTGAGCAGCAAGACGGGTTTAGGGACAAGGAACTTATCACTGTAGAACAAATTGATCAAGAGGATCTGCCTCTAAGCCAAAACTGGTCCTGGGACCGCATCCTGCGTTCCTGTTTTATCAAACAAGCGGATGTTTTACAAGGGCTGTTCTTTTTTAGCGAAGAGTTCAGCCTGGAGACTAAAAAACGCAACTTCGATTTCTATGAGCCCATGACTGTACACGAATCTTCTTTATCACCAAGCGTCCATGCCATTATTGCCGCAGAAATAGGTTCCCGAGAAAAAGCCTATCAGCTGTTTTTACGAGCCGCCCGCCTTGATCTGGACAATTACAACAATGATTCCGGTGAGGGGCTTCACATTACCAGCATGGCCGGGACTTGGATGTCTGTAGTTTACGGTTTTGCAGGGATGAAAGTTTGCGGCGGCAAATTATCATTGGCGCCCTTTTTGCCCCGCCAATGGCAGGAATATTCTTTTAAACTGCTTTTTAGGGGCCACCGCTTGGAGATAACCGTAGGAAAAAAACAGGTTGTTTTATACCAAAAGGGAGGGGAAAGCTGCTCGGTAGTTGTCCACGGAAAAACCCAGGAAATTGGACCAAATCAGGAAATAAAAATCGCACTGCCTTTCTGACATTGAGATCTCATTCTCAATGCAGCGGGCGGCATAGGTTGCTAAACGAGTATTTCTGGCAAGATCAAAGGTATTAATCGCCTTAATTAAACCAATAACCCCTATTGAAATCAAATCTTCGTTATCTACACCAGTATTATCAAATTTTTTCACAATGTGTGCCACCAGGCGAAGATTCCGTTCAATCAGAGTATTACGGGCATCTTCGTCCCCTTCGGCTTTCTGCAGCAAGAGTTTCTGTTCTTCTTCCGGCGGCAGCGGCTTAGGAAAAACTGCACCGCCGGTGATAAAGGACGCCAAGATCCCCGAGCCCCGAAAAAGCCAAGGGCTTAATACTGCCAGCATGGGGGAAAACATTTTAACACCCCTCCCCTGGTGCCCAAAACTAGACTTATTATCTTATGAAACCCTCCCTAAAAATGTGCCTGTTTCTATTCTCCCAAATCTAAGTACCTGCGCAGGGGGTAAACTAGAAGAAGGCTTAAAACAACACTGACTCCCCCCTGGACCAAATCTCCCGTAATTGAAGCAACAGCTGCACCAAATCCATAAAACAAAATGCCCACTAAAAAGTATCCCAAAACCATAAAAGCTCCGCCTAAAGCCGCACCCAAAGGAATCCCTTTTCTAACCCGAAAAGCAAACCAACCGGCCAAAAAGCCCTCTAAACCTTTAATCACAAAAGTCCAAGGCGCCCAATGGGCGTAGCCCAACAACAGATCAGCCAAACTAGAGCCCACTGCCCCGGAAAAAGCACCTACCGCAGGGCCAAAGAGTAAACCTGCCAGTAAAACAATGGTATCCCCCACGTTAATAAAACCCTTCACCGCGGGTAATGGTACATTAACCACCATAGTGGCTACAGCAACTAAAGCTGCTAAAACTGCTGTGCGAATCATCTTTCTCGATTCCATCTGTGATTCCATCTCCTTTTCTGTTTTCAGGTTTTCTATTCCTTAAAAGGAAATCCTGCCCAAAAAGCAACCTAAAACAGACTTTTAAAAAAAGGAACCGTCTTCAGCGACGGTTTTAATCCTCTTTTCCCAGTGCTTTGAGGCTAAATATTTCTTCTTTAAGCCAGCGGTTTTCTCGGCGCAGCGCCCTATAAGCCCATTCCAATTCCCTGTTTTGTTTTTCTAACTTCTCCCTGCGGCCAATCAAGTTCTGCAGCTTTGTTTCGTAGTCGTGGATCAAGCGGGACATTTCCAGATGTTCCCGCTCCATCTTTTCTTTGCTTTTTCGCAGTTGGATTAAAGTGGCTTTTTTTTGAAATGCTTCGATCCCTGCTTCCCAAACCCTTTTCACAGCAGCAAAAAAAGAAGGTTCCTTTGTCAATTCCCTCAGCTTAATTTTTCTCACTTATAATCCTCACCCCGATTTAGTGTAGGTGGGTTCCAGACCTAATAAGAAATCCAGTTCGTCATTAACCCAAGTGCGAATATCCTTGGCCAGAGAGTAGTAACACCAAGTATATTCTGAGCGTCTTTTAATCAAGCCTTGATCATACATACGTTTTAAGTGATAAGATACTTTAGGCTGGTTAAGGGCTAGTGTTTCCGATAAAGCCCCTACACACATTTCTTGTTCCCTTAGTAATAAAATAATGCGGAGGCGGATGGGATCCGATAAGACCTGAAAACGGCGGGCACAAATCTCGGTTTGCTTCATTGATTAAATCCCCCCTGTGAAAGTTTTCATCAGCTTGATTGTAACCCCTTTGGAGGCCGAAAGCAAGCAATAAAGCCTTGGCATTCACCAAGGCTTGTGCAACCGCTTCTCGATTTTTTTCAATAAGTGGACAGTACCCGCCCGCTGAGCAAGCCTTTTAGAAAAATGGTAACTATATTGGGCTAGATTAGGCCGGCCCTGTTCTAAAAAATCATCACCAAATTTAAGAAACCGTTTTATTTTTTTCCGCGGTTCCAGCGGCCAATACCACAGTAAGTGTAATCTCACCTTTTGCGACCATCTCGGTGCATCCATCTCCATACCGCACACTCCAAATCAAGCCTAAGAGAAGATAGCATACATATTAGCATAAATTGATGCCCCTGGCAAGTAGAGAAGGCCAAAAACTAAGTTCCTAGCGGCTTTTTAAATAGGCTTGATAAGCCCTGTTCAACAGAAAAACGGTAATAGTGTACACCGGCAGAGTCACCAGACGCGCCCCAAGCCTTGCCGGTAAAATAACGAAAAAGCCCTGCCCGTACAGAATTGTCAACCACAAAGTGTTTAAAAATACACCGGTTACTAAATCAGTTAGAAAAACCGTTGACCCTACCTGCCACCACTGAAGAGCAGCCCTGCGGTTATGCAGAAGAAGCCCCGGCAGCAGCCCGGTTAGGGCCGCACTAAAAGCAAAACCCGGAAAAAAGGCACCTCCGTGGGCGTTTACAAGATAACCCACTAGATCCGATGCCAGGCCCGCCAAGGCCCCGGCCCACGGCCCGAATAGAATTCCCGCCAAAATTAGGGGAATTTCCCCAAAACTAAGCCGTAAGGCCCCTACACCTGCAATCGGAAGAACAACCCCAAAGATCCTTGTTAAAACCACGGAGATAGCCGTCAATAAACTAAGATTGGCGGCCGTCCTCGTATTTAAATGCATTTATCTGCCCCTTTCAGCTACCGGCAATCGCCATATTTTCTACTAATAAAGAAGGGCTGCCAATCTGGCCGCCGTAGCCGGGGGCCCCAAACTCCAAATCAGAGCCAATTTCTTCAACTGTTTCCAGAAGCTCGAAGAAATTACCGGCCACAGTGATTTGGTCTACTGGCCTGGCAATCCGCCCCTTTTCCACCAAGTATCCGTAGGCACCTAAAGAAAAATCGCCGGAAACCGGATCTGCTCCGGAATGCAGCCCCTGCACATCAATAATAATCAAACCGTTATCCAGATCAGCGATTAAATCTGTATAGCTTCTCCCGCCCGGTTTGATGTAAAAATTAGCGGGAGCGATACCTATTGGGGATTTGAAAGAAAACCGATGGGCGTTGCCGGTGGATTCCAGTCCATCTTTTTTAGCAGTTTTTAAATTGTGAAGGAAGGTTTTTAAGTGGCCTTGTTCGATTACGTTTTTTGTTTTAGCAGCCACCCCTTCCCCGTCAAAAGGCATGGAGGCGCCGCCGTGCGGCATCAAGGGGTCATCCACCAAGGTTAACTGGGGAACAGCTATTTTCCTGCCCAATTTCCCCTCCAAAAGGGATAGCCCCCTTTGCACCTGTTGAGCCGAAAAAACCGATGCAAAAGTCTGCAAGATCTCCCGGGCAACATCGTAACGGAAAAGAGTCCGATAGTTGCCTGAATTGACTGTTTGGGCTTTTAACAAGGAAACACCCTCGGCAACGGCCTCCCGCGCTTGTTTTTCAGCATCAAATTTACCCCAATCGTTGGAGAAAATGAGCTTACCGCCTGTTCTGACCTCTTCCCCGTCCCGAATAACCGCCGCAACGAAAGAATAAGCCCCGTTTTTAACAAAAGAGCGCTCCAAACCCTTAGTGTTGGCTAAATAAACTTCTTCTTCGGAAACACCCGTGACCGCATAATTAACCATACTGACCCGGGAATCGGCTTCCAAAGCCGCCGCCTCTAATTTCTTAGCATATTCGATTCTTTCTTCGGTGGAAACATCCTTTAGTTTTGTATTAAAAGCCTCCACCTCGGGGTAACTTGGCGAACCGCCAAAGAAAAAGACTTCATCATCGGAATCGATGATCTGAGCATTGGCCTTAGCACCGGAGGTTAATAACTCCACGGACGCTTCATCCAGGGCTTCTACATAGGAATACCCAACTTTACCGCCGTAACGGGCCCTGAAGCCAACCCCTCCCGCGTCGCTGACACTGTAATCATCTATTTCCGATTCAAAAACGCGCACCGTGGATATTTGAGAACGGGAAACGTAAATTTCCATATCCTTTAAGCCGGCTTTTGCCCCGGCGGCAAATACTCGCTCTTTAAATTCACGGATTTTCATCAGTCTGCCTCCTTCCGCCCACCTACTGTAATTTCCGAAACACGCAGCGTTGGCTGGCCTACATCCGTAGGAATGGATCCGCTGATAGAACCGCACATTCCTTGGCCTGTAGCCAAATTAGACGCAACCATATCAATCTTTTGTAATATCTGCGCACCCTGTCCGATTAAAGTGGCGCCCCGCACCGGTTTTTCAATTTTACCATTCCGGATTAAATAGCCTTCGCTCACCGCAAAGTTAAACTCCCCTGTGGCGGGATTGACTGAACCGCCGCCCATCCTTTTGGCAAATAATGCATATTCAGTATTACTGATGATTTCATCTACTGTAGATTCGCCCGCGCAGATAAAGGTGTTGGTCATGCGGGAGGTAGGCGCGAATTTGTAGGACTGCCGCCGACCGTTTCCGGTTGGTTCCATCCCCATTCTCCGTGCATTGAGTTTATCAATAAGATATCCTTTTAAAACGCCGTTTTCAATAAGTACATTGCGCTGGGTTTTGCGCCCTTCGTCGTCGATATTCTGGGAACCCCAGGCGTTAGGAATTGTACCGTCATCAACAGCGGTTACTAATTCGCTGGCCACCTGCTGGCCTAATTTACCGGCAAAAACGGAGGCCCCCTTCGCCACGCTGGTAGCCTCTAAGCTGTGTCCGCAGGCCTCATGAAAGATGACACCGCCAAATTCGTTGTGGATTATTACCGGGTATTTGCCGCTGGGTGCATAATCAGCGTTAACCATGGTTACCGCGATACGGGCCGCTTCCGCCGCGTATTCTTCGATATCGATCTTGTCAAAAAATTCAAAGCCCATGTGCCGCCCCGGCCCATAGAACCCTGATTGCTTTTCTGCCCCCTTGGTGGCAACCGCATGGATGCTAAGGCGTGTCCGCACCCGCCTGTCCTCGGCAACCAGTCCTTCTGAGTTGGCAATTAAAACGTTTTGATCCGTATCCAAATAATTGACTGTTACCTGGCTAATTTGTTCGTGGTAGCCCGAGGCAGCCTCATGTGCTTTCCTCATAACTCCCACTTTTTCCTTTTGAGTAACTTGGCCAGGTTCCATTACGATCGGATTAAACTTCTCTACAGCCAAACGCGCCAAAACAATACTGCCGACTCGATGACTTCCTTCCAAAGCCGCCGCCGCCTCCATGGCCACTTTCATCAAATTCTCCCGGGCAGTGTCATTAGTATAAGCGTAAACACTTTTCGTCCCTTGAAAAACACGAATGCCCACACCGTAGTCCCGGCCGGTAACTCCCTCTTCTACCTTGCCTTTAATCATGCGGATAGCTGTATTATAAGTGTCTTCAGCAAATATTTCGGCAAAATCCCCGCCGGTGGACAAGGCCGCCAACAACACATCGGTTATCAATCTTTCTGTAAGCAAAACGAACCCCCCTATGCTATAATTTAAGTCGAACCAAAGGAAAGGATGTTTACAATGCAACCAGGCAACATCATCTGGAGGCTTTTGACCCAGATTAACGAGTTACAAAATCTTTGCGAAAGCAGCATTGCCGAACTAAATCCCAAGAAAAACCGTGATTTAATTTCCAGCATCGAAGAATGCGAACGCCTTTGCCGCACCCAAATCAATATTATGAACAGGATCAAAAAAAGGTATTAACCGGGTAAAATATTCGGGCCTGCTTAAATTTAAGGTCCCAAGGCGTAAGCCAGGGGGACTTTTAATAAATGGGCGCCGCAGCTGCAGTCTGAAGAACCAAAACCCGCAACGGGATAATAAGCTGCGGGGATCCGCAGCAGCTCTTCAACCAGCCAACATTCACCTTGTTTAGGCAGATCCAAGAACAAGACTTCTCCTAAGTAACGGGCCCGAGCCCGAAAATAATCTATATGCCAGTGCAGAGTTTTCTCTAAGCTGCGGTGCCTGTTGATCCGTGCCTGCAGATTCCGCTGAGCACTTCCGCAATAAGCATAGATCCCGGGCGTAAAAGTGAATTCCCCCAGTTTACCTATGGTAATGGAGCATGATTGAGGCAAGTCCAGCCAAAGAAGATACACTCCCTGATCTCCCCTGAACTCTTGAGCTTTATCCATCTTTCCCGGTTCCTCCTCCTCAATGCGTAATTAATTCTAGATTCTGCAGGGTTTTCCTTTGATTTCCTAGAAATAATAAAACTAAACTTAAAAGGAGGGAAACGAGTGGATGTAAAACAAGTTTTCCGGACACTGAGCGAAGCCGCCGGTGTTTCCGGATATGAACAGGAGATAGCAACCCAGATCCAAGATGGGTGCCCTTGGGCGGACGAAATCCGCACAGATAAATTAGGAAACCTAATTATGCTAAAAAAAGGCCAAGGCGAAACACCGCGCCCAAAAATTATGTTAGCAGCCCATATGGATGAAATCGGTTTAATGATTACCAAAATAGAAAAAGAAGGTTTCCTCCGTTTTACCACCATCGGCGGATTTGATCAGCGCGTGCTTTTAGGACAAGAAGTCCTAGTTCACGGTAAAATGCCGCTTCCCGGAGTGATTGGGGCCAAACCACCCCATGTCCAGGCACAGGGAGAGCAAACCAAAGCGGTTAAACTCGAAGAGCTTTTTATCGATGTGGGCTTTGATTGCGCAAAAGAAGCCCAAGCCTCGATTACTGTAGGCGATACTGTCACTCTAAAACGGGAGGTTGTGGAACTGCAAGGATCTTTCCTGGCGGGAAAGGCTTTCGATGACAGAGCCGGGGTGGCCTCTATTTTGGAATGTTTTCAAATATTAAGCACTATGCGGCACCGGGCTGATGTGTACGCCGTAGCCACTGTGCAAGAAGAAGTGGGTCTGCGAGGGGCTTTTACCAGTACTTACGGCCTTGTTCCCCACTTAGGTATCGCCATCGATGTTGGCTTTGGGGATTCCCCGGGCCTGCAGGAAGACGAGACAATCAAACTAAGCCAAGGTCCGGGTATCGCCGCCGGGCCGCATGTTCATCCCAAGGTTCACGAGCGGATGGTGGATACTGCCCAAGAGTGGAATTTAGGTTATTCCTTAGATCCTTCCCCCTATCCGGGCGGTACAGATGCCTATGCCATCCAGGTGGCGCAAGCTGGCGTGGCCACCATTCTTCTTTCCATCCCCCTGCGTTATATGCACACGCCGATTGAAACTATCGATTACGAAGATGTTAGGCGCACCGGCAGGCTTATGGCTCTATTTATCGCAGGGTTAGACAATGAATTCGTGGAGGGATTGACATGCTTTTAGCGCGTTTAACTGAAGCATGCGGCGCCCCGGGTCAAGAAAGCGAAATACGTGATTTAATCCGGGCTGAGATTGCGCCCTATGCAGATGAAATAAAAACAGATGCCTTAGGAAATTTGATCGCTTTTAAAAACCCCCATGCTTCCGGACCAAAAGTGATGTTGGCGGCCCACATGGATGAAGTAGCTTTAATGATCGTAGGCATAGAAAAAAACGGGTACCTTAAATTTCGGCCTTTAGGCGGCATTGATCCCCGTGTTCTCGTTGCTAAAACCGTCGTTATTGGTGATAAGAAAATTTTCGGCGTAATTGGCAGCAAACCCATCCACCTCCAGCGCCCGGAGGAGCGAAACAAGGCTTTTTCCCTGCGGGAACTAGCGATTGATATCGGAGTGAAGAGTAAAGAAGAGGCGGAAAAGTTGGTTAAGCTGGGCGATGCTGCTTATTTCACCACTAAATATGAGGAAATTGGGAAAAACAAAATAAAAGCCAAGGCTCTCGATGATCGGGTCGGCTGTGCATTGGCCATCAGGTTGCTCCAAGAGAAGGTATCTTTTCCCCTTGCAGTCGCCTTTACTGTCCAGGAAGAAGTTGGGCTGCGGGGGGCCGGTGTTGCAGCTTACCAGGTAGAACCCGATTTAGCTTTGATCCTTGAGGGAACCACCGCTTCGGATGTACCGGGGACCGATCAACATAAACAGGCCACCTCTGTAGGTAAAGGCCCAGCAGTAACTATTATGGATCGGACAGTAATTGCTCATCCGCCCTTAGTTCGCAAATTGCTGGAATTAGCCCGGGAAAAAAACATCCCGGCCCAGATTCGCCGTACAACTACGGGAGGAACTGATGCGGGGCGGATTCAGTTGGCCAAAGAAGGGGCCAAAGTTGCAGTAATAGCCGTTCCCTGCCGCTATATCCATTCTGCAGTATCGCTTATGAGTAAAGACGATTTTGAAGCAGCTTATCAATTAGTGAAAGCTTATCTCCAGTATTTAGAGAAGGAGGGTAAATAGTGAGAGGAACCATCCAACAGCTGACGGAGGCCTTTGGGCCTTCCGGCTACGAAGACGAAATCACCCACTTAATTAAGGCTATAGCCAAGGATTATGCCGACGAAATAGCCGTAGATACCCTAGGCAATCTTATAGTTACCAAAAAAGGCCGCGAACAGGGAAAAAGAATTATGTTTGCAGCTCATATGGACGAAATTGGAATCATCGTAACTCACATTAATAAAGAGGGATTCCTCCGTTTTGCCGGCGTGGGCGGCATAGGAATAGCCACCTTGGTGGGTAATAGGGTGCGCTTCCAAAACGGTACCCTGGGAGTTATCTACAGGGAGAAAGGCGAATGGAAGGACTTAACCCTGGATAAACTTTATATCGATATCGGCGCCGAAAATAAAGAGGAAGCGGAAACAAAGGTACAATTAGGAGATTTTGCTGTTTTTCAAAGGGAATTCGCTGACCTTGGAAACCGGCTGATAGCCAAAAGTATGGATGACCGCGTTGGTTGCGCTGTGCTTCTGGAAGTCTTGAAGCGGAGCAAAAACCCCTTAAATACTCTTTATTTTGTTTTCACCACTCAAGAAGAGGTAGGTTTAAGAGGGGCTCGGACCGCCGCTTACGGCCTTGATCCCGATTTAGGTATTGCCTTGGACGTTACCCTAACCGGTGATATGCCCGAAGCCCAGCGTATGGATGTATCCTTGGGAAAAGGGGCCGCCATTAAAGTTCGCGACTCTTCCTTAATCGCCCATCCCAAGGTAAAGGAACTCTTGGTTGATCTTGCCGAAGCAAACAAAATCCCTTACCAATTGGAAGTCTTGGAAAGAGGTGGAACGGATGCGGGTGCCATTCACCTTACTAGAGAAGGAATTCCTGCCGGGGCCATTTCCATTCCCACCCGCTATGTGCATTCTCCTTCGGAAATGATTGATTTAAGAGACGCGGAGGCATGTGTTGATTTGGTTTTTGCCCTAACTGAACGGGAATTAGGCGGCATCTTTTAATAAAGCCGACCTCCGCCCCACTGTAAATGCCCTCTAAGGTTAGCGTTCCAACTTCGGGGTAATAATTTCCAAAAATAAGGCTTGTAGTTCGCCGAAAGCGTTCTATGGCTAATATTTTTAAGAAGATAAGGCTTTGGGCTGTCAGTCCCGGCCTTTTCTTGTATCCCCCCTTTGCTGGCTGGGACTTTCCGCCAATATGCCCTCAAGAATTTGGGGATCGGTATCTTTTGTTTCAGACCGCGGCCCAAGTTTACTGTGTTCAAACAGCCGTATCTGCTGTTATCTGGGCTGGACACCCCTATAAGGCCAAATAATTACTTCTGACCCAAAACCCTTGTCCGGGAAATTGTAGATCAAGCTGGAAAACGCTAGGTGATCTGCCTGGCGTTTTTCTTCTCCCGAAACGGTGCATCCGCGTACAGTGTCCCTGAAAAATCTAGTGCAGTTCGTAAAACTGCGGCAGAATCCCGACTTCGTACTTTGCTAGATCAATTACCCTTTGCGTTCGAACCACACGCTTGGCAGCGCCAAACGGACAGGTACTGTGCTCGAGCTTCTCCAACGAACCACGGAAATTTTCTGGAATATATCCTTGTAGCCTAGTCCTTTTCCATTCCCGCATTTGTTTCAGGCGCAGCCATCGGCGAATCCAACTCATTGCATGGTTCGGATAACTTCCGCGACGATCATCATCCTTGCAGAATACTATCTTCGTCTTCGCCGGGTGTAGCTCCGGCCCACATTCACTAAACCGCTGTATCAAGCTATCCAACAACTGTTTAGCCTGCCATCAGTTTTGCAATGGCAAATACAATCGTCAGCATATCTAGCAAACGGCATCGCTTTGTACTTCTTTTCCATCCACATATCAAAGACATAATGGAGAAAAAGATTCGCCAATAGCGGTCTGATAACCCCTCCTTGGAGTGTTCCGCTGTTCTTCGCTTGCAGAGTTTCGACTGCAAATTCTACCGGAGCTTTAAGCCACCGCTCAATATAGAGAATGGTCCATCAGCAGTCCGCATGATGCCGTACCGCCTTTATCAGAAGCCCATGGTCAATTGCATGAAAAAAGCTTTAATGACACGTAACTTTCATCCCATTACATTCTCGTGTCCGTGCAGTTTGTTAGATTTTGCTTTGTACGGCAAGCCCATCCCACTTTGAATGCCTGACATGGTTCGTGTTCCTCGGGCCGGAACTTTACTCATCGCGCTTCTTTCAAATTCCACCTCGCGATGGACACCCTTACGCTTGGCCAACTGTTGGCAACTGCCGGCCCCCGTAGTGGACGCGCCATGCGCAGCGCACCGCAAAAAAGGCGCTGTCCAGCGCCTTTGCTCTTTCTTTAGAACACATTTTCCCCATTTTTTTCTAAGCTCTAGATTCGATCCGACTTTTATTCCTTTCTCTTCCTCCGCGGTTTCCTTAAATTTCGGAGCAAGCCGGGTGTTACGCCTTAAATTAAATGGGTAAGAATACCCGGGTTTGTATCAAAGTAAATGTCTTCGGTATTGGATCGCAAGATAAAATAACTTGCGATTTTTTCTTTCTTAATTTGTCCCGGAAATTTGATAGAATAGAT
>JAAYRS010000111.1 GCA_012518645.1 Bacillota bacterium
ATAACAGGCGCCCCAAACTAACCCGCATTCGTTCCCCGCCGCTGAAGGTTTTCAAATCGCGGCTTAGATCCTGCTCCGAAAAACCCAGGCCCGTTGCCACCCCGCGCACCTGAACTATGTAATCATAGCCCCCGTGGTGTTCAAAACGGGCTTGAAGCCTCGCATAACGCTCTACCAGCTCTTCTACCAGGGATCCCTCCTCCCGGATCTCTAGTTCCTTTTCTAGACCGCGCATAACTTTTATCAAATCGATCTGCTCCCGAAAAGGTTCCTCTAGGTACTCCCGGAGGGTTTTAGCGGTAGGTTCCAAAGTTTGGGTCAAGTAGCCGATAGTATAGTCTTTTCCGTAAGAAATACTGCCCTGATCGGCACTTTCTTCCCCCGCCAAGACTTTAAGCAGAGTTGTTTTACCCGCGCCGTTGGCCCCAACCAGGCCGATGCGGTCCGTGGAGCCCACATTCACCTTAACATTTTGAAACACTAATTCACTTCCGTAGTATTTCCACAGATCCGTAACAATCATCTCAAGGTCAAGCACCTTTCTTTAAAACAAGCTGGTTTTTAAACGCTGCCTTTCTTCGTGTTTTTCTAAGGCAAATTCTATTAAACGATCCAAAAGCTCAGTATAAGAAAGTCCCGAGGCCTCCCATAGTTTCGGATA
The DNA here is from genome assembly GCA_012518645.1 of Bacillota bacterium. Classification (GTDB taxonomy): domain Bacteria; phylum Bacillota; class Limnochordia; order Darwinibacteriales; family Darwinibacteriaceae; genus JAAYRS01. Next base: position 662 of record JAAYRS010000111.1, read on the forward strand.
CATACTTATTTCCGTAAAACCGGGCAGGGTATTGATTTCGTTGACATAAACCCGGCCGGCAGCATCCAAAAGAAAGTCTACCCGGCCCATGCCGGAACAGTCCACTGCTTGAAAAGCCCGGCGTGCTAGGCTTTGAATCTCTTTCGTTAGATCAGCTTCCAAAGGTGCAGGAATAATTAAACGGGAATCTTCGCTTTGATATTTGGCTTCGTAATCGTAGAATTCGCCTGCTGGTACAATTTCCCCTAAAACAGAGGATTGGGGATAGTTATGGCCTAAAACACTGCACTCTATTTCCCTGGCATTGAGTACACCTTCTTCGATAACTAGCTTTCGATCGAATTCCAGAGCTAAGGCAATGGCCCGATCCAGCTCCCGGGAAGATTCAACCCTGCTGATGCCCACACTGGAACCTAAATTAGCCGGTTTAACAAAAAGAGGGTATTCCAGATGCTTTTCTATCTCTGCCTGTACATCCCGGGGATTTTCCACCCAGTTGTGTTGGAAAACCGTAACCCAGGGCATCAAGGGAAGGCCGGCTGCAGCAAATAGTGTGCGCATCACACTTTTATCCATGGCGGCCGCGGAAGCCAGCACCCCGGCTCCGACATAAGGGATGCCCGCCAATTCAAGCAGGCCTTGGATAGTGCCGTCCTCCCCGTAGGGGCCATGCAGGACGGGGAAGGCTAAATCAAAACCAGGCTGCCAAGTGGGATCCCCTTTAAGAACCAAATCGGTCTCCCACTGTCCATTTTTAGCAATTTTAATGGGCATTACTTCGTACTTGGCAGTATCTAGTGCAGCCAGAACGGAACGGGCCGATTCCAAAGAAACCTCATGCTCGCCGGAACGCCCCCCATAAATAACTGCTAGTTTTAACTTTGACATTAATTCCCCTCCCTAGCCTTTATGGACAAAAGCAGACGGCATCCATTTCAACCGTTACCCCTTGAGGCAGCCGCCCAACTTCTACACAAACTCTGGCCGGAGGGTTTTCTGGAAAAAAGCGGGCATAAATGGCATTCATTTCCTCGAAATCGTCCATATCGGTAAGATAAACCGTAATCTTTAGCGCTTGATCCAAGCTGCACCCGCCTGCATCAGCAACAGCCTTGAGATTGTTTAAAACTTGGGTGGTCTGTGTCTTTAAACAGCCGCGGGCAATTTCCCCTGTAACCGGATCCACACCCAGCTGGCCGGATATAAAAAGAAATCCTCCCGCGCGGACCCCTTGGCTGTAGGGGCCGACAGCCTGCGGGGCTTTTTGGGTTTTAATAATCTTACGCATCAATAAGTCCCTCCATGCCTCTAATTTTTACCCTGATTAGTAACCTTCACCTTCCGCCCCTGATTTCCTTGAAACCAGGCCAATGTTTTTCACCTAAAGCAAAATAGCTTCAATAATTTTAAAGTAAATTATTAGGGAAAAGGCATCCACAATTGTAGTGATAACAGGTGCTGCCATAATTGCAGGGTCTGTACGGAAAAATTTGGCCACCAAGGGTAGGACCCCGCCAATGGTTTTAGCCATGATTACTGTTGCAAAGAGTGCCAAAGAAACCGTTAAGGCCATCAAATAATTCCCGGGGTACATCAAAATCAGCCGCCCGAAATTAACTGCGGATAAAGCAAAGCCAACTATTAAACTCACTGATAATTCTTTCAAAAACACGTTCCGGAAATCTTTGATGGTAATATCTGAGAGGGCCATGCCCCGAATTACCAAGGTGGAACTTTGAGAGCCCGCATTACCTCCCGTATCGGTAAGCATGGGAATAAAAGTGACTAAAAGAGGCAGAGCGATAAAGGCTTGTTCGTACCGTTCTAAAACACCGCCGGTAATCATAGCAGAAACCATTAAAATCATTAACCAAAGAATTCGATTTTTTGCCAAGGTAAAGACACTTGTTTTTAAATAGGGGCGCTCCGAGGGCGCCATGGCGGCCATTTTTTGAAAGTCTTCCGTGGCTTCTTGATGAATTACTTCTACAATGTCATCTACAGTAATGATTCCCACCAGGCGATTTTCGTGATCCACCACTGGCAGGGACAGTAAATCATATCTCGCAAACAGCTGGGCAACCCACTCCTGATCGTCAGTGGTCGTTGCGGAAACAATGCTGGTTTCCATAATATCTTCCAAAACAGTGGCGTCATCTGCCAAGAAAAGCTTCTTGACCGTAACCACGCCTTCCAAATATCTATTGGCATCAATCACGTAACAAGTATAAACAGTCTCTTTATCAAAAGCTGTTTGGCGGATCCGTTTGAAAGCCTGGGCAACTGTCATTTTCTTTTTTAAATCAACAAACTCGGCCGTCATAATACTTCCCGCTGATTCCGGCGGATACTGCAGGAATTGATTGATCAATTTTCTCGTTTCGGGGAGAGCGTTCTTTAAGACTCTTTTGACTACATTCGCAGGCAGTTCCTCTAAGAAATCAGCGGCATCGTCCACAAAAAGCTGATTAATAATAAGGGCAACCTCTTGATCAGTAATGGCTTTGATAATATGTTCCTGCATTTCGGCAGATAAATAAGCAAAAATTTCAGCAGCCCGATCTTTGGGCAGAGAACGAAAAACGATTACGACGTTTTCGGCGTTAAGATCGTCCATAAACCTGGCAATATCCGCGTTTTGCAGGTGAGGGAACTCCCGGCGCAGACTTTTAAAGTCTTTGCTCTTCACTAGTTCTTCTAAATCTTGTACATTTATGGTTTCCATATTTCTATCCTCCTTTACGATAAATTGGAGTTAAATCAAATAATTTCTCTGTATAGGCCGCGATCTTTCCGCAACCGCAGGCAAAATTAGGCCACAAGGTAAAAAACCTTCGGCCATTTTTATTCTTCTGGTCCGCTTGCCAAGATTAACAACCTTTTATCAGCTGCCTTCCCCCCTTCCCACAGCCCTACCCTAAGTTTAACACTTCTCAACTTTGACTGCAATTAGGGTTGGAAAAGGGAGGGAAATAAAAAACCCCCGGACCGGGGGCCTGTTTTAATTGGCCTGAGGCCATTTGGAACACCGAAGATCGGTTTTAAAAATATGATTTAGAAATTCCGAGACTTCTTTAATCGCAACCACTTTGAGATCCGATCGCCCGGAAACCTCATCCCAGTTATCAGCGGGAACATACACAGTCCGCACACCGGCTTGTTTTGCCCCGTAGATTTTGGCATGCAGGCCGCCTACAGCCTTAACCCTGCCCCGGATGGATATCTCGCCAGTTACGGCAATATCCTGAGGAATGGGTAAACCCCGGACAGCACTGATAATCGCCGCCAAAATGGCCACCCCGGCGGAAGGCCCTTCGATATTACCTCCACCCACAATATTTACATGGACATCGTAATTATATAGATCCTGCCCAGTTAGTGCCCGAAAAACAGAAGCAGCATTAAAAACACTGTCCTTAGCCATACTGCCTGCGGTATCATTGAAACGAACCCGGCCTTTTCCCGGCTCCCGGCTGGGAAAAGCAATAGCTTCAATCTCTAGGATTGACCCTAGATAACCGCTGACACCCAGGCCCAGAATCCGCCCCACTTCTTTTTCGGCTGAAGCCTTAATACCCACATAAGAACTAAGGCGGGAAGCCTGAATCACTTCCTGCAGATCGGCTTTGGTAATCACAACATCCCGGGGGGCCGTGTTTTCCCGGTAAAGGGCCAATCCGTAGGCATCAGCAAAAAGGCGAGTCGCCCGGCGCCCTTCAATCGTGTATTCCGCGATTAAAGCGGCAACACCGTCCTCTAATTGCACATCCAGGCGTCTAGCAGCCGCCTGCACAATTTGAATGATGTCAGGCGGGGTCAGAGGATCAAAAAATACTTCCGCGCAGCGGGAGCGAAAGGCGGGGCTGATCTCCGAGGGATCCTTGGTGGTTGCCCCAATCAACACAAAATCGGCGGGTGCTCCTTTATCAAAGAGTTGATGAATATATTTGGGGATTTGGGGCGCGCTGGGATCGTAATAAGACGATTCGAAAAGAACCCTTTTATCTTCCAGCACTTTAAGCAGCTTGTTTTGGAGAATTAAATCCATTTCCCCTATCTCATCAATAAAAAGGATTCCTCCGTGGGCCTCCGTTACTAGGCCCAGCTTGGGTTCAGGGACGGAACCGTCCGCTAGGTCCCGCTTCGCACCTTGATAAATTGGATCGTGGACAGAACCTAGGAGCGGATTGGTAACTTCCCGGGGATCCCAACGCAGGGTTGTCCCATCTACTTCGATAAAAGGGGCATCTTCTGCAAAGGGAGTATGCCCTTTGGCTTTGGCGTACTGCAGCGCCAGGCGCGCCACCGTAGTCTTACCCACACCCGGGGGGCCGTAAACTAAAATATGTTGGGGAAAAGGAGAACTAAGTTTAGAAAGCAATGACTTGATCGCCTGTTTCTGCCCTACCACCTCTTCCAAAGTCCGGGGGACCATCAATTCTGTGGTGGAGCGGGAAAGGCTTTTTTGTTCCAAAAGTTCTAGATGGGCGTATTTCTTTAAGGTCTGAGCGTTATCCGGCCCAATTTCTTCGTTAAGAACCTGTGTTCTAATTTCTTTAACGTATTCCAAGTGCCTTTCCTGCATTTTAGCCGAAATTTTTTGTTCAAGCTCTTCCTCCACTGAACGGCGGGCCAATAAATCGGCCAGATGATCCCCAAGTTCATCCAAAATTTCTTCCACCTCATCGGCACTTCGCTTTTCCATTATTGTGGGATCTTCGTGAACTAGCCGTTCTAAAGCCAGAACCCGATCGGTTAATTTTTCTGATTGCATTAATTCCAAAGAATCTAATTTGCCGGCTTTTAAAACCAGCTCATCTGTTCCGTGAACTTCAGCCAGAATTGATAATAAAGCAGTGACCTGCCGCTTTAAAGAATTTGTATCCACTTGAGCTGACCCTTTCCTGTCCAAATTAATTTGTTATTCCCCGACAACCTCGATCTGGAGAGAAACGTGTACCTCGGGATGTATTTTAACCAGGACCGAGTAGGTTCCCAAGCTCTTTATTGGCTCTTGCAGCTCGATTTTCCTTTTGTCAATTTCTACCGCATATTGGCGCCGGAGTTGTTCAGCAATTTCTTGCGAGGTAATGGAGCCAAACAGCCTTCCCGCCTCTCCAACCCGGGCAACCACCTTAGCGGTTTTGCCTTCAATCTTAGCCCCGGCTTTTTGCGCTTTCTTCAATTCCCGGCGGACTTTTTGCTTTTCAGCTTGTTTTTCATGTTCCACCTGCCTCAAATTACTAGTGCTGGCTTTAACCGCCAAACCGCGCGGCAGTAAGAAGTTGCGCCCATAACCTCGGGCAACCTCCACAATGTCCCCTTTTTCGCCGATGTTCTTCACATCTGCAAGCAAAATTACCTTCATAACCGGACACCTACTTTCTTATTTTATATCTTCAGTTTGTTTTAGTTTGCGAAAATCAAAAACCCCATCTAAAATCCCCAGAAAGACAACACTTAAAACCAGAAGCTGCATTCCGCTTAAAAGCAGAAAGACAAATAAAATACGCAGGAACTTGGGGACGTTCTTTGTTTGAAAATAGTACCAGACAATTGCCGCCCCTAAAACTAAGTAGACGGGGAAAAAAACAAGATAGAGGTTCAAGCCGATAATTTGGAAAAAATCCGGCGCAAGAAATTTATCTCCCAGCCTAGCCAGAAGCAGCCCTATTAATAAAAAAAGTGTATAAAAAGAGGGGATCCGCCAACGTGTAAAAGGGGGGATCCAAGGGATGGAATCACCCATACGTCTTAAAATCAGCCGAAGCACCGCCAAGTTAACATAGGTCATCAAAACGGCGGAGACCAACAATAAAGCAGGTAAACCCCATTTCATAAGAATCGGGATTGTCTCTAAAATTTGTTCGTAACGCAGTAAAGCTTCCCCCGTTACCCCCAGGCCTTCCCAGGCCCCCCGGGCTTGTTCGAAACCGGATACTATCATTTCTAACATATCGCCAAATAGGTTTTTTCCAAAAAGGAGGAAGTACAAAAAGACACTAAGACCGGTAATTACCAGATCGGCCAAAATCCCTACCACAAAAGTTTTAAAAAAGGAGAACTTTTCCCGGAGGGCCATGCCCAAAGACACTCCCAGGAAACCCCAGATAATAATCATTAGCCCGGCGAAGACCTGGCCAGCCACTAAGCTGGCTGTCCCGGCAGAGGCGAAAGCAGTGATAATGCCTAAGCGCAGCCCGTGCCGATAAACTAAAAGGGCTAAAGGAACCGGTATGATTAGGATTGGAATTCCCAGATACTCACCAATAACTGTTAACAGAACAGTTATTGCCGCTAACATGGCTCCCTCTGTGAGTGAACGCGTCTTCATAATCTGCAACTCCTAATCGTATTCTAAAAGGAGCAGCTGAGCTGCTCCTGGGTCTTATTCAATCGTATAAGGCATCAAAGCCATATAACGGGCACGCTTAATTGCAGTTGTCAGCTGTCGTTGATGCCTGGCGCAATTACCGGAAATGCGGCGTGGTAAAATCTTACCCCTGTCTGTAATATATCTGCGCAGGCGGCCAACTTCTTTATAATCAATCTGTTCGATTTTGTCTACGCAGAACGAACAGATTCTTCTTCTGCCTCTACGGCCTCTTTCTCTTGCCATTATCTCGCCTCCAAATCATTCTTTAAAAGGGAACATCATCAAACTCTGATTCGGACGGCTCCTCTGCTGATTCATATTCGCCGGATCCGCTATCGCGGGCCCGATCCAAGAATCTAACTTGATTTGCGACAACTTCCGCGGCTTTTCTCCTAATTCCGTTTTGATCTTCGTAGGAGCGGATCTGCAAACGGCCCTCTACGGCTACCAAACGTCCTTTGTTAAGATGATTGGCACAGACTTCCGCCTGTTTTCGCCACGTGACGATATCGATAAAATCGGCCTCCCTTTCCCCGCTTTGGGAAACAAAAGAACGGTTTACCGCCAATGTGAAATTCGTTACGGCTATACCGGTCTGAGTATACCGTAATTGAGGATCAGCTACGAGTCGCCCGATAAGGATAATTTTGTTTAACACCAATAGTCACTCCTTCGCTCATTCTTTGTTTCTTCGAACGAGCAGATAGCGCACAACTTCATCGGTGATCTTAAGAATACGTTCGACCTCGGAAGTCGTTCCGCCTTCTGCTTTAAAATCGATCACCACATAGAAGCCTTCGGTGTTATCGTTAATTTCGTAAGCGAAACGGCGTTTGCCCCATGTATCAACCTTTTCTATTTCCCCGCCGATATTGACAATCAATTCTTTGGTTCGGTCGATTTGGGCTTCCAAGCCTTCCTCATCGAGGTTGGGGGCATAAATGACCATTAGCTCATATGCACGCACCGCAGCTCCACCTCCCCTCTGGACATGTGGCCCTAAGCAGCGCCTAGGGCAGGGCAGGTTAATTATATCACCGTGATTATCCGAAGTCAAACGTTGAATCGAAACAAAATTACGTCCCCGTCGGCGACTAAGTAGTCTTTCCCTTCTGTACGCTGCAGGCCTTTTTCCCGGCAAGCCGCAACAGAACCTTGGGCGACCAGGATGTCCCAGGGAATCACCTCTGCCCGGATAAAACCCCGTTCTAAATCGCTGTGTATTTTTCCCGCCGCCTGGGGGGCCGACATTCCCCGGGAAATAATCCAAGATCTGGTCTCAGGCCC
>JAAYRS010000112.1 GCA_012518645.1 Bacillota bacterium
AATAATGTTGTGTTTTCCCACAAGGAAGTCCTGGAAGAAAGATACCAGAAGGCTAAAGAAGAGGCATTTGAAACTTTAGAGGAAGGCACCAAAATTCCAGGCATTGTTCGCAGGCTAACAAATTTCGGTGCTTTTGTAGACATCGGTAAGGGCGTTGAAGGCCTCTTACACGTTTCGGAAATGGCTTATAGCCGAGTCAATCATCCTTCCGATGTTGTTTCGGAAGGCGAAGAGATTACCGTTATGGTTTTAGGCGTGGATAAAGAGCGGGAACGCATATCCTTAGGATTAAAACAAACCATGCCCGATCCCTGGTCTACTGTAGAGGAACGCTACCGGGTTGGAGACAAGGTGAGCGGAGAAGCTACCAGGGTAGTGGATTTCGGCGTTTTTGTGAAACTAGAAGATGGAATTGAAGGCCTGGTGCATATTAGCGAATTAGCTCACCGACATGTGGCTAAAGCCGAAGATGTTGTTCAATCAGGTGATCAGGTTGATGTTAAGGTAATCAGCGTCGATGCAGCTGCGCGCAGGATTGGCTTAAGCATCAAAGAATTGGAACCGAAGCAGCCGGCGCGGTCCGCTCCTAAAGCTAAACCAAAGGGCGCTTCTGAAGAAGGAACCGATTCGGAAGAACTAACCACTAATATTGGAGATATGTTTGGCGATCTGTTCAAAGACGATTCCGATAGTTAAAACATTAGGCTAACACCTTTTTCTTTACAAGATTTTATGGATATGGGACATCTTCCAGGGAACACTAAATTAAGAGTTTATGGTTTAGTGGAGGGATGAAGATGTCCGCCGGCACTATTTTGCTGTTAGTAGTGGCTGCCCTAATCTATTTTGGATTTGGCCAACGGGTTCTTGATCGTCTGCGTTTAAGCGACACTCAAGCCTTAATTTTCCTTGTTTTAATGATTGGTGGCAGCTTTATTACTATACCTCTTGGTACTGGCCGTACCAGTCTTAGTTTAAATGTGGGGGGTGCCGTTATTCCCCTCATTCTAGTAGGTTACTTGTTGTTTAGTGCGGATACAAGCCGCGAAAAAATCAGGGCGGTTATAGCTTCTCTTGTAACTGCGGGAATAATATTTGGGATTAGTCAATTCACCGACTTTGACCCATCAAATCGGTGGGCCTTTTTGGATCCTCTTTGGCTTTTTAGCATAGTAGCCGGAGTAGTTGGTTACTTAGCCGGGCGTTCCAGAAGGGCTTCTTTTATTTCCGGGGTTTTAGGCATTTTTATTGTGGACGTTGTTCATTTAATCCAAGCCCTAATCTCCCAAGTCCCCACCAGAGTAATCCTTGGCGGGGCCGGTGTCTTCGACAGTATGATTTTGGCCGGGCTAATTGCCGTAGGGTTAGCGGAATTTGTAGGGGAAACACGGGAGCGAATTGAAGAAAGTGGTGAAGACTTGTGAAGCAGGTTCCCAAAGCCGCCAAGGCGTTGCTTGTGATGCTGTTCTTGTTGCTTTCCTGCTCGGATCCTGTCCCAGGCCTGGAGAGGCAAGATTTAGGTTATTTTACCCTTGTAGATCGGGAAGGAAAAATAGTGACCATGACTGCCCGGGAATTGGATCCGGGGGATCAGTATATTGGTGCTGATAACCGTCTGTATGAAGTAAAAGAAATCAGGGGCGACCAGGTCTATTTAGATTATTTAGAGACGATCACTCTCCCCGATGTCGGGGAAATGCTGCAAACCCAAATCGGCATTTCGGCGGACGAATCCAAAACGGTAGGGATTTATCATACACATAATGCCGAGTCTTACGTTCCCAGCAGCGGCACCGAGGCAAAAGAAGATGGAAAAGGCGATGTTTTGGCGGTCGGAAAAGCCCTGGCGGATGCTTTGGAAGCGGATGGCGTCCAAACAATTTGGTCTAATAACAGTCACCTGCCCCACGATGGGCAGGCCTACCTCCGCTCGCGGCGCACGGCGGCTGAATTATTAAAATCAAAGCCGGTCACTTTGTTTGACGTCCACAGGGATGCAACCCCCCCGGAAGTATATGAAGCTGAAATCGAAGGCGTACCTGTAACTAAAATACGCTTGGTGGTAGGGCGTCAAAATCAAAACCGGGAGGCTAATCTAGAATACGCGAAAAAAATTAAAGCTGTCGCCGATCAACAGTTTCCCGGAATCATCGAAGGGATTTTCGATGCCCGCGGCAATTATAATCAAGATTTAGGTCCCAAGATGATTCTTCTAGAATTCGGGGCTCATACCAATCGCTTAGAAGATGCTGAGCAGGCCGCGCGGTTTTTAGCAAAAGTCATTCCTGCAGCAGCCGGGCTTGCCAAAGGCGGAGGTCCTGCCCAAAGGGAAACAGGTGCTGCAGCTGTTAAATCAGTGGTCTGGCTTTTACTGGCAGTAGCAGCTGTGGTGATAGTCTTTGTTTTGATTGAACGGGGAAGGTTAGATTCTCTCCTGGGCTTTTTTAGGCGGGAGGCCGGTTTGGGCAGTAAAGACGATGCGGAACCTGATCAATGAATTATGCCCTTACTGTGATTACGGCCGCCCTGGCCGGGTTTTTGGCCCGCTGGTATATGCTTCGCCGTGATTATCGGCAGTACCCAAGTTATCCGCAAGGCTGGGCTATTCACTTATTCTTGGGTTTTATCGGCGGCTTAATCGGGGCTATTATTGTCCCCGCCTTTTTGGAAAAGGAATTCGCTGCTCTTTCTTTTCTACTCTTGGCGGCTTCTCAATTTAGGGAGGTGCGCAAGGTGGAAAGGGACACTTTAGAGGCTATGGAATCAACGGAAATGGTCAAGCGCGGGACAGCCTATATCGAAGGTATTGCCCGCGTTTTTGAGACGCGCAATTATCTAGCTATTTGGGTGGCCCTCGGTGTAAGTTTGGTTTTTGAATTTTTTGCCTGGCTGGGCCCTTGGAGGGTTTTGCCCGCCGCTCTTGCCGGCTTGATTTTAGCGGTGTTACTCAATCAGCTCATGCAGGGAAAGCAAATAGGGGATTTGGCCCGGGTGCAGATTGTGCCGCTTAAGTTTGAAAACTCCATGCTTGTCGTTGGACCCAAGTATATGACAAATATTGGTTTGGCTGAGGCTAGGGAGGTATTTGTAAAACGGGGTTTAGCTGCGGTTATCCAACCTTCCGGCCCCAATGCCAAAGCGACCTTGGCCAACGTTGGCCAAATGCAGGCTATTGCCCACGATGTTGCTTCTATGGTAGGCATATATATGGATGTGGATGAACAAGAATATACGCCCTTAGTGCGCCGGGATTCAGACACAGGAAATCTCTATTTAGTTATGATTCCCTCCGAACAAAACCGAGATGCATTTCTGGCTGCAATTCGCAGGGTGCCCGTCTTGGAGGGTGCTGTCCGCAAACCATTGACTTCTCTGCCGGGCAAAATGGTGGATTGAGGGAACTATCCCGGACATATAGATAAGGAGGGTCAGTATGGAAATTGAAAGGGCAGGAGAAATACTGGCTGTGATTGCCCTTGATCCTAGTCGCGTCAGTGGCGGGGCGCCCATTTTTTTTGCTGAAAACAATGAGCAGCAGTTTGCTGTAGCTTTAATTTTGGCCCGAATTCTCGGCGGTACTGTCCATGATTTGGAAAACGGTGTCTGTGTTGTTACAAGGCATTAATTGCTCCTTGGCAGAAGTAAGCTGTCCTTCAGGAGGATTTGGCCAGCTGGTAGCGAAATTATCAACGCTGAGATTGAAGCTGTTAAGGAGAGGTTTTCATGAGCAAGCCACTTGTAGCTATTGTGGGGCGGCCCAATGTAGGAAAAAGCACTCTTTTTAACCGTATTATTAAAGAACGGGTTGCCATTGTAGAAAGTGCACCGGGTGTTACCCGGGATCGGCTCTATGGAGACGCTGAATGGTTAAATAAACCCTTTACTTTAATTGATACAGGCGGGATTGACTCCGGTGAAGACATAATTACCCGCCAGGTGCGGCGGCAAGCGTTATTGGCGGTTGAACAAGCGGATGTGATTATATTTGTGGTGGACGGCCGCACCGGGTTAACCGGCGTAGACGAGGAGATTAATAATATTCTTCGCCGCCATCAAAAACCTATTGTTCTTTGTGTCAATAAAGTTGACACTTCCACCAATCTTTGGGAATTTGCCAGCGATTTTTACCGCTTGGGCTTAGGGGAGCCCATCTTAGTGTCCGCGGAGCACGGCCGCAATATTGGGGATTTGCTGGATGAAGTAATCGGGCATTTTCCTGCCGATGCTGAATTAAAGGAAGATGACAGCCTTAAGGTAGCCATTGTCGGCCGGCCTAATGTGGGCAAATCCTTATTAGTCAACAAAATCCTAGGCAAAGAACGAGTAATTGTATCAGAAATCGCGGGAACTACCAGAGATGCCATCGATACCCGCTTTCAATACAGGGGCCGGATTGTGACTTTAATCGATACTGCCGGCCTGCGCAGGCGGAGTCGGATAGCGGGGGATTTGGAATATTATATGGTGGTGCGGACCCTGCGGGCAGTAGATCGCAGTGATGTAACTGTGATTGTGATTGATGGAACCGAAAAACTAAGCGAACAAGACAAAAAGATAGCCGGTTATGCCCACGAAAAAGGCCGGGGGATTGTGCTTGCGGTAAATAAATGGGATTTAGTAGCGAAGGAAACTACTACAATGCGGGACTACGAACTCGGTTTAAGACAGGGCCTGCAGTTTTTGAGTTATGCTCCCATAGTTTTTATTTCTGCCTTGACAGGGCAGCGGGTCCATCAGCTTTTTGATCTTGTTTCACAAGTGAATGAAGCCCGCGGCAGGCGGGTTTCTACAGGCAGGGTTAACGAAACAATTCGGGATGCAGTGGCCTTAAATCAACCCCCCAGCGATAAGGGCGTACCCCTTAAAATTTTTTACGGTTCCCAAATTGGAGTTAATCCACCGGTCTTTATCTTGCATGTTAACCGCAAAGATCTTTTACATTTTTCGTACCAACGATATTTAGAAAACAGAATTCGTCAGGAATACGGGTTTGTGGGCACTCCCATTGTATTGGCGGTCAAGGAGCGAAAGAGATGATGAAGTTTATCTTGGTTTTAGCAGTCAACTACCTTGTGGGAAGTATCCCTTTTGGCTTGCTTTTTGGCAGATGGTGGGCTCAAATAGACGTGCGCCAACACGGAAGCGGTAACATAGGAATGACCAATGTTCTCCGGGCCGCGGGCTATCTACCCGCTTTTTTCACCTTGGTTTGTGATGTAGGCAAAGGCGTGTTGGCAGTTTTGTTAGCGAAAACAGTAAGCGCCGACCCCTTTTTCTGGTTGTTGGCGGGCATTGCCGCAGTGATGGCTCACAATTGGCCGCTTTTTTTGAAGTTCAAAGGCGGCAAAGGTGTTGCCGCAATGGCCGGGGTGCTTCTTACAGTCCGTCCTATCGTGGCCTTGATTTTAGCGATCATCTGGTTTTTAGTAGTATTTATTTACCGCTATATTTCTTTAGCTTCCATCGTAGTTGTTGCGATTTTCCCCTTTTTGCTTTTGTTTTTTAGAGTACAGTGGTCTGAATTCCTCCTTGCCCTTATTATTGCTGCTGTTACCGTTTACAAACACAGATCTAACATTAAACGGCTGCGGCGGGGGACAGAATTTAAATTCGGCCAAAAAGTAAAACCTTGGTGAGCTGACGAAACTACCGACTTCCCGTAGTTTTTGTTATATTTCCGCAAGGCTAGTAATATAGTATAATGTCCAGCCTAAACGTAGTGGGGCAGGGCCCTCAAATTCGAGGGAGCCCAAATTAAGGAGGGAGCCTTGATGGAAAAGTTTAATGTCTTTTCCCACATTGCGGAGCGCACTGGTGGCAGTATTTATGTTGGTGTAGTGGGCCCCGTGCGTACAGGTAAATCCACATTTATTAAGAGGTTTATGGATCTTTGTGTAATGCCCAATATCAGCGATGTCTATCTTAAAGAAAGGACGCGGGATGAACTGCCGCAGAGTGGGGCCGGGCGGACTATTACAACTACCGAGCCGAAATTTGTGCCCGATGAACCTGTGGAAATTTTGTTCGAAGAAAACACAAGGGCGCGCATTCGTTTGGTTGACTGTGTGGGCTATACAGTAGCCAGTGCCAAAGGCTACTTAGATGATGAAGAGCCGCGTTTGGTGAGGACACCTTGGTTTGAACACGCCATACCTTTTCAAGAAGCGGCTGAACTGGGCACCAGAAAAGTAATCAGTGAACACTCAACTATTGGCTTGGTTGTGACCACAGATGGTTCTATCTCTGATCTGCCCCGGAGCGACTACGAAGAGCCGGAAAGAAGAGTTATCCAAGAACTGCAGGAGTTGGGGAAACCTTTTGTAGTAGTTATCAATTCTATGCACCCGCAAAGTCCGGAAACAGAGGCTCTAGCTGAAGGGCTCCGGGCTGAATTTGGCGTCACAGCTACAGCTTTAGACTGCTTACGGATGACTAAAGATGATCTTCTGGCTCTTTTTCACCAGGTCCTGATGGAATTTCCCATCCGGGAGTTTAATGTCCGTTTCCCCAAGTGGGTGGAAGAGCTGGAAAAGGACCACTGGTTACGCCGAAACTATGAAGAAATGGCCTGGGAGTCGGTTGTGGGTCTAAAGCGGGTTAAAGATGTGAAGGAAATCGCCCTGGTAAATTTCCGGGAATCAGAGTACGTACAAATGGTAACTTTGGCAGATTTAGATTTGGGAGTGGGAAAGGCAACTCTCGATATTACAGTGTTTAACAAACTGTTCTACGAGGTATTGGCGGAAATGACCGGCTTGGAAGTAGAGGGCGATCACCACCTTATGCGCCTTATGCACGATCTTTCCATAGCGAAAAAAGAATATGATAAATTGTCTGCGGCCCTTCAGCATGTGCGTCAAACAGGCTACGGGATCGTAATTCCCAGTCTTGACGATATCACTTTTGAACAGCCGGAATTAATTAAACAGGGGAGGAATTTCGGGATTCGGCTTACGGCCAGTGCGCCTTCAATCCATATGGTTGAAGCCAGCATTCAAACCGAAGTAACACCTTTGGTAGGGACCGAAAAACAGGGTGAAGAGTTGATTAAGTCTTTAACTGAAGAGTTTGAAAAGGATCCTGATGCCTTGTGGGAACGGGATTTTCTAGGGCGCTCCCTGCAGGATATGGTTCGGGAAGGTATCAATAGTAAATTGTATCGGATGCCTGAAAACGCTCAGGAAAAATTACAGGAAACCCTAAGCAAGATAATAAATGAAGGCAGCGGAGGCTTAATCTGCATCATCCTTTAATCAATCCAAAAGAGGCGGGGACTCCCAAGTTTCTGCCTTTTTGTACTTAAGACAGTTGTTAGGAGCACATTTATATGTTATTCTGGATCTAGTTGGACTAGGAGGAAATTTCATGGCAATTATCGTGCAAAAATATGGTGGATCATCTGTAGCGGACTCCGAAAAAATCAGGACGGTGGCCCGGCGCATTGTGCGGACGGTCCAAGAGGGACAAAAAGTAGTTGCCGTAGTTTCGGCGCAGGGGAAGACCACGGATGCTTTGATTGAACAGGCGCGGACGATTTCTAAGGATCCGCCTAAACGGGAAATGGACATGCTTCTTGCCACAGGTGAGCAAATATCGATTTCCCTTTTAGCGATGGCTATCGATGCCTTAGGCTATCCGGTTATTTCCCTGACGGGGGCCCAAGGCGGAATTGTAACGGATACACAGTATACTAAGGCGCGGATCCGCGCCGTGGACAGCGCCCGGATCAAGAAGGAACTAGACAAAGGCTGCATTGTGATTGTAGCCGGTTTCCAAGGCATTACCAGTTCTAATGATATAACAACCTTAGGCCGCGGCGGTTCCGATACTACTGCGGTGGCTGTGGCCGCGGCCCTGGGGGCGGAGGTCTGCGAAATTTACACCGATGTTGAAGGTGTTTATACGGCAAACCCCCGAATGGTGCCTACGGCCCGAAAAATTTCCCAGGTTGATTATTGCGAAATGCTGGAGCTAGCTTCTTTGGGTGCTATTATCCTACAGCCCCGGGCGGTGGAAGTGGCCGCTGCACACGGTGTGCCCATCCACGTGCGCTCTAGCTTTTCCCAGGAAACAGGGACTATAATTAAAGAGGTGAAATCGGTGGAACGGGTAATTTCTGTAACCGGAGTGGCATCCGACGATAATTGTGTGAAGATTACTTTAACGGATGTCCCCAATGATGTAAACGTTTTGTCCTACGTCTTTTCCGCCCTAGCGGAAGAAGCTATTAATGTCGATATGATCGTTCAAACAGGCACCGCCGGGCGTGTTACTGCGCTTACTTTTACGGTTGCCAGAGAAGATCGGGAAGCCGCCTTGCGGACTGTTGCCAAAATCAAGGGGGATCAGCAGTGGCAAGTTTTGTGCGATGAAGAAGTGGCCAAGGTTTCCATTGTAGGGGCCGGCATGATGACTAACCCAGGAGTTGCGGCGCGCATGTTTTCAGCCTTAAACGGGAAAAATATTCCTGTGTTTGTTGTTTCTACATCAGAAATAAAAGTTTCTTGTTTAGTCCCCCGCTCAGCATATCAAGAGGCTGTTAGGGCTTGCCACGACGAATTCTCCTTAGGGGAATAAGGTTCAGAACCCCTTGCCTTTTTGTTTAGAACATGATATTATTTTATTGCGTCGGGGCGTGGCGCAGCTTGGCTAGCGCGCTACCTTGGGGTGGTAGAGGTCGCAAGTTCAAATCTTGTCGCCCCGACCATTTTAAAATACGATCGTGTGACCTACAGTGCAAGGCTGTAGGTTTTTTCTTAGGAAAAGATATTTAATTGGAGGGAAAAGGGGTGCGGAGAATAATTTCTGCGGTACTCATCGCTTTACTGCTTCCGGGGGTAATCAAGGCTTCTCCTTACATAGTAATTGACGAACGGGAATTGACGGGGGCCGTGGTTTTATCTGTTTGCCCCGTGCAAGATCAGCCACCACAGTACATTGTTGGCCAAAAGGAATGTGTTTGGCTTTGGGCCGATGGTGAAAGGACTTTACTTATCCAAGATCTGCCGGGACGAGTAACGGCTTTGGCTTACGGTGATTTAAGGGGTGATGGGGAAAACAGCCTCCTGGTTGCCATGGACGACGGCGCAGGTGTGGTCGGTTCATATCGCCGGCGGGACGGTATCTGGTTGCCGGAGGGATCTTTCCGTGTTTTTGCGGATCCCATCAACTTTTTGGAAATTCATGATTTAAACCGGGACGGGCTGGGGGATCTTGTAATCCGCAGTTTTAAGGGGCAAGCCCAGGTACTTCTTTCTTGGGGGAACAGGCTCTATCCTTTCTGGAAATCAAATCCTGATCAAGAGGTCAACCATTTGGAAGTAGTTGATATCAATGGAGATGGGATCCCGGAAATCATTTATACTTATAAAACGGGATATATTGGCATTTTAAGCTGGGATGAGCAGCAATTTATCACCCTTTGGGAAAACTTTCCCTGGGGCTTTGTAGAAAGCCTGGTGATCCTGAACGAAGGGGAATATCCGGAATGGTTAGTGGTCACCAGTCAAAAAATGGTTTACGGATGGCGCTGGCAAAATGAAGAGATAGTCGCCAGTCGTCATTTTCACGATTCAGATCTGGGAGACAGATTGTTTTACCTGCCCGGACAGGGTTTATTTAGCTTTTCTCAGAAAACAGGCCTTTCCTTCTTAGAATTAAAGGCGGCTTCGGCAGCGGAACTTTGGAATATACCCGGTCTTTATGGAGCTGGGATTATGGAGCTGGAGCAGGGTTATTTGATTCATGATATTCAGGGCAATTACTTTCGATTAATGCCTGGCAATCGGGAATGGAAAATCTTTGTCAAGGATCGGGAGATAACCGGCCATCTGGAGGTTATTGAAAAAGGCCCCCAGTTTTATTTTAACTTAGGGCAATTAGGAGAGGAGCTGGGCTTCGCCGTTTCTAATTTTGATTCCTGGCATCTTTTACAGGGGAAGCACTATTTAAAAATTCGGGCGGAAAGCGGGGTTGTAGAGGTAGATAATTTGCCCATCCCCTTGGATGCGCCTGTTCTGGAAATCAACGGTGTTCCTTTCGCTTCTTCCGCTTTACTTCCTTTCTTGGGCTGGAGCACAGAAGTGGACCGGGCCCGGAGAAAACTGGTTTTTTTGGAAAATTGGGGTTGGTGGTTTTAACTAAGGCCTTTTCTAAGTATTGAAGCAGGAAACTGGAGCAATCCTGTTGAATTCAAGGCATGAACCCGGATTTTTAAAACAATCTTTTGCCACAATAGTTTGTTGATTAAGAGGAGGAGAATGTGTGAAGAAGTACGGAACAGAATTTTTACGCAATGTGGCCTTGGTAGGTCACGGAAGTGCAGGTAAAACATCGCTGGCCGAGGCTATGCTTTTTACAGCCAAAGGCATTAATCGCTTGGGAAAAGTCGATGATGGTAATACAATCATGGATTATGATCCTGAAGAAATCCGCCGCCAAATTTCTATTAATGCTTCTTTGGCCCCGGTGGAATGGAAAGAACACAAGATCAATATATTGGATACACCCGGCTACTTCGATTTTGTCGGAGATGTCCTTGCGGCCCTGACAGTTGTGGACTCGGCCCTATTAGTTGTTTGTGCTTCTTCCGGTGTGGAAGTGGGAACGGAAAAAAGCTGGGACTATTTAGAAAACGCTGATTTGCCGCGAACGGTATTTGTAAATAAAATGGAACGGGAAAACGCCAATTTCAGCAAAGTGGTGGAGGAATTACGGGAACATTTCGGCCCGAAATTAGTTCCTATTCAGCTGCCTATTGGTGAAGCGGAAGATTTTTCAGGGATTATAGATTTAGTCAAGCTGAAGGCCTTTTTTAAAGAGGAAGGCTCTTTTAAGGAAGGTCCTATTCCAGCAGAACTAGGGGATGCAGTAGAAGCTGCTCGGGAAGAAATGATTGAAGCCGCCTCGGTTTCCGATGACGACTTAATGATGAAGTATCTGGAAGGCGAAGAATTAAGCGATGATGAAATAGAGCAGGCGGTTAAATTGGGTACGCAAACGGGTGAAATGGTGCCTATCCTTTGCGGCAGTGCTCAATCAACCTTTGGTGTGGAGTTTTTATTAGACCATCTGGTGCAAGGTATGCCTTCTCCTCTTCAGCGGACTATTGCCGGTGTTAATGAAAACGAAGAAGAGGTGCTTATCTCTACAACCGATCCCAATCTTTGTGCATTAGTCTATAAGACCATGGCGGACCCTTATGTAGGTAAGCTCACTTTGTTTAGGATTTTTTCCGGGGAAATCAAAGCCGATAAATCTGTATACAATGTGCGCAGCGAAAAAGATGAGCGGATCGGCCAGCTTTTTGTGATTAAAGGCAAAGATCAAATTTCGGTCAATGAATTGGGACCCGGAGATTTGGGCGCTGTTTCTAAACTTCAGGATACAACAACTAACGATACCTTGGGCGATCGCGAATCCAAGGTCAAAGTTAAGCCTATAGCTTTTCCAAAGCCTGCTATGACCATGGCGATTCAACCCAAGGCCAAGGGGGACGAGGAAAAAATTAGCTCCGGTTTAGCTAGGTTGACAGAAGAAGATCCTACTTTCACCTTAGAAAGAAGATTTGACACCGGTCAGAACTTAATCAGCGGCATGGGCGATTTACATCTTGAGGTCATGTCCAGCAGGCTGCAAAAGAAATTTGGTGTTCAGGTTGAGTTGGAAACCCCGGTTGTCCCTTATCGGGAAACTATCAGGGGTACAGCCAAGGTGGAGGGAAAACACCGGAAACAGTCCGGGGGGCGGGGCCAATACGGCCACGTGTGGCTGGAACTTTCACCAGGCGATCCCGAGAACGAGGATCGTTTGGAATTTGTAGATGATATTTTCGGGGGCGCAGTACCCCGCCAGTACATTCCGGCGGTGGAAAAAGGTTTGCGGGAAATTTTGGATAAGGGGCCTTTAGCGGGCTACCCGGTGGAACATGTCCGAGTTTCTTTATATGATGGTTCTTACCACGCCGTTGACTCTTCTGAAATGGCTTTCAAAATCGCGGCCGGCATGGCCTTTAGGAAGGGCTTCTTGGAAGCCAATCCGGTTCTTTTAGAACCGATTATGAATGTCGAGATCGCTGTACCGGAGGCTTTTATGGGTGATGTGATGAGTGATATGACTAAAAAGCGCGGTAGGATTTTAGGTATGGAACCTAAAGGCGGGGTGCAGATTATCCGCACACAGGTACCTATGGCGGAAATGTTCAGATACGCTATTGATCTACGCTCTATGACCCAAGGGCGGGGTTCTTTTACTTCGGAATTTAGTCATTACGAGGAAGTGCCTGCTCAAATCAGTGAACAGGTGATCGAGGCCAGCAAAAAAGAAGAGTAAAAACAAATGAATGGGCAGCCCTTCCCAGGGGCTGCATATTTTTTTTTACCCCACATAAGTTTGTAATGGGGTGGTTTAATGCGGATGGCTAACCCTGGGAATAGTAAAACTGGGCCGGTGCTCAAAGTAGGAGTAATATTGCAAGGATTGCTCCTTACTATTTTTTTGCATCTGGCAGCTGTGGTAATTTTAGCATTCTTGGTTTCCTATTGCGACTGGCAGGCGGAAACCAAGTTGCTGAATCTGTTGGCCCATGTTGGTGTACTCGCGGGGGCAATCATGGCCGGGAATCGCTGTGAGCGTAAAGCCTGGCTTAACGGTTTGCTTGTGGGCGCGGCGGCTTTTTTAATTCTGACTTGGGTAGCTGAAAAAGGCATGCTCTTCGGCACCTGGTTATGGTGGAAACGCCTTTTTAGGATGGGGCCGCTCGCAATTTCCGGAGGGATTTTAGGAGGTCTAAAAAACACCTAGGGTGGTAAATATTGGCCCTGCTTAAAGGAAAATTCCGCCTCTTAGCGAAGTTCGTTTAATGTCGAATATTCGTTGATAATGGGGGAATTTCCGTGGAATTTACTTTAAGACTAAAGCGAATAATGTTAATCTTCGTCCTTCTTTTACCCTTTTGGGGGGCCGCGGCGCAGGGATCATCCGTCCCAGAAGATTGGGAGCAGGAAGATCTGGCGCTTATCTTTGAGAAAATCAAAGCAAGTGTGGTTTTTGCGGAAATCCTGGCGGATACTCCTGTCTACGATGGCTATGCCGCTAGTAAAAGCCAAATTGATCGGTTTTTTAAAGGGGAAAAGGTAGAAATAATTAGGGATCGTAATTTCGAATGGTATCAAGTTCGCAATGCCGAGGGCCGTCAGGGTTGGATTGCGGCTAACGATCTTTTTATTCCCGAGGATCCTGAAACGAACCGGGAATGGCTGCCCAATACCGCCTTGGAGGCTTTTGTTAATTCTAAAGAATTCAAATCGCGGACGGATCAACTGGTCTGGGTCGATTTAGATCGCCAGCTAACCCATGTTTTTGTTGCTAAATCCGGGGAATGGAAAATAAAACGGAGCATGCCTTCTTCTACCGGTAAAAATGTGTCACCAACTCTGCGGGGCTTACACGAAATTTCCGAAAGAGGGGACTGGTTTTTTACTGAACGTTTGGCTCGGGGGGCCAAATATTGGGTCAAATTTTCCGGTCCCTACCTTTTCCATTCCCTTCCCATGGACAAGCAGGGGAATATCACAGATTACACTCTGCTGGAGAGGAGATCCTCTGGGTGTATCCGCCTTTCCATGGAGGATAGCATCTGGTTTTATTCTTTTATAAAACGGGGAACAGCGGTTTTTGTCAACTAGGGAGGGATTTTAGTGGAAAAATACGAAACCCAAAGAGAATTTATGAAATCAAGCTTTGGCCGGGGGGCAGAATCCGATCAAAACAGGGGTCTTGCCCAGCCGCCCTTGCAAAAACCGCGGGGCCAAAAAGCAGAAACCATAGAGCTGCCCCTTTTTGGGGAAGATCTAATTGTGGAAAGCAATGTGTTTCGGTGTATTGCGGAGCGCAGAAGCAGAAGGGACTTTAAAGACGAAGCGTTGGCCTTAGCCGAACTATCGTATCTTTTGTGGGCAACGCAGGGGGTGCAGGAAATAAAGGGCGACAACTACGCCACTTTAAGGCCGGTCCCCTCCGGAGGTGCCAGGCATGCTTATGAGACCTATTTGGCTCTAGGCAGCGTTGAGGGACTTCAAAAAGGCCTTTACAGATATTTGCCCATAGAGCACAGCCTTTTGTTTTTATATCAGGAAAATAATCTTGCAGAGAAAATCAAAGGAGCTGCCGGGGGGCAGGATTTTGCCGGGAAAGCGGCCGTCAATTTTATTTGGGCCTGCCTTCCTTACCGAGGCGAATGGAGATATGCCGAGAGCTCCCATAAGGTAATGCTGCTGGATGCAGGCCACATTGGCCAGGCCCTTTATTTGGCCTGCCAGTCACTTGGTCTGGGGAACTGTGCCCTTGCTGCTTATGATCAGCAGAGGATGGATGAGCTGATCCAGGTTGACGGGAAAGATGAATTTACAGTTTATATGTCAGCTGTAGGCAGGGTATAAATATCGGTGCAGTCGGCTATTTGACTGGGGGAGATCCTGTTTAGTTATGTCAAGGAAAAAATTGAAGGGAGGAGGGTTTCTTTGAAAAGATGCCCGGATTATTATGTGGGACGCTGGTTTTCCATCCTTCACCGCCTATCAATGCGAAACCTTGGCCCAGATCTAAAAAAATTTAAGATTGGCAGCGGCCAGATCATGTTTCTTCTAGAACTTTATTATTCCGATGGGGTGCGGCAAGAGGAACTTTCCACCCTGCTTAATATCGATGGGGCTAACACAACCCGGGCTCTAAACAAACTGGAAGAAGAAGGCTACGCCGTGAGGAAAGCGGATTGCCGAGACGGCCGTGCCTATCGTGTTTTTCTAACCCCGAAAGCTTTCCGGATCAAAGCAGATCTGTTTGCCTTAATGGGTTCTTGGGAGGAAAAAATGTTAGCCTCTCTTTCCTCTAGGGAGCAGGAAACGTTTGTAAATCTCTTAAAAAAGATAGGCCAATCCGTCTGTGAACACGATCGCTGTGCTTTCTGCCGCTTAGAGCAGGAATGAGTGTGTTTTAATAAGTTAGTGTAAACTTATTCTAGGACAGAAGTTTATCTTAGGGAAATAGAAGGAGATCTCACCGCACACGCTGGACGAGTACAAAGTACTTAGAGGCGAAGAAATATGCATTCAACGTGATTTGGTGTTTTCCTTTCAAAAAGTTGTGGAAAAATCTTTAAAAGAGTTTTTCAAAGAAAATTGGCTTGTTTTTTCCAAAAGGTTTTCAAAAAAGGTACGGACAATCTTAGCGCACGCGTTCAAAAAAATCTATTGCAATAAAGCATTTTGTTGAAGACGCATCTAATAGGAAAGGTTGGGTGATCTAACAAAGAAATGACAAGAGAATAATTCTTTCCCCCTTTGTGTCTTTGGTAATATAAAAGTCGAGAAAACGGCACCTTAAAAATCGAGAGTTTAGAAAAAGAAAAGGAGTCACCGTATAGCATCCTTAAATAAGCCTCTAAGCAAATTCTTGTAAGGAGGCAAATAAAGGAGTGTTAACAGTGACCCAAGTCGATTATATCAAACATTTAAGGAAGAATGAAGGGGCATCAATCAGAGAAATAGCGCGTAGGGTCGATTGCTGCTGGGAAACCGCAAAGAAATAAACAACAATTGGGGCGGCATCCGGGCGCGACAGGCCTACAAAGAGGTGTTGGCTGGCTGTAGCGCAGACGTATTTTTAAAGCGGATTTGAGTTTTTAAAAGCAAAACCCGGCCTGTCCGGCCGGGCAAAGATTTTCTTTTATCCAACAGTGAGTTGACACTATCCTCCCAAAAACACGCTCTTGACTGTTTTTTGCAACTAAGAAATCGATAGTTTGGCACTCTAATTTTCGATAGCATCCTTAGTTTGAATTTTATCCGCTTAAGTGCTTTTCCCTCATTGCTTCTTCGTACCGAAGACTCGGGCCTGTAAA
>JAAYRS010000113.1 GCA_012518645.1 Bacillota bacterium
GAAACCTCCTTACCGTGTTACAGCAAGCCGGATATATCCTCATCCGGTTCAGCTATAATCCCTAATAGTTCCCCGATAGGCACTGCCTCTCCCGCTTCAACGATTATCTTCCGTAAAACTCCGCTGCCAAATGCCTCTACCTGAACAACGGCCTTATCCGTTTCCACTTCTAGGACGGGTTCCCCGCGTTCCACAACTTCTCCCTCTTTTTTCAGCCAACCGGAAATGGTTCCTTCATCCATGGTCTCGCTAAGAGGAGGCATAACGATTTTTGTAGCCAATTACCGCACCCCTTACTTTTCAATTTAAATTTGCTTTTGATACTTTTGCGAATTCAAGGCCGCACGCACAATTTGATCCACACTGGGGATGGCGGCTTTTTCCAACACCGGCGAACAAGGAATGGGTACATCTTCCCCAGCAACGCGTCTAACGGGGGATTTGAGCCCCCGAAAACAATTCTCAGTCAAGATTGCGGAGATCTCCGCTCCTACACCTCCGGTTTTGCAGCCCTCTTCCACAACAAGCGCGCATCTGGTTTTCTTAACTGAAGCTACTAGGGTTTCCCTATCCAGAGGCTGCAGGCTCCGCAGATCCAATACTTCGGCATCGATCCCATATTCCTTCAACTTATTTGCCGCCTCTAAAGCGTATAAAAGCATCCGGGAATAAGAAATTATGGTCAAATCCGCTCCTTCTTTTTTTACTTCTGCTTGGCCTAAAGGGATGGTGTACTCTTCCGAAGGAACTTGGCCTTTAGTATTGTACAAGAGCTTATGTTCAATGAAAATCACGGGATTACTATCGCGAATTGCTGTTTTCAGCAGGCCCTTGGCGTCGTAAGGGGTAGCGGGCATCACAACTTTTAAGCCCGGCACTCCCAGGAACCACCTTTCCAAGCTTTGGGAATGTTGGGCTGCGGAGGATCTTCCGGCACCGCCCTGGGTCCGCAGCACCAAGGGGACTTCCACTTTTCCGCCAAACATATAGCGCATTTTAGCCACCTGATTTACAATTTGATCCATGGCCAAGGTAATAAAATCGATATACATTATCTCCACAACGGAGCGAGCGCCAACAACGGAGGCACCGGCCGCAATTCCTACTGTACCTGCTTCAGAGATAGGCGTGTCCCTGACTCTTTCCGGCCCAAATTCTTCTTGCATGCCTTTGGTAATCGCATAAGCACCGCCGTAGAGCCCAATGTCTTCCCCAAAGATCAACATCTCGGGATCCCTTCCCATCTCTTCCCATAGAGCTTCCTGAATTGCTTGGCGATAACTGATCTCTCTCATTGCTAGTTTCCGCTCCCTTCCACAAAAACATCTTCATATAGAGAGTCTAGGGACGGATAGGGACTTTCATCCGCAAAGGCACAGGCCTCAGCTAACCTTTCCTCAATGTCTTTTTCTAGCTCTTCCATTTCCTGCAGGCTTAATTTACCCTCCGCAACCAGCCGTTCCCCGAAAGTTTTCACTGGACATCTTGCTTTCCAGAATTCTTCTTCTTCTTTCGTGCGGTAAACAGAGCCATCGCCGCGCGAATGGCCATAAAAACGGTAAGTTTGGCATTCCAGCAGGGTAGGGCCCTCCCCGGCCCGGGCCCTGTTGACTGCTTCCAAAGCAGCCTTTCTAACAGCCGCAACATCCATACCATCAACTACCTGCCCCGGCATATCGTAGGCCGCGGCCCTTTCCGCTAGGGTTTCGGTTGCCGAACTTCTTTCCAAAGGAGTTGAAAGAGCATAGAAATTGTTTTCACAAACGTAGACGATAGGTAATTTCCAAAGGCCGGCCATATTTAAACTTTCGTGGAAGATGCCTTGATTAGCAGCCCCTTCCCCAAAGAAACAGACGGTAACTCTCTTATCCCTCCGAAAGGCGCTGGCATAAGCGGCGCCGGTGGCAATTCCAAAACTTCCTCCAACGATTCCGTTGGCACCCAAATGCCCCAATTCAATGTCGGCGATATGCATAGAGCCGCCTTTACCCTTGCAGTACCCCGTGGCTTTTCCATATAATTCGGCCATCATCCGCTTTAAATCCGCATTTTTTGCAATAAAATGCCCATGACCCCGATGAGTGCTGGTAATATAATCGTCCGGTTTTAAAACGGAGCAGACCCCTGTAGGCACGGCCTCCTGCCCGATACAAACATGGAACATCCTTCCTGCCAGTTTCCCAAAAGAAAAAACTTCCAGGACCTTTTCTTCAAACCGCCGGATTAATAACATCATAGAATAAAGTTCTTTTTCTACTTTTGGATCCAATTTTTCCACCTCCGCACATTATTTCGAATCCAAGTAAACTGACAACGGTTTTGTTTGACACTTCACCCCCGGCATTGGGAGACGCACCCAAAACTTCCAAACCAATCTCTTAGAACAAATCGTAAAGCGACTTGCCTTCAGTGCTGCCCACTTCTATGTTCAATAAGCCTAAAGCGGCACTTTCATCTGTTACAAGAATGTTAATATAGCCGCCTCTTAAAGCCCCAAGCAGAACCGGGGCTTTATCCGCTCCAGCAGCAACCCCGATTACCTTGGGGATCCTTTTGATGTCATGAGGGGAAACACCCACGATTCTTTCATTCAGCTCGACCTGGCAGACATTGCCGTTTATATCCAACTGATATCCGCAGATATCCCCCACAACCCCTTGCTTTGCCAGTTCTTCCGACTCTGCTGCCGTAAGATAGCCTGAGCGGACCATAGCACTGGTCTCAGGGTTATTGGAACCAACCCCGACAATTGCCAGATCCGTGCGTTTCCCTTTTTGCAGCGGCCCCATTATGTCGCTTTCCTGCATTAAAATATCACGCACATTTTTATTTCGGACCACAAGGGAAACTTGAAGAAAATGGCACCGGGCATTTAAAGCCCGGGCCAGTTTACGAGCTAGTTCAAACCCATCGGTATTGATATCCCGCGCTCCCGATCCGCCCAAAAGCTGTACTACTTCAACACCATCCCGGCGCGTCGGCCGAAAGGCTTCCACCGTGTAATACAGTGATCTGCCCCAAGATAACCCAACAAGCATCCCGTTTTCTAAGTTGGATTCTAAACACCGGGCGGCAGTTTTCCCCAGTTCAACTAAAGTATCGTTAGATGATTGCCCGGAGGAAATTACAAACACTTCATCCAACCCGAACCGGTTCTTGATTTCCGATTCTAAACGCAGAAAGATATGGGAGGGATGGTTAATTCTAATCTCCACAATGCCTTTTTCTCGGCCTGTTTTCAATAAACGGGAAACGTTGGAGCGAGAAACAAATATCCTTTCAGCAATTTCCTTTTGTGATAAGCCTTCAATGTAGTACATGTGGGCTACCTTTACTAAAAGTTTATCTCTGGATTTTTGGGTATTGTTCACTCTCTCAGCCTCTTTTTTTATTTGGTTAATGGTTCTATTCACAAACTTAATATAACATTCGGGCTAGAAGCTGTCAATCGTTTCTAAACAACTAACTGCTGCACATATGTGAATTAATCACTTCTAAGCAAATCGTTAAATTTTGATTTAAACATCTGCCGCTCCTCGGTTTGCTTTTACAACATTGCTCTTGGGTTAAGCCTTTGCTGCCGATGGTTTCAGACGGTAAAATCTCCAGAAAACTTCTATTAAGTTTCACATAATCTCAAAAGGAATGCCGCCTTCTTACGCCGAATTTGCCGGTATAATACCTATGGAGGTGCGTATTGGTGAAAGGGTTATTGAAACTGAACAAGTTCTATCTGCTTTTGCTTGTACTAATTTTCACTACCTCGGCATTGGTTTACGCAGAAGTTATTGAAGTGGATTTGTGGCATGGTTTTTCTGGAGCCCGTATGGATGTACTCAGTAAAATTGTTGATGATTTCAACGCACTTGATCCCGGGAGAAAGATTGTTCCAATGCTCTACGGCAGCTACGAAGAAGGCTTAGCCCGCTTTCTGGCGGCTCACCCCATTCAACAAGAACCGGCACTTTTCGCCACCTATGAAGGATCCATGGGTGCACTTCACGACAGTAATATGATAATCCCCGCTTACAAGATCCCTGAAATAGTTGGAGCAGAATGGGACTTTGGGCAATATGTGCGGCCCATAGTCAGCTACTATTCTAAAGATGGCAACCTTTGGTCTTGGCCCATGGCTTCTTCTGTCCAAATCATTTATTATAACGCGGATCATCTGCGGCAAGCTGGTTTGGACCCCAACAAACCGCCAACAACTTGGGATGAGCTACACCAATACGGCCTCCAACTGTTGGAAACAGGAGTTTGCAAGCACCCCTTGGTTTTAGGCTGGCCCGATGCGGTGTTTGAAAACCAGCTTTGTACCCATAATCTTGAATACTGCGATCAAGGTAATGGGCGCGAAGGACACTCCACTAAAGTCTACTGGCCCAACGAGTTCACCGATAAACTTATGAGCAAATGGAGCGAAATGGCCAAAGACGGTGTTTGGGCTTACGGCGGCGTGGAATACGATGTAAACGGCGCCTTCCAAGCAGGAGAGGCCACCTTTTTACACCAATCAACCTCATCTCTGAACGGAATTTTAAAGACTGTTGGCGATGATTTTGAAGTAAAAACAACTTTCGTACCAAGACTTAATGACGACTATCCCCAGGGCAATAGTTTTATCGGCGGCAGCAGCCTCTATGTTTCCAACCAAGCTTCTCAAGAGGAAATAGAAGTTATTTTCGAGTTCTTCCAATACCTAGCCCGCCCGGAAGTTGATGTGTGGTGGCATAAAAACACCGGATATTTCCCCAGCACCAACGCAGGGTTACGGATGTTAATGGACAGCGGCTGGTTCGTGGAAAGCCCTAACCACCTCACCGCCTTTTTGCAGATTCTTTCCGGCAAAACTGATTCCAATGCAGCTATTGGAATGAAGCTCGGAACCTATGTGCAGGCGCGCGAATGGTGCCGCGAAGCTATTGAAAAGATTTCCCGCGGGGAAGATCAACGCCAGGCTTTGGAATACTCGGCGGCTCAGATCAACAAAATCTTTGCGGAGTACAACGAGTTTTTTAAGGACTAAAACACTGCGGCCCGGGGGGTATTACCCCCGGGCCTCTAAAATAACCCAAGCTCGCGGCCTCTCCACCGCGTCTTTGCCTCTTACTTTAAGATCCTTCGCCTAAGCCTACTTTTTCACTCCCTCTTGAAACGTTTAGCAGCTTAATTTTAAGGCGGGAAAGCGTATTTTAAATTTATTTACCTGCCCGCCAAAGCGTCTTTTATTACAATCCACAGCACCCGGGCTTTTGGTCCGGGTTGACATACAATTAAAGCTTGAGGCGCTCCCGCGCCCTTTTGTGCTTTTCTTCCACAACAAGCGCGTTTAGGCCAGCCAAATCAAAACATAAATGTTCCACAAAATCCTCTACCAATGCTTGTTTAGCCATCCAGAACCTTTTCGCGGCCGGGGTCCGCATTGGATTTGATTCCAAAATCCGAGCACTATAGGTTTTAATCCGGGCCAATGCTTTCTCAAAGCTTTGGTCTTGTTGGGCACCTTCCGCCATACTGTCCCACACCAGGGACAGGGCCCCGGTTTCATCTAACAAATCGGCCTCCATGAGAATAATCAATTCAAGGGGAGTGCCTTCTTGAAAAAGTAGATTTTTATTAGCATGATTTTTAACTAAATAGACTACAAACTCGATGAAGTTTTCTTCGAACCCCTGTTCAGAAAGGTATTTTTTACAAATAGCGGCCCCTTCTTCCGCATGGAGCCGATCCTCAGCCCCATGCCCCACATCGTGAAAAAGGGCCGCCGCCAAAACCGCCTCATGGTTAATCTTAGCATCCGTTTCCGCCAACAACCTCTGTGCCCAGGTAAAAACACGCCTGATATGTTCGGAACGCCGCCGGAAGGCATAATGGCGGGGGCACTGTTCACCGCCGCTAGCTTTTAAGGTGTCTTTGACAAATTTAAACATCTGCTTGTACATAAGCGCCTTCCCTTTCCGTCCTATACAGATCTTAGGGCTATTGAAATTTGTTCCCGTGATAATTAAGGAAAACTTTTCGTCGGGGCAGGCCCTCTGCGCTATGGCCGAGTTTTTCTTCCCCGGCATAACCCAGGGCAATAATGGCCAATATCTTTAGGCGGGTAGGAATATTCAAGGTTTCTCGGATAAATTGTTCGGCTGATTTCCCGCCGCTTTGTTTTCTTCCCCTGATTTGAATCCAACAGCTGCCCAAACCCAGGGCCTCCGCGGCCAAGATGATAAAGGTCGAAGCAATGGAGGCATCCTCAATCCAAATGTCGGATTTTTCCGCGTCCGCACAGACTACAACGGCCATGGGGGCTTCCGCTAAAAAGGAGATACTCCGTTCTTTTGCTTGAGCCAGCCTTTTAATGATTTCAGCATTTGTGGCCACCACAAATTCCCAAGGCTGCCGGTCCCGAGACGACGGCGCCCGCAAGGCCGCTTCCATAATCTTTGCTGCCTTTTCCGGTTCGACAGCCCGCTGCTCGTATTTCCTAATACTCCTTCTTTTCTCAATCAGCTCGAAGAAACTCACAAAATCACCTCGCAGCAAATTTTACGGCGGTTCCGTAAACTATTACTTCCGCAGCGCCTTTCATTACTGCGGAAGAGGCATAACGAATATTAATAACGGCATCTGCCCCCATGGCCCGGGCTTCGTCCGCCATTCTCTTTGTAGCTATGGCCCTGGCCTGATCCATCATTTCCGAATAAGCTTTCAGTTCCCCGCCTACTAAATGTTTGAACGCCTGGCCAATATCTTTGCCCACATGCCTGGTTTGGATAGTGCTCCCTTTTACCAGGCCCAGCATTTCAAATTCGCGGCCGGGGATATAATCAGTATTTACCAAGATCATCTTCTTCACCACTCCTTATTTCTTTTACCCGTTCCCAAAATACGGCAATACTGACAGCTACCAAAGCTAACAGAGAAATTACCGCCACAACTTTGATACCCGTAGGAAGATAGAACCTAAGGACAGCCCGAAGTTGCCCCGCGAAAAGAAAGACCAAAATACAAGTAACGATCAGCGGAGCTATAATCTTTTTCTTGTTCACGTTCCTCTCCTTCCCATTTCCCTTCCCCAGCAATCAAACTCCACTTTGATTTTCTTCAAAAAAGACCCTTTTCCTTTTATTAAATACAGAAAGCCCCCAAAAAAGGGGCTTTCTTTACCGCCTGGAGCTGAAAATCAGTTTTAAAACCCTAAAAAGCCGCTTCTTCAGTACCTTTAGTAAATCTCTTTCTGTTTCTCGGCATACTCCTTAAATAAGGCTAAACACTGTTCTCTGCCGTATTCTTCAATCTTAAGAACAGAGGTATCGGAGCGGCCGCCCTCGATGAAACGGTAAATAAAATCATCTCGGAAGCCGATTTCTTCTGCATCTTCTAACCTGCATCCGTACCTTACTTCCTTGATATTAGCCCAAATAATGGCCCCTAAGCACATGGGGCAAGGGTAGCCTGTGGCAAAAAGCTTGTATCCCGTTAGATCGTGGGTTCCCAAAACACGGCAAGCACCGCGGATCGCATTAACCTCGGCGTGGGCCGTAGGATCGTGATCACCGAGGACACTATTAGAAGCCACATAGATAACATTGCCTTCGGCATCAAAAACAGCCGCCCCAAATGGGCCGCCCAAATTTTCATTCATCGTTTTTCTGGCAAGTTCAAGTGATTGCTGCAATGCATTAACCATAAGATCCTCCCCCCTTACGGGCCCTTCCAAGCCAGCCGCGGCGCGGGCCCTCTTTAGGTTAACTGCTGTTCGGCCGGGAAATTTGTTTTTAACCGCTTTTCCCATTATTACTGTATCACTTTGAATCTAAAATTTCCATCTTAGCGCCGGAAATTGATGAAACCCCCAGCTGAATGTCGCGGTCAAAATAGGGAAGTTGGCAAAAAATAAGTTTAACATCACTATCATAACCTTTTCACAGCAGAATATTGGCTTTAATCTAAGGTCCCCGCGCCGGCCGAAATTCCGCTTTCCCCGCCCAGCATTCGGTGCAGTCAAAAAAGCCAATCCCACCTCCGGCGACAGAAGCGGGATCAGCTGCCTACTTTTTTTAAGTCCTTGCTACTTAGTCAACCATTGGATGGCCTGGTACCAAAACTGACCGTAATAGTCCCATTTGACAAAATCCTCTCCCCAGTGAGGGCACATATCGGAACCGAAAGCCATCGACCTTCCCTTTTCAATCTCGCCTACAACTATAAAGGGATCATCGTCAACGGAGGCCAACACCTCGGAACCTTTTTTAGGGATTATTTCATGATAACCCAAGAACAAAGGCCACTCTTTCGGAATACCCTTTAAAACAGGGTGATCGGGTTTAAGCACATTGACTCTAACCCCATCAGTTCTTTCCACCCGATCATCGCGGTCCAAAATATCAACGGGAAGTACTTCTTCGATCGCACTGCCGTGATAGTTTCCTTTCCCCTGGTAACCTTGATAGTTAAGATAGCCTCCTACCATGATTAAAGATCCGCCCTTGCGCACATAGTCAGCAATTAATTGCACGCGATCGGGACCCATGGGAACGGTGAACATATCAGGATACATGGTCAGTGTGTTCCGCCCGCAGTCGCTAATAATTACCACATCGAACAATTTCAGCTGTTCCGGGGTCTGAGGAAATTGGCCCATTACCAAGTGATTGGGGATGTGAGAGATTTCAATATCCTCGAACTCCTTCATCGGCTCTGTAAAATAGCTGGAGTAATCCTCATAACCACCCAAGGCCACAACATCGAACCCTTTAGTGTGAAGCTTAATAACACTCCACGTCTCGCCAACAAATAGTACCCGCTTTTTACTCATTTTTTTCGCCTCCTGCTTTTTAATGAACTAGTAACCCGGCCCTCCTTTTTTATCGGCTCCCGCAAAAACTAGACGTATTCCGCTTGTGTCCTTTCCAGATTATTTAAGATCTCTTGGCTAATATCAATTCCCGATTTTGACAAAGCCAGAATAACCGCTCCTATGGCCGGATCGAAGCGGGGCTTCACGATTTTTGCCTTGGGAGCCAGGGTTTTAACACTTTGGGAGATGGTCTCGATTAAAAAAGCACTTTGATTCTTAAACACTCCGCCTACCAAGGGGATTTCAATTTCTTCTTGAGTTAACTCTAAAGCAGTAAGCACAGCTTTAATACTAAGGGCCAGTTCGCTGCCTGCTTTATGTATTATTTCCCGAGCCGCCTGATCACCCTTTTCAACTGCTTCAAAGACCAAATAGGCAAGGGAGGCAATTTCTTCCTTGCTAAGGGAAAAATAAATCCTTTCCATTATGTCTTCCATTGTTTCCAGGGCCAAGACATCTTTAAACAGTTTTACCAAGAGGGTGTCTTGGCCTCTGCCGTCATAGGCCCTTAAAGCCGCGGCCACCCCGGAAACCGCTATATTATAGCCGCTGCCTTCATCACCGATCAAATGGCCCCAGCCGCTGGACCTCCTCCTTTGCCCTTGCTTATTAATTCCGTAGGCAATAGCACCGGTTCCCGCGATCAAAACAACTCCCTGTTCCCGAGCATTGCCCCCCACCAGGGCAATTACTGCATCATTTTCCAAGACGATCCCCGGGGCAAATTCCTCCGCCTTAAGAATACGGTAAATCCTTTTATAATCTGTCTTAGAATCAATCCCGGCCAAGCCAAAACAAGCTGTTTGAATGCAGCCCTGCGGACAGCCGGCCGCGGCCTGATTAAATGCCTTTTTGATTTCTCCCAGAGCTTTTTTAGTTCCGTTACCGTAATAAAGAGCAGAACCCGCTTCGCCCCGCCCCACAATCATCCCCTTCTTATCAGCTAGAAAACAGACTGTTTTACTCCCACCGCCGTCTAGACCGAGAACATAATCCATAACGAACCCCTTCCTAACTTGAACCTTTCTTCCGCTTGACTTCCCCGTCTACTTCTTTGAGATAAAAAAATGTGTTCTTGATACTGGATCAGTTCCAGTTTTAGATATCTTTTTTCCAAATATCAAAAACGTAAGCTGCGATAGTTCGCATTTGGAAATCGGCATCGCCGGTCTTTTTGACAATCTGCAACTTGTCCATAATGCTGGAAAAACAAATCTGCTTTAGCCCCGCCCTAATCCTTTCAATCATTTCGCTGTCGATAAAATCGTGCATATCGCCTAAGATTACCAAACCCGGATCGTAAATATTGACCACACCGGAAATGGCATTAATTAGGTAATCCACCGAACGGTTAATTACTTCCCGGGAAAGGGGATCCCCTTGACGATAGGCCTTAATGATCTCTTCCCCCTCATATGGCGGAGGGCCGTCGTTTCGCAGGATGCTTGCGGCCCCGGCTTCAATCCTACCGTTAATTTGCTCTTTTATTGCCATCAGCGAAGATACGGTTTCCAAGCAGCCCACACCACCGCATTCGCATCTTTTCCCTTTTGCCTCCACCTTAATATGGCCGATCTCACCTGCTTTCCCATGAACCCCTTTATAAAGTTGATTATTCATGATCAGGCCTCCGCCGATTCCGTCGGCAATATAAATATAAATCAAATTGGAGCAGTTTTTTCCGGCTCCGTAGGCCCATTCAAAATAAGCTGCCAGGTTGGCGTCGTTTTCGATGTAAATTGGCAGTTGAAACCTTTTTTTAAATTCCTTTTTAAGATTTCCTTCTTCCCAAAGCTTACAAGTGGAATTTATCAGGCGGTCCTGCTCTTCTTCATAAATTCCCGGGACTGAAATCCCCAGGCCAATCAATTGATTCCAGCGGATATTGTGTTTTTCTAAAACCCGCTTGATTCGGGCCAAATACTGCTCGATAATTTCTTCGATGATAAAACCCTGGGTGCTAAAGGATCTTTTCTCAATTAACTCAAAATCTAAATTAAAAATACCGTAGGAAAGAGAACCCTCACTAATCTCCGTAGCCACAAGGAATTTATCTTTACCTTTGAATTCTAAAAGACGAGGCGGCCTTCCGCCGCTGGATTTAACAAGTTCAGTTTCTACAACCAAGCCTTCTTCGATTAATTCTTTAACAATAATAGCAACAGTAGCGTGGGATGCATCTAAGTTTTTCGTTAAATCGCGACGAGAAATAGGCTGATTTTGAATGATCTCGTTTAGGATTGTAAATCTATTAAATTGTTTCAGCTCTCTTGTAGTTCGTATCTCCATAATACCTACCCCCAGACAACTTTTAAATCTCCATAGTCTTCGCTTAACTAGCCTTTGATCCCCCCTGCTGTTAAACCGCTAATAATGTATTTTTGAAAGATTAAAGTTAAGATCACCGGCGGTAAAGCCGCTAAAACTCCGCCGGTAGCAATTAAACCAAAGTCTACTTTATGCCTCCCGCTAAACTCGGCAATAGCCACGGGAATGGTCTTAGAATTGACCGTTGAAGTAAAGATTAGGGAATAAAAGAATTCTTCCCACGAAAACAAAAATACTAAAATACTGGTGGCGATCAGCCCGGGAACCGCTAAGGGCAGAATCACCTTAGTCAACGCCTGCAGGCGGGAGCAGCCGTCAACCCGGGCAGCATCCTCCAAATCCTTGGGAATAGACTGCATATAGCCTCTCATAATCCAAACCACAAAGGGTGTGGCAAAAGAACTATAAAGAACAGCAAGTCCCCCTAGGGTATCCAGCAAATTTAGCTCGTTAAAGATTGTAAAGAGTGCAATTATTATAGCCACAGGGGGAATCATATAGGTAAAAAGAAAGAGCATAATGATCTTGTTTTTCAAACGAAATCTTAATCTGGCAAAAGAATAAGCAGCAATAGTGCCGGAAACCACACTGATAACGACTACGCAAAAGGCAACTTTTAGTGAGTTAACCATCGCTTGGCGGAAGTCATAACCGGTTGTTCCAGCCTTTTGTTCAGTAAATATATTAAGATATCTTTCGAAGGAAATCCTGGAAGGCAGCCAGCGCAGCGGTTTGGCAAGAAGCTCTTTTTCCGGGGAAAGACTGGAAATAACCAACCACAAAAAGGGAACCAAAACTATTACGGTGATAATAAGAGCTAGAATATATTTTACCGAACCCCTTAAATGCTTAATAAAAGTTTGCATAGTTAGCTCCCTCCTAATGGGGGCTTTCGCCCAATAATTTGACATAAATTACAGATAAGGCAAAAATAGTCAAGGCCACCAAAAATGCCAAGGTCGATCCTCTGGACATATTCAAATAACTAAAAGCTTCCCGGTAAGCAAGATAAGTAATCACCTGCGTGCCGTTGGCAGGCCCTCCGCCGGTCATAATGTAAATAATATCAAATACTTTCAAGGTCTCCATGGTCCTTAAAATTAAGACAACTAAAAGAACCGGCCTGAGCATGGGGAGGGTTATATGATAAAACTTCCTGAGCATATTAGCCCCATCC
>JAAYRS010000017.1 GCA_012518645.1 Bacillota bacterium
GACATGGCAGAGGTCACTGGTTCGATTCCAGTAGGAACCACCATTAATGGAAAATGCCCCCATCGTCTAGCGGCCTAGGACACCGCCCTTTCACGGCGAAGGCACCGGTTCAAATCCGGTTGGGGGTGCCATATTTTGGGCCCATAGCTCAGTTGGGAGAGCGCTTGAATGGCATTCAAGAGGCCGTCGGTTCGATTCCGTCTGGGTCCACCATCTGAAAGTCTGAGAATCCTGTAAAAGCAGGATTCTTTTTTATCTAAAAATAGGATTGTTTCCGGAAATTTTTGAGGCCAAATGGGCGAGGAACACACTTAAAAGGATTTTTTGCAAAATGGGTAAAATATACTTGACGTAATGTCTTGTATATATTACTATGAATAGGGGGTGTTGATCTTGGCAAGGAATTTGCGCATGAGGGCTGCCCGGGCAGCAAAGGACATGACCCAAAAAGAACTCGCGGATCGGCTGGGTGTTGCCCGCCAAACTATCAACGCTATAGAAAACGGCGATTACAACCCTTCCATCAAGCTCTGCCTAGGGATCTGCAGAGCTTTGGATCGAACCCTTGATCAACTTTTTTGGGAGGATGAAGAAAATGAAGAGTAAGAAAAACGGCTTAGATGAAATGCAGGCTGCCAGGCGCAATAGTATTGGCCATGAGATGTTTTTGCTTACGTTTTATGCTTTACTCTTGGAAACGGGCCTTTACGGGGCGGGATTCCGCTGGCTCCAATATCCCTTAAACACAATAGCCATTATTGTTGTCTCCATGACTATCTACTTAATCAGGACCATTCTGGCCGATGCATATTTACCCCCTGCTGTCCAAAAAAGAAAAACAGTATTCTCCTCGCTGCTAACAGTAATTTTTTCCGTTTTGTTAAGTATTGCCGCTGTCTTTCTTTTCAGGTCTTTATGGGAAAATGCGGGGAATAATTACGCTTTGGTCCTTTTTATATTTTCCGGGCTAGGCTTGTTGATTTCCCTGGTAACTCTCTGGATTAAGGCCAAAGAAGCGGAAGATAAAGGCGAATAAGAACAAAGAGGGCTGGTGGCCGAATGAAGGTAATAGACTTATCCGTTTCCCTGGAGACGGGCATGGACGTCTTCCCCGGGGATCCGCAGGTGCGGATTGAAGTGGTGCACACCCTGGATAAGCAGGGCTGGGTTTTGCGGCATTTAAGCCTGGGAACGCACACAGGGACCCATGTGGATGCTTTTTCCCATATGCACGAAGGCAAGCAAAACTTGGAGGAAATACCCCTGGAAAGGTTTTTCGGAGAAGCGCAGGTGGTAAAGACGGATGGGGACTGGCCCCAAGGAATCGGGCTCTTTTTTAGGGAAAAGGTTGGAATTGATCTGCTTCAGAAAATCCTTCAATCCGATCCGGGTTTTGTGGGCGGTACTCTTTCGGAAGAATTAGAGCGGGCCTTATTGGGAAAAGAGATTCTTACTTATACGGGTTTGGTCAATCTGGAACAATTGCCCCTGGGGCGGACTTTTTTGTTTATCGGGTTTCCTCTCAAGATCAAAGCAGGCGACGGCTCCCCGGTGCGGGCTGTTGCAATTTTAACGGGTGAAGGCCGATCGTTTATGTTATAATTAGCATTAAAGCACAGAGATTGCATCCTACTTTAATCCGATTTTAATCTAAGCCCAATTGTTTCTAAAGGCGTTCCCGTTACAATTTAAGCAGCTCAAATCAGAAAGGGGCAGCATTGTGGAAAAACTAGAGAAAATCGAAAAATTGCGGGAACGGGCCCAGGTTTCTTACGAGGAAGCAAGAGAAGCCTGCGAATGGGCGGAGGGGGATTTATTGGAGGCCCTGATTTATTTAGAAAAACAGGGAAAAGTCCAACCGCCTCCAGGCGGCGGGTATCACAGCAGTGAGCGCCGCGGGGATGATGAGGAACAGTCGCAAAGGGAAAAAGAAGCGGACAAGGCCGGCTCCAATAGTGTTAAAGAGGCCCTGGAAAAGATTTGGAAGTTTTGTGCTCAAATGATCAAAAAGGGCAACAACACTAGTTTTGAAGTACTAAAGAACAGGGAGCACATGGCCAGTTTTCCGGTAACAGTTTTAGTCCTGCTTTTAATATTTGCACCTTGGGTTACCCTGCCCTTGATGATTATCGGCCTCTTTTTT
This sequence comes from Bacillota bacterium, assembly GCA_012518645.1. Classification (GTDB taxonomy): domain Bacteria; phylum Bacillota; class Limnochordia; order Darwinibacteriales; family Darwinibacteriaceae; genus JAAYRS01. The sequence continues at coordinate 2,144 of JAAYRS010000017.1, forward strand.
GGATTTCACTATCAATTTGTTGCCATGGATGACTAAACTTTTTTAAGGAGCATTCTATCATGAGCATCAAAGTTCTTATCGTGGAAGACGAGGAAAAATTTGCCCGGTTTGTTGAAATGGAATTAAATTACGAGGGATATAAGGTAGATAAGGCTTTCGACGGCCGGACCGGTTTAGAAATGGCCCAAACAGGCGAATACGATTTAGTGCTTCTTGATATCATGCTCCCCGGGCTTAACGGCATGGAGGTGCTGCGCCGCTTGCGGCGGACCGCCTCTGTGCCTGTAATTATGCTTACGGCCCGGGATACTGTAGTTGATAAGGTCTCCGGGCTGGACAGCGGAGCCGATGACTATATAACCAAGCCGTTTGCCATAGAGGAACTCTTGGCTCGGATCCGGATAGTTTTGCGCCAAAGATCCCAGCATCCGGAGCACCCTGTTTTAAAAGCAGGCGAATTGTGTTTGGATCCGGGCCGAAGGCAGGTGACGGTAAAAGATTCTTACGTTGAATTGACTAAACGTGAGTTTGATTTGCTTCAATATTTGCTGGAAAATAAGGGTTTGGTTTTGTCCCGGGAACAATTATTGGAAAAAGTGTGGGGATTTGACTTCGGGGGTGAAACCAATGCAGTTGATGTATATATCCGCTTTTTGCGCAGTAAGATTGACGAGGTTTTTGATCTCAAATTAATATCTACCGTGCGCGGTGTAGGGTATGTGATTCGCGATGAAAACTAGAGGAGAGCCCGTCCGTACCATTGGTTTTTCCCTAGGATCTAAACTGAATATTCAGCTTTGGTTCCGCTTGGTGGGCATTTTTTTGATTTTAAACATTTGTTTTCTGGGAGCTGCCTTTAGTGCTTTGATTTTGAATGCGGAACACACGGCGGCCGAATTTCTCCAAATTACAAAGCTGCCCTTGACCGAAACTGACGGTGCATTTTCGGCTTTAAGTATCCGGTCTAGGGAAGGGGAAGCAAAGGGGCTGGTGATCCCTTCTAATTTAAAGGGTTTCTTTCCCGAAGAGACGGCGCAGGCTAGGCGTTCTTTATTACTGCCCCGCGCCGATGACGTTCCGTTTTACAACCTTTTCGATCATCTCCAATACCGCCTTGATCTCACTATCGGGCAGGATCCCTACACTATTTTGATCAACTTTTCCCCTTTTGTTCGGATCCTAAAAAACGTTTTCATTGTGTTGGTAACTGTTCAAATATTCCTGGCTCTAAGAAGCGCTTTGACCCGAGCGGATTTAATCAAAAAGGTTCTGGAGCCAATCTCTGAATTAGCGGAGCAGGCCCGCAGCCTTTCTAGCGGGCGGGGCCCCTTGACCTTAGAAGAAATGGAAGCTTTGGCGGGGACTTTAGATGAGATTAATGCAGCCCGTTTAGATACACGCATCGATTTATCCAGCACCCAAGATGAATTGAAAAATGTGGCCATTGCCATTAACGGGCTTTTGGATCGGATCAACGACTCTTATCGCTTGCAGGCCCGTTTTGTTTCCGATGCTTCCCATGAGCTGCGCTCCCCCATTGCGGCCATTCAGGGTTATGCCAATCTTTTAGACCGCTGGGGAAAGCACGATGCGGAAGCGCTCCAAGAATCTATTGAGGCTATTAAAGAAGAAGCGGGCAATATGAAGGAGCTGGTTGAGCAGCTTCTATTTCTGGCCCGGGGGGATAATCACACCATGGCTTTGCAAAAAGAACGCTTTGATCTGGGGACTGTAGGCCGGGCACTGCACCGGGAGGCCCAGATGGTCAATGACAGCCACGATTTCAGGCTGGAAGCGGAGGAGGCCTGTGTTTTCGGGGACCAAGGGTTAATTAAACAAGCGGGGCGGATCTTAATGGATAATGCCGTTAAATATACTCCGGAGGGAGGCCAAATCACCCTTTCTGTAATCTCCCGGGATAACAAGGCCAAGCTTACCGTTCAAGATACCGGAATTGGCATTGCCCCAAAGGCAATACCCCACATCTTTGAACGATTTTACCGAGCGGACGATTCCAGGGCCAGGGCAACCGGGGGCACGGGCTTGGGCCTTTCTATCGCTAAGTGGATTGCGGAAAGGCATGGAGGTTATTTGGAAGTGTTAAGCCGGGAAGGTTTTGGGAGCAAGATTTCTGTGGTCCTGCCCCTTAGTAAAAAGAATTAGAGTAATTAAAAAAGGCGGCCCGGGCGGCCGCCTTTTAAACGTGCGCCACGCATGGCGCTTAACTTGGTGGTGAAAGTCCACTGCGGGGCCCGGCAGTTGCCAACCGTTAGCCAAGCGCAAGGGTGTCCTTCGTGAGAAGGAATCTAAAGGAAGCGCGATGAGCAAAGTTCGGGCCCCAGAAACACGAACCAGATCAGGCATTCAAAGTGGGAAGAGCCTGCGTTACAAAGCAAAATCCAAGAAACTGCACGGACACGAGAATGTAAATACGGCGGGCATATGGGATGAAGGTCACGAGGTCTCACGGACAGGTGGAAACGGAGTGCGAAACCTGGTTGAAACAAGATTTATCGTGAGAAGTCAGCAGAAGCCATAGTACAAGGTTAAACCTTGAAAGGGCTAAACCAGAGAGGTGAGGGTCAATGAAAGTTACCGAAAGCGATATCCTAAAACACAAAAAATCCCCCCAAGGGAACTGTCTGCAAAAGGTATCTGCGGAATAGAAAGAATATGCAGAAGTATGCGTGTCGCCAAGAACTGCTGCCATACCTCAATGCCCACAAAGAAGAACTCTTGCAATCAATCTGGGACGGTTCATACCGTCCGAAACCCGTTTATAGGGTAGAAATTCCCAAAGAGAACGGGAAAACACGAAAACTAGGAATACCAACGGTGATAGACAGGTTCATTCAACAAGCAATTAGCCAAGTACAGACACTAATCTAAATCTACGAGCTTCAATTCTCGGATAACAGCTTTGGCTTTCGGCCAAAAAGAAGTGCTCACGAGGCCTTGAGAAGATGCCAAACGAACATAACAGACGGTTACACCTATGTTGCGGACATAGATTTGGAAAATCGACACGGTTAACCAGAGTAAGCTTGTATAAATTCTATCGGAAACGATAAAAGATGGACGGGTAATCTTTCTAATCCACAAATTCCTGCGAGCCGGAATCCTGGCAGATGGGATATTCGGGGAAAGCCCAGAGGATGTGCCCCGGGGCGGACCATTGAGTTCGCTATGTGGAAATATCATGCTGAACGAATGTGACAAGGAACTTGGAAAAAGGGGGCACAGATTCGTCCGCTGCGCGGACGGCCTGCTAATCTTTTGCAAAAGCAAAAGAGCGGCTGAACGCGCCCTAGAAAACATCATTCCCTTTGTTTAGAAAAAACTA
>JAAYRS010000114.1 GCA_012518645.1 Bacillota bacterium
AAGAAGAGAAGTCCTATGGCTACAGCCTGATGGAAAAACTGAATACTATGGGGTTTACGGCGGAGCCTTTTAATATTTCCGTCATCTACCGCAATTTGCGCAGCATGGAAAAAAGGCAGTTGGTGGCATCCTTTTGGGCCGCCAGTGAGCGGGGGCCGGATAAGCGGATGTACGAGATTACGCAAAAAGGGGAAAAAGCGCTGAAGGGATGGATTCGCTTTTTAAAAAAACGGCAGAAGCTGTTGCAGGCAATAGTCGATAAATATGAAAGTATGCATCTTGAGTAAAGTGGGGGGATTCCGTGCAGAATATAATTTTTTATGGGCTGGCGCTGATTTTACTTTCAATTTCATTATTTAAAGATCGGGCTAAGACTAAAAAGTCACTGATCAAGGCCTGGCGGTCTTTCGAAAACATTTTGCCGCAGATGCTCGCTATGATTTTCGGCATCGGCTTAATTATTGCTTTTTTAAGCCCGGAATTGATCAGCCAAATCATCGGCGGTTCTTCCGGTTGGTGGGGAGTTGTTTTGGCGGCTGTGCTCGGTTCGGTCACTTTGATTCCGGCCTTCGTAGCTTTTCCCATGGCCGCCATCCTGCTGCAGAACGGGGCCGGCTACATGCAGCTGAGTGCTTTTGTTTCCACTCTGACGATGGTGGGGGTCTTGACCGTCCCTTTGGAAATCAAGTTTTTCGGCAGGAAGTTCACAATAATTCGAAACAGCACCGCTTTCCTCTTTTCTTTTCTGGTGGCGCTGCTGATTGGAAAGGTGATGGGCTGAATTGAAACTGCTTAAAAAGTACTCAATTTTTTTGGTGGTCATAGTTCTTTTAGGTTTAACGTTTGTGTGGGATGGGGAAGTGGGCAAAGAGGCTGTGTCTACAGTGAAGTTCAGCCTGAAAGAGATGCTGATTATCCTACCGCCCATTTTTATACTTTTAGGGCTCTTGGATGTCTGGGTGCCCAGGGATACCATGGTGAGGTTTATGGGTGAAGGCTCAGGCCTTGTCGGTGCGCTGCTGGCGTTTTTCCTCGGTTCAGCCGCGGCGGGGCCCCTTTATGTGGTATTCCCCGTGGCGGCGGCTTTTTTGAAAAAAGACGTGAAGTTCGTCAACATCTTGATTTTAATCGGCGCTTGGTCGGCAACTAAAATACCGATGGTGCTCTTTGAATACGGGGCTTTGGGGCCGCAGTTCACTTTGGTCCGATTGTTGATTAATATCCCCATAGTTTTGCTGATAGCCTATGTGCTCAATAGGGCCTTAGGCCAAAATGAAATAGAAAGAATTTACTCGCTGGCAAAAAACAGTTAAGAATCTTTGTTTTATCGTTTAGATCCATGAACCTTCTAAAAAAATGCGGAAACACCAGGCTGGGGCAGCGGTGCGCGGTATTAGGGCACTCTAGATTGTGCCTGTGTTCATTCTATCTGCTTACTGAAAAAGTGCTTGGTTGGTGTGAGTGTAGGCGCAAAACAGAAGTTTCGATATATGCAAGCTGTTTTTGGGTTTTCAACCAAAAATAAAAAATGATAAAACCGCCTCGGATCGATGAAAACGTTGAATGGACCCCGCTGTCAGCCGGGGTCCGTTTTCATCCGGCAGGAAAGGGGGAAAGGCAGGGGGAATACCTTTAAAATGAATTTTCAGGAGGGATTCCCATCGTGGTCAGCTCGGAGGCGGCGGGCTGATCTTATTTAGGCCGGTTTTTGTGCTAAAACCAAGATCCACCTGTGAAGAAAATGCAGGGCACCTTCTTTTTTAAAAGGCCGCATTCCCGTCTTCTCACCATTTTTCAGTTCCCCTTCCAAGGCCCTAAAGATCGTTTCCCGGGCGCTTTTTGAGGCTTTAGTTAAATTGAGCCAATCTTCGGTTACCATTTCTACATCTCGGTTTAGGACTTTGGCGGGCTGCAGCCCATGGTTTTCAAACAGATCTATAAATTCTTTTTCGGTCAAAGCATAGATATGAGAATCATCTCTCAAGGTTTCCAATTCGTTGTAGCGGGCGGCTATCTTTTCGGCCGCCGGCGAAATTAAATCCATAACAACCAAAAAGCCGCCTTTTTTGGTAACGCGCAGCATTTCCAGAAAGGGCGTTTTATAATCATAAAAGTGGTGAAAAGCCAAGCGGCAGGTCACTAAATCAAATTTTTGATCAGGGTAGGGCAGCGCTTCGGCTAAACCCTGCTTAAAAATTACGTTTTCTAGCCCCGCCTCTCCGGCCAACTTTTCCCCGGCGGCCAGCATGGAGGCGGTGGCATCCAAAGCGTAAACTTTACGGACGGCCCCGGCCAGCTTTCTTGCTAAGATACCGGTGCCTGCGGCCGCATCTAAAACCACCATATCTTTATTTAAAGGTATGTTTTCAAGGGTCCACGCTAAATATTCTTTGTTAGAGAGAGAATAGCCTTTTTGATCAAAGCGCTTCGCCTGCGAAGTGAACTGGCTTAAAATCTTTTCTTGGTGCTTTTTGCGTGAATTTGTCATGGTAATACTCCTAACCATTTATCCCAGCAGAAGCCGGCAGAGCAAGGGCAGTAAAAGAGGGATGGCCGTGGCCCCGCCCGGCGCCACTGCAGGCAGATAGCCGCGTTTTCGTGCAAGGAAGGGGGGTTAAAATCGATTGCCGCCGCAAGGGAACACCGGCCAACGGCTGCAAATTCAAGGAGGCGCCGTTGATCGGGCCTGCTCCCAAGATGTTTTCCAGTGCCGGGTTTACAGAACCGGCGGTAGGCTTATTAAGATTTAGAGCGTCATTTAATTCCCTTCTTTTCTGCCTTCATTTCAAGTAGTGTTTCTTGTTTTCAACCCCCCTTCCTGCTTGAAAAAGGAATGCGGACGCTGACCTTGAAGTTTTTAATTGAAGGAAGTGGGAAAAATGGAGCAAAAACAAATAGAGGCTCTAAGAAAGTGGTTAAAAGCTGCCCCTGATGTGGATGTAAGAGACGAAGACGGCTGGACATTTTTGATGCTTTTGGTAACGCAAAATCCCCGCCCCCGTTTGGTGGAAACTCTTTTGGACGCGGGTGCCGACGTTAATGCAAAGAACAAAGACGGCCTAACGCCTCTAATGTCAGCTGCCGGGCTTGCTGAAGAAGAAATCATTCAAATCCTTTTAAAAGCCGGTGCAGAAGTACATGCAGTTAATAATGAGGGCCTGACGCCTTTGATGTACGCCGCCGCTTATAATGAGAATGCCGCGGTAACGAGGCTTCTTTTACAGGCGGGCGCCTCGGTTAATGCTGTAAATGCGGCAGGCGGCACACCGCTTCATTTTGCCGCGGCGAATAACAAAAATCATGAAATCTGCCGGTTTCTTTTAAAAAGCGGTGCCGATCTTGAAGCGGCTGACTCTGATGGCTTAACGGCACTGGCCCAGGCTGCCGGCGGCAGTAAAAACCATTTGGTTTTAGAGGTGCTTTTGGCGGCGGGTGCTGAAATCGACGGCGCGCCGGGCGCGGGTGTTTTAGCCCCCATAATGCATGCGGCGGGCTCAAATAAAGATCCCAAAGTACTGGCAGCTTTAATTAAAGCGGGAGCTGATGTTAACTTACAGGATGAACTAGCGGCGCGCACACCCCTAATGTTTGCCGCCGGGCATAACACAAATCCGGAAGTCCTGAAACTTCTTTTAAAAGAGGGGGCGGAAATTGATGCCAGAGAAAATGTAGGCGGGCGCACGCCTTTAATGTTAGCCGCCGCCTACAACGAAAACCCTGCAGTCATTACTCTGCTCTTAGAGCAAGGTGCCGATGGCAGCCTCCGGTCTGGGGCGGGTAAAACGGCTTACGCTTATGCCAAGGGCAATCGATTTATTCAAAACAGCCCAGTTTTTGACTCTCTGCGAAAGGCGCAATCTAAAGCTTGAACTAAGCGGGGAATTTAATTAACTGAATGAGCAGCGGGACTAAAAAAGGCACCATGCCGCTGACTAAAGAGCCGGAATAGATGGCGGCGGGAGTTGTCTGCTCATCGGTGCTGCGTGAGATCATAGGTGAGGCTGCGTTTAAAGAAGCGGCGCCACAGCCGGTATAAAACCGAATTTTTTAGCAACAAAAGGGATCGCCAATATGGCTAAGATTTCCCGGAAGACGTTAGTTACAAGGGTTAACGCCCCGATTCCAACCGAGATCTACAAAGACTTGGCGGACGGATATAAAAAGTTAGCCGGCCAGGATAGACGAGTTGGGCTAAGCGGTACTCAAACACGGCTTGATTTCCACTAAAGCTTACAGCATTTTCTGTTTTACTCTGCATTGAAAAACCCAAGGAGGGCGGAAATGAAAAGATTGAGTTTAACTTTAGCTTAAAGCCTGTTTTTGGTCTTGGCCGCGGCAGGCCTTTCAGCGGCGCGGTATCTTTCGCCCCAGGCTTTGACGGACCTGGCGGAAGTGAGCATGGAGCGCGGGCTGCACAGGATCCATTCCAGCTCACCTCTGGTTCCCGCAAGCAGATCTAAGGGAAGAGTGGATCAAGAGTGCGGAGTATCCGTTTTGTGAAAGCACGGTGGGGCCGCCGTACATTGCTGCAATTTATGCCTTTTATGGGAAAAATGATCCCAAAGCCAGCATTTAACTCTGCAG
>JAAYRS010000115.1 GCA_012518645.1 Bacillota bacterium
CCACCATTTTATCTTTACCCTCGTCCACAACGTAGGCCAGAACCAATGGTTTTTGCTGTTTTAACAATTCACCTGCAGCGGCGAGTTCAGACGGATCGAGGGTGTTTAGGGAAAAGCCCAGTTTCAAAAGAGCCGCCCCGATGGAATCCCTTTGACTGTCCAGCATTAAAATCTCTTTGCGATATTTAGGATCCCACAGGATATCCCAGCTATCAACTACGTCATCGACCATGGTGGTGTTGTAGAGAATACCCATGGTCCCCCACATATAAGGTACAGAATACTCATTTTGAGGATCGTAATCGTGTCCTAAAAAGCGGGCATCAATGTGCTTAATATTAGGGATACGGGAAATATCTATCTTCTCCAACATTCCTTCTTCCCTCATCCGGGTCAGCATGTAATCAGAGGGGAAAATTAGATCATAAGAACTCCCTCCGGATTTGATCTTCACATACAGATCTTCATTGGTGGCAAAAGTGTCGTAAACTACTTTAATATTGGTTTCCTTTTCAAATTCCCCAAGAATGCTTTCGTCAATATAATCTCCCCAATTGTAAACATAAAGTGTCGGCTTATCTTTTCTACAGCCGGTTAAAACCAGACTGAAGGCCGCTAGGATCAGCAGGATAAGCACTAATCTGTTTCTTTGGATCACCCTTATCAGCCCTTTCTTTTTTTTGATCCCGCCCCTGGCGGATATTGACAATGATCAACAGAACCAAGACCAGCGTAAACATAAGAGTTGATAAAGCGTTTATCTTCGGATTAATCCCCTGCCTCGCCATGGAAAAAATTGTAATGGAAAGGGTCGAAATTCCTGAGCCGGTTGTAAAAAAACTAACCACAAAATCGTCGATAGAAAGGGTAAACGCCAGCAGCAGCCCTGTGATAATCCCAGGCATGATCTCCGGAATCACAATCTTCCAAAGGGCCTGAGCGGGAGTGGCCCCCAAATCCAGGGCAGCTTCGTACAAGTGTTTATTCAGCTGCCGCAGTTTTGGCAGTACGGACAAGATTACGTAAGGAATATTAAAAGTGATGTGGGCCAAAAGCAGGGTTAAATAGCCCAGCCGCAAACGGGTAAAAACAAAAAGGATCATCAAAGAAATCGCCGTTACTATATCCGGGTTGAGGACCGGAATATAGGTTAGGTTCATCACTAACCTTTTCTGCCAGCCTTGGGAATTATGAATGCCAAAAGCTGCCAAGGTGCCGATAATGGTAGCGATAACAGCGGCGCCGATCCCAATAATTAAAGTAGAATAAAGAGAGCCCATAATGGTTCTGTCGTAGAAAAGCCCTTGATACCACTTGAAAGTAAAGCCGCCCCAAGTACCCCTTGAGCGGGAATTATTAAAAGAATACACCATCAGGACGGCAATAGGCAGATACAAAAAGGAAAAAATCAGATAAACATAAACCCGCTGTAAAAACTTTACCATAGGGAAACCTCCCGTTCATCCCCTTCAAAGAAGGACATTAGAGCCATGCTTAATAAAATAAGGAGCATCATAACCAGGGAGATTGCGGAGCCGAACCCCCAATCACCTACGACTAGGAATTGTTGTTCAATCAAGTTGCCGATCAGGGTAAATTGCCCCCCTCCCAACAGTCTGGAAATAACAAAAGTGGTTAAGGCGGGCATAAAAACCATTGTAATTCCCGAGACCACGCCGGGCAGGCTTAAAGGTAAAATTACCCGCCAGAAAACTGTCCAGGAATTAGCGCCCAAGTCCTGAGCCGCTTCTAAAACCCGCCGGTCAATTTTACTTAACACAGAATAAATGGGAAGGACCATAAAGGGCAAAAAGTTATAGACCATGCCCAAAACGACCGCTGAATTCGTATACAAAATGTTTAAGCTGGGCAGGCGGAGATAACCCAAGATAAGATTAATAAACCCATTGCGTTCCAAGAGGGTTAACCAAGCATAAGTCCGGAGCAAAAAGTTCATCCACATGGGCACTACAAATAGCAATAACAGTGCGTTTTTGCGGGTAAATGCCCTACCCGCCATAATCATGGCGGCGGGGTATCCCAAAAACAAGCAGATCGAAGTGCTGATTAAAGCCAAGTAAACAGAGCGCCACAAGACCCGCAGGTAGATTGGTTCAAAAAATCGGGTGAAATTAGACAAAGACCAATGGGTGCCTTCCGGCCCGCTTTGGGTAAACCCGTAGTAAACCACCAGCAAGGTGGGGACAACAGTAAAAAACACAATCCAAAGAAGATAAGGTGCCATAGCAGAAGAGCGTTTCATCTTTTCCCCGCCTTCCTCATAATGTGAATGTCCATGGGTTCGAGTTCTAACCCCACCGGGGTATTAACAGGCTCCATTAAGGTACTGTGCACTAACCAGGAAAATCCGTTGTCCGCCTCCACAATCATTTCATAATGAACACCCAAAAAGGTCACAGAACGGACAACCCCCCTTAGTTTGGCCCCTTGGGAAGATGTTAAGCGCAGATCTTCGGGCCTAATCACTACGTCAACCGGCTCATAAGGGTCAAAACCTTCATCGACACAGGCAAAATGCTCCCCTCCCATTTCCACCAGGCGATCTTGGAGCATAACACCGTCAATAATGTTGCTTTCACCGATGAAATCTGCAACAAAAGCGTTTTCAGGCTCGTTATAGATCATTTCCGGAGAGCCAATCTGCTGGATTTCTCCATCTTTCATGACCACCACGGTATCCGACATGGAAAGGGCTTCTTCTTGATCGTGAGTGACAAAGACAAATGTAATCCCCAGCTGTTTTTGCATGTTCTTTAATTCGTGCTGCATTTCCCGGCGCAATTTCAAATCCAAAGCTGCCAAGGGTTCGTCTAACAAAAGAACTTCCGGTTCATTAACTAAGGCCCGGGCAATGGCCACTCTCTGCTGCTGACCGCCGCTAAGAGAATCCACATTGCGTTTTTCAAAGCCGTTCAGGTTAACTAAATCCAGCATCCGGCCTACTTTTTCTTTGATTGCCGCTCCGTTCATTTTCTTGATGCGCAGCCCGAAAGCAATATTCTCATAGACATCCAGATGGGAAAAGAGTGCATACCTCTGGAATATGGTGTTTACCTTTCTTTTATAGGGCGGAACATTACTGATGTCCTTCCCCTCAAAAAGTATATCGCCGCTGCTGGGTTCCTCAAACCCGCCAATTAAGCGAAGCATGGTGGTTTTTCCGCAACCGCTGGGGCCCAGCAAAGTAACAAATTCGTTTCTTTTAATCTTCAAATTGATACCGGCCAAGGCGGCAGTTTCGTTATAGAGTTTGGAAACCTCTTTTAATTGGACGATGGTTTCTGTCATCTCTTTCCCCCCTTCCAAGAACTAAAAACTGGGTGGAGTAGAAACCCACAAGACGCTAGCTCTTTTTTTTCCATTATTGACAATAAAGTGGCTTGCCTGTGCTTGGAAGTAAAATGTTTCTCCGGAGCGCACCCGTTTTTTCTTGGATCCAAGATGAAGATCTATTTCACCTTTTAAAACATAGCCAAACTCTTCGCCATCGTGCGGATCATCTAAAAGGGTGCGTCCTTGGGGCTCCAAATGGATGATTATGGGTTCCATGATGTTTTTTTGCGCATTGGGGACCAGCCAATGAATTTCGCATTTTAGTTCCGAATCAG
>JAAYRS010000116.1 GCA_012518645.1 Bacillota bacterium
CAACCCGCCCCGCCAAAAGAAAAGTCTTCGTTAAAGGCGAGTACTGAAAGCTTTTTTCTAAACGAAAATTATCTATTTCACCGGTAGAACACATATGCAAACGCGGCCCAGTGCACTGCAGCTGCTCACTGCCTATTAAAATACTGTTTTCCGTATGCAGGCTGATCTGCAGATCCTGATCGATATATTCCTGGACCCTCCGTTCCACTTCATCCAAGTCCACATCAGGCTTCTTGCTGAATTCAACAACGAATCCCCGGCGGACATCGCTATGGATGTTGGGCAGATCAATCCCCAGCTGCTCGAAAACCACGGCAGTAAGATCTTCTGCACTATGGGCCATTTTGCGATAAATCAGGGAATCGTAGGCTTCTTTGGCAACCTCGGACGGGAAAGGCCCGAAAAGAGTAGGTACAGTCACCACCACTTCTTCTCCTACCCCGATCAACACTTCAGCGTTAAGATCCAGCAGGGGGTAAAGCAATTCGAAATGTTCCACAATCACCCTGCGTCCCGCCCCGATAGCCTCTTCTACAGCTTTCGCTAATTCCCAAAGAGGAGTAAAAGCCATCTCAAAGCGGACATCCAAATGGTACGAGTGGGTCCGAAACAGGCCGTTTTCAGCATCCTCCAGAACGGGCAGCGGCCGGATGTTAATCCCTGTATCATCGTTGGTCAGCACAAGGCCGGGGAACATGCCCCGGATTAAAAGAGATTTGCCTGCCCCCGCATCTCCCACCACTCCGATCAAGCGGTTCTCCGCGCTTAAATAACGCTCGGAAATTACCATCCCCAAATGCATAAGGCGTTTCCAGCCCCGCGGAGCGTAGTAAACGGCTTTAACCAAAGTAGTGTAATGCATTATAAAATCACCTCAACATGCCGGGCGGCATGGCAGTTAATACTGACAGCAACGGGCAGCCCGGCAATATGCGTGGCAAAAGTGTCCACAAACACTGCCAATGCTGTTTGGCCGCCGCCAAAACCCTGAGGCCCAATGCCGCTCTTATTTACTAATTCCAGTAATTCCTCTTCCAATTCGGCCAAATGGGGTTGGGGATTTTCCGATCCAACCTCCCTTAAAGTCGCACGTTTAGCAATTAAAGCCGCTTTTTCCATGGTACCCCCTATGCCTACGCCAATAATTATGGGCGGGCAGGGGTTGCCCCCGGCCTTAAGAACGGTTTCAAGGACAAAATCCTTGATGCCCTGCACACCTTGGGCCGGTTTTAGCATGGTTAGAGCGGACATATTTTCGCTGCCGAAACCTTTCGGGGCAACAGAAAATCTGAGCTGATCCCCTTCTACCAGCGAAACATGGAGCACCGCCGGGGTGTTATCACCGGTATTTTTGCGGTTGATCGGATCAGCCACAACACTGTTCCGAAAATAATATTCCCGATAGGCTCGGCGGACTCCCTCATCGACTGCATCAGACAGAAGCCCCCCGCGGATGGTTACATCTTGTCCTACATCGGCAAACACCACTACCATACCCGTGTCTTGGCAAAGGGCCATGCTTTTTTTCCGGGCTATCTCCGTATTTTCCAGAATGGTATCAAGAACATCCCGTCCCAAAGGAGAAACCTCCTTTTGGCGGGCCTTCTTTAAAGCCGCGGCTACATCTTCGGGGAGCTGACAGTTTGCTTTAAAGCAAGCTTTTTTAATTTGAGCAACTATATCTTGGTACTCAATAACTTTCATCCCTTACACTGCCCTTCTTTTTAACAAAGCCGCCAAGCGGTTCATTTCATTGGTGACGATAGATAAACCTTCATCCACACCCATGCCTGGCTTAGAAAGAAGCTGGTGCGGCCTTGTAGCCATGGCGATATGCACCGAGACCTGGGCTGAGCGTTCCGTTTCGTTGCAGGTACCCCCAAGATAAGGAACCATTCCGTGCTGATGGCAATATAATACTGCTTCAATAGAATTATTAATGCCGCCCAAATCCGGGGCTTTGATTTGGATCATATGCCCGGCCCGAGCTGTAGTAAAAGCCTTAATATCCTCAAAAGTGTTACACCATTCATCCACTACAAACTGAACCGGAATCTTATTTTCATCAACATATTTCCTGAGCTTGGCCATCACCCGGATCTGTTCCTCCCGGTTTTCACATTCAACAGGCCCTTCGATCAATAATTTGTGCGGGGCAGCCTCCTGGGCCAATTCCCTTGCGTAATTGCCAATTTTAACAACATCGTTATCAAACGCTTCGCCGATGGTTCCGTAGACGTCTACTTGAAAATCCGGGCAGTAGCTTGGTGTTGAGCGCAGTTCTTTAACCCGCTGTTTTAGCCAACGCAGGTATTCCCGCAGACGCGCCCCGTCACGGCCCAGCTTTTTTAAATTATTGAACAGGCCGTGGGGGAGAATATCTACTTCTTTAATGATCATACGATCAGCATTTAAATACCGTTCATCACCGGTTTGGGCAAAGATTAAAACCGGATCCGGCACCAAATCCAACCCGTATTCCTGTACAATCACTTCTGCCATAGTAAGGCCTTTGCTGCGCGCAACCGCATCTAACAGGGCCTGGGTAATGCCATACCTGATGGCAGTATGCAGCGGGATCCCTTCTTTGTCTCTCAGCTGATCCACTTCTTGGGCTAAGTCCCGAAAAGAAGCCAGGCTGCGGCCTTTAAGAGCCGGCACAGCGTATTCTTCCAGGATAGGCAAATAGGTCCGGGCCAGAAATAAAGGATCGCGCCCGCCTGCGCCGGAATATTGGACAGCTGTGCAATCCCCGTAAGCTATTTGCCCGTTTTCTAAAAGAATCTGCACAGAAATGCTTTCCCCCGCTTGACGAATGCTGGAAAACCCGGGTGTAAGTGCTTCCCCATCATAGGAAAACCCATTTTCCGTAAAATTGCCTTTGCGGATTGCTTTTTGATCATCGAAATAAAAACCGGTTAATCCAGGCGATAAAACGACATCTTTAATCACCAATGTTCTCACTCCTTTAGTAAGTTAAATCAAACAAGGGAGCATGCTGTTGAGCGCCGTAAACATCCGTTTCTCCCAAATCCCCGGAGGCCCGGGGCCGGACGATAGTAATTTTCACGGCCAAGGCCGGGGCAAAATGGATAATGGAAAGAACCTGTTCTTCCTCAATTCGATAAAGGTTAGCGATTTTCTTTTTAGTTATACTTTTCCTGACTTGATCGTAAGTTTCCTTTTCTGGAAACATTAAATCAAAAGTTAGCTCGAAAGGGCCCGCATTTTTGCTGCGTACTACCAAGGCAGCATCTTTAACATACCTCATTGCCCACTCCTCCTCAACTCTATTGGAAACAGATTTTCGCCGGGATCAAGTTCCATTAGGTGGTGAAGATTAAACTGGTAAACGGCCCCGCTGGAAACATCAGACGGGGAATAGGGAAAGGCTAAATTGCCCGCTGTAGCCTTTCTTCCTGGATAACCATAATGAAGAAGCGTAGAGCGGGCGAAACTGCAGATAGTGTCGGCCACTTCCTGGGTAGGTGCCACCGCTTCTATCACCAAGCCTAATTCATGGCCGGGCCTGGGAGTGGGCTCTAAGCAACCCATAACACCGTTTTTTCCATAACAGTGCACGTGAAGCTTATAGTCCTGCCAATCGCGGAAATTATCTGCCACCCTTTCTTTTACGCCGGCGATTATCTCATCGATTTGTTCTATCATCAGGGGATCCCGGGCTCCGGCAATGCTGATTGTGCGGTAGCCGATCA
>JAAYRS010000117.1 GCA_012518645.1 Bacillota bacterium
ACCCCGAGATTCTTACGGCTTTGTAGGAGAGATGCGATGGCTTTCTTGAATTTAGGTCAATTAGTTACTTCCAAGAAGGGTAGAGACTCTGGTAGAATGTATGTGGTGGTTGGTTTTTGTGATCAAGGCTACGTCCAGGTGGCTGACGGAGTTGTCAGAACGAGGAAGAGGCCTAAAAGGAAAAACATTAAGCATTTAGTGGTCCACAAAGTAAATTTGGGATCAGAAACGTTTCAAGACCGGGACATTCGGGAATTTATAAAAATGCATAGTTTTACGGGGATATGAGGAGAGGAGGGTCCAACTTAGTATGGCTAAAGATGAAGCTATTGAAGTTGAAGGTACCGTTGTGGAACCATTGCCTAATGCAATGTTTCGCGTCGAATTAGAAAATGGGCATAAGGTACTGGCCCACATTTCAGGCAAAATGCGGATGAATTTTATCCGAATCCTGCCTGGAGATAAAGTAACCGTTGAACTATCCCCCTACGATCTAACGCGGGGGAGAATTACGTATCGTAAAAAATAAGCTAGAGCGGCTAAAGGGGGCGCAAAAAAATGAAGGTTAGACCTTCTGTAAAGCCGATTTGTGAAAAATGCAAAGTAATTCGCCGCAAAGGGCGGGTTATGGTAATTTGCGAAAATCCTAAGCATAAGCAAAGACAAGGATAAGGATAAGAAAAAGGGGGTGTTTCTATCAATGGCACGTGTTGCAGGTGTGGATTTACCTCGCGATAAGCGAGTTGTGATAGGTTTGACAAGTATCTACGGCGTGGGACGTAGTTCCGCTGAGAAAATTGTTGAAATTTGTGAAATCAGCCCCGAGACCCGGGTGCGGGATCTTACAGACGAACAGGCCAGCCAAATTCGGGAAATTATTGAAAAACAGTTTTTAGTTGAAGGCGATCTGCGCCGAGAAGTAAACATGAATATAAAAAGGCTGCGGGATATCGGTTGTTACCGTGGGATTCGCCATCGACGCGGTTTGCCGGTGCGCGGGCAGCGGACCAAAACCAACGCTAGGACCCGTAAAGGACCGAAAAGAGTTGCCGGCAGAAGAAGGTAAGCTGGACTGAAAGGAGGAAATTCTAATGGCAAGACCACGTAGAGGCCAGCGCGCCCGCCGCCGGGAGAGAAAAAATATTCCGGTGGGAATTGCGCATATCCGTTCCACGTTTAATAATACAATTGTGACCATTAGTGATTTGCAGGGTAATGTTATTTCTTGGGCGAGTTCAGGGAATATGGGTTTTAAAGGGTCCCGTAAAGGCACCCCTTTTGCGGCCGGGATGGCTGCTGAATCAGCTGCCGCCGCCGCTTTGGATCATGGTGTGCGGGAAGTTAGTGTTTACGTAAAAGGGCCCGGTGCCGGCAGGGAAGCTGCTATTCGCTCCCTGCAAGCGGCAGGTATTGATGTGACCACAATCAAGGACGTGACGCCCATTCCTTACAACGGCTGCCGTCCGCCCAAACGGCGCAGAGTGTAGTTTAGTTCGGCCCAGGCGTTAGCGAAGGAGGGTGCAGGAACTATGATTGAAATTGAAAAACCAAGAGTTGAGCAAGTTGAATTGACCGACAACTATGGTAAGTTTGTAGTAGAACCGCTGGAACGGGGTTATGGCATCACATTGGGCAATAGCCTCCGTAGAATTCTGCTTTCTTCTTTACCGGGGACGGCGGTGACTTCTGTTCATATTGACGGTGTTTTACACGAGTTTTCTACCATAGAAGGAGTTGTGGAGGACACTGTCGATATCGTGCTTAATCTTAAGAAACTACTGGTTAAGCTGCACGTCGACGGCCCGGTGACCATTCGAATTGAGGCCGATCAGGAGGGGCCTTTGCTGGCCGGAGATATTACAACCGATCCTTCTGTGGAGATTCTTAATCCGGATTTGGTTATTGCTACTTTGCAAAAGGGTGCTCAACTAAATATGAATGTGACGGTAGCAAAGGGGCGGGGTTATGTAAGCGCCGAGCGAAACAAAGATCCCGAACACCCCATTGGGCTTATTCCCGTGGATTCCATTTTTACACCGGTAAACAAAGTAGTTTATTCCGTAGAAGACACGCGGGTGGGACAAATTACCGACTACGACCGTTTAGTCTTAGAAGTTTGGACTAATCGCGTTATTGCCCCTGATGATGCAGTAAGCCTGGCAGCGAAAGTTCTTATGGAGCACATTAAATTGTTTACCGCCCTTACAGATGATGTGGCCGATGTGGAAATTATGGTAGAAAAACCGGAGGAAAGCATTGATCGGCTCATGGAAATGACCGTGGAGGAACTGGATCTTTCGGTCCGTTCTTACAATTGCCTGAAACGGGCAGGTATCAATATAGTTGATGAATTGGTTCGAAAAACTGAAGAAGATATGATGAAAGTGAGAAACCTGGGCAAAAAATCCCTGGCGGAAATTAAGGGCAAACTTGATGAACTAGGGCTTTCACTGCGCAAATCTGATGAATGAGGTAGGTGAGGGAGATGAGACTCAGGAAACTAAGCCGTACTTCCGGCCATAGGCGGAGTTTACTAAAAAATCAAGTGACCGCCTTAGTCTTGCACGGCCGGATCGAGACTACAGAAGCGAAAGCAAAGAGTATTAAACCATTAGCTGATAAAATGGTTACCTTAGGCAAGAGGGGGGATTTGGCTTCCCGTCGCCAAGCTGCCGCTTTTTTGGTAGACCCAGCAGCTGTGCAAAAGCTTTTCGATGATCTGGCGCCTAAGTACGAGGAGCGCAGCGGCGGTTACACCAGAATCCTCAAAACCGGTGTTCGCCGCGGTGATGCGGCACCCATGGCGATCATTGAATGGGTTTAGATTTTTACCAACAAGGCCGCAGAGGAATTTCCCTCTGCGTTCTCTGTTTTGAGATGGCGTTGGAGGAGGGAAAGGATGAAAACACCATTAATTAAGTTTTCCAATGTTGATTTTGTTTACAGCAAAGGCAGCACCTCCGAAACACTCCAAGCTCTGCGTGATATTAATTTAGAAGTTTATAAAAACGAGTTTGTAGCTGTTTTAGGTCATAACGGGTCCGGTAAATCTACCTTGGCCAAACACATGAATGCTTTATTAATACCTACTTCCGGCCAGATAGTGGTTTCCGGATTGAATACCAAAGACCAAGAAAACGTCTGGAAAATACGTCAAAAAGTTGGCATGGTGTTTCAAAATCCGGACAATCAATTAGTCGCCACTACTGTGGAAGAAGATGTTGCTTTTGGTCCCGAAAATTTAGGCATCCCTTCTTCAGAAATTCGAAAAAGAGTGACGGAATCTCTGAAGGCGGTAGATATGCTTGAATACAGGCTTCATTCACCCCACCAGCTTTCCGGCGGACAAAAACAAAGGGTAGCTATTGCGGGTATGATTAGCATGCGGCCGGAATGTATTGTGCTTGACGAACCAACTGCCATGCTTGATCCTGAAGGCCGCCGGGAAGTTATGCAGACCGCGCATAGGTTGAACAAGGAAGAAGGGATCACTGTTGTCCACATTACCCATCACATGGACGAAGTTATCGACGCCGATCGGGTTTTAGTCATGGACAAAGGTAAAATTGCACTTCAGGGCGTTCCCCGCCAAGTTTTTAGTCAAGTTGACCTTTTACGCCGCCTGGATTTAGATGTACCTCAGGTTACCGATTTGGCTCAGCGCTTGCGCCGGAGGGGCTGTGCCCTTCCAGCGGACATACTTACTGTTAATGAAATGGTGATGCATTTATGTCCATCAAATTAGAAAACGTGTCCTATAGTTATTTAGAAGGGACACCCATGGCCAAGACAGCCCTAAACAAGGTTAGCTTAGAAATTGAAGATGGCGAATTTGTGGGTTTGATCGGTCCCACGGGATCGGGTAAATCCACTTTGATCCAGCATTTTAACGGCCTGCTCCTTCCCTCTTCCGGAAAGGTTTTTGTGGACGGGGTAGACCTTGCTAAAAAAGATGTCTCCTTGCGTTTAATTCGCCAAAAGGTAGGCATGGTTTTTCAATATCCTGAACATCAGTTGTTTGGGGAGACTGTTTTAGAGGATGTGGGTTTTGGGCCCCGCAACGGCGGGTTGGCAGAAGAAGAAATAGTGGAGCGGGTCAAAGAAGCTCTTAACTTTGTGGGCCTGGACTACGAGGGCCTAAAGGATCGTTCTCCCTTTGAGCTTTCCGGTGGTCAAAAACGGAGGATGGCCATAGCCGGGGTTTTGGCTATGCGTCCTTCAGTGCTGATTCTCGATGAGCCCACGGCAGGCTTAGATCCCGCCGGGCGCCAAGAAATTTTAAACGAGATTAAAGCCCTTCAGGAAACAAGAGGTATTACAGTTGTCTTAGTCACGCACAGCATGGAAGATGTGGCCCGCTTGGTAGATCGTTTGATTGTCATGGAAAAAGGGGCGATTATCCTTGATGGAACACCCTTGGAAGTGTTTCGCCAAGTGGAACGCCTGCGGAAAATAGGGTTGGGTGTGCCGAAAATTACGGAACTGATGCATGAACTAAAAAAACGCGGCCTAGATGTTAATACCGACATTTTCCGAGTCGAACAGGCAGAAGAGGAAATTTTGCGCGTACAGGGGTGGAAAAAGCATGACCATGTTTAGGAACATCACAATTGGTCAATTCATTCCGGGCAATTCCGTCATTCATCGTTTAGATCCGCGGGTTAAGATTATTATTGCCGCGATTTTAATTGTCTTATTGTTCTTAGTAAAGACATTTTTAGGATACGGGCTTGTTGCTTTAGGTATTGCGGCCATAATCCGGTTTTCCGGGATCTCCTGGAGATTTGTTTTAAAAGGGCTGCGCCCGCTCTTAATTATTCTTGTTTTAACTGTTTCCCTTCATTTGTTTATGACGGAAGGGCAGGTTATCTTCAGGATTTGGTTCTTGAAAGTTACCTGGGAAGGCCTGCTGCGGGGTACAATGATGGGCGCCCGTTTACTCCTTTTGGTAATGGGTACTTCTCTTTTGACTTTGACCACTTCCCCCATCCAACTTACGGACGGAATCGAAAGCCTGCTCAAACCCGGTAGGAAAATAGGTATTCCTGCCCACGAATTGGCGATGATGATGACTATAGCTTTGCGGTTCATCCCCACTTTGTTGGAAGAGACGGAGAAAATTATGAAAGCGCAGATGGCGCGCGGTGCGGATTTTCAAAGCGGGGGTATCCTTAAGCGGGCCAGAAGCCTAGTCCCTCTTTTGGTCCCCTTATTTGTGAATGCTTTTAGAAGAGCTGATGAACTGGCCGTTGCTATGGAAGCCAGAGGCTATCGGGGGGGAACGGGGAGGACTAAATTCCGGGAACTGCATTTTCAAAAAATAGATCTGGCAGCCCTCACAGTTGCGGCAACTTTTGCCTTAATTGTAGGCATTATTTTTTAGAGGCGATCTTATGGATACTTATTGTTTAAAGGTTCAGTACGAGGGGACTGCCTATTCCGGTTTCCAAATTCAGCCTGATCAGCCCACGATCCAGGGAAAGCTGGAGGAGGCTTTAGCTAAATTAGCCACGGAACGGATCCGGGTAGTGGGTGCCGGGCGTACAGATGCCGGTGTCCACAGCGAAGGTCAAATAGTCAGCTTTCGCAGTTCCGGGCTTACCGTCCCCACCGCTAAGCTGCCTTATGCCTTAAACAGGCTGTTGCCCGGGGATATCCGAGTTGTCGGCAGTGAAAGGCGGGCTAAAAATTTCCACGCCCAACGGAGCGCTTTGGAAAAAACCTACCGCTACCAAATATACCAAGGGCCGTTTCCCAACGTGTTTTGGCGGCGCTATGCCCTCTGGGAAAGAAATGACCTCAATTGGCCGGAGATGGAGCGCTGCTCCCGCTTGCTAGTGGGCACTTTGGATTTTGCGGCTTTTGCCGCCAGCGGCAGCAGTGTTAAAACAACTGTCCGCAGTATGCACCAGATTGAGCTGGACTGGGAAGGGCCGCTGAAAACCATTAGGTTTACGGCAGACGGATTTTTGTATAAAATGGTGCGCAATTTAGTAGGTACTTTACTTGATGTGGGCCGGTGCAAAGTGGGTGCTAAGGATATAGAGGCTCTTTTGGCCAGCGGGGATCGCCGTTTGGGCAGTGCCACCGTTGCTCCTCAGGGTCTGTTTTTGGAAAGCGTTAGATACGCTTGACACCCTCCGCGGAGTGTTATAAAATTGAAGTTGGCAATTTTACTTAAAAGCCTGTTAAGGTCATACACAGCCCCGTTTGTGCCCTTTTCGGCTTAAAGATAAATTTACGGGACAAAGGGGGGGAATCCCAAAATGAAAACCTATAGTGCAAAACCAGAAGAAGTTGAAAGAAAATGGTACCTTATTGACGCTGAAAATCAGGTTTTAGGCCGTTTGGCTTCCCAAGTTGCCTCAATTCTAAAAGGAAAACACAAACCTATTTATACGCCGCATGTGGATACCGGTGATCATGTCATAGTGATTAACGCCGAGAAAATTCGCTTGACAGGCAATAAATTACAAGGCAAAAAATACGTCCGGCACAGCGGATATATCGGAGGGATTAAAACGGTTACTGCCGGTGAATTATTGAACCGCCATCCGGAACGTCTGATAAAATCCGCTGTTCGAGGTATGATTCCTCATAACAGGCTGGGCCGAAAGATGATTAAAAAACTAAGGGTTTACGCAGGCGATCAACATCCGCATCAAGCTCAAATGCCGGAAACCCTAGAGTTAAAATACTGATTGGGATCTGGTTTAAATCCTAGGTGAAGGGAGGCAGGCTGAATGGGTGCCGTTCTAAGAGATGAGGTCAATTACGGGACTGGCAGAAGGAAAAAATCAGTTGCTCGAGTCCGAATTATTCCAGGTAATGGCAACATTACTATTAATAAAAGAGATATAAACGATTATTTTGGGAGAGATGTGCTCCGTACCATGGTGCGCCAACCTTTAGTTATCACGAATACTGAGGGTAAGTACGATGTTGTTGTCAACGTTCACGGCGGGGGCACAACTGGCCAGGCCGGTGCAATCCGTCACGGGATTTCCCGGGCTTTGATTACGGTGGACGAAGACTTGCGGGGAATTTTAAAGAAGGCGGGCTACTTAACCAGAGATCCGCGTATGAAAGAAAGAAAGAAATACGGTTTGAAGAAAGCGCGGAAAGCACCGCAATTTTCCAAGCGTTAAAGAGATTACCCGGGAATGCTCCCGGGTTTTTTGTTTTCCTCTTCAGATGGACTTGGCTCTTCGGGTTCGGTAGGTTTAGGGCTCGGTTCTTCCGGTTCAAGAGGGTCCGGGACGGGTACCTCCGGTTCTTCGGGGGCTTCCGCGGGCGGAGGCTGGGGTTCCGGGACAGTAGGCGGCGGCGGCGGTTCAGTTATTGGCGGCTCCGGCCGGGCCGGCGGCGGGGCTCCCGGGGTTGTGGGCGGTTCTTGAGGAAGCTTGGCCCGGGGAGGAGGCGCGGGGGCTTGGGCGCAAGGGGCAAATTGGACCGGCGCAGTACCCTTCAGAAAAGCATCCCTTTCTGTCTGAGGGCAGCGGCTGTTAGCCAAAAGGCCGGTAAAAACATCGATGAGGATATTTGTTTCAACGTTTTCGGGCACCTCAAATTCTCCTTTTTCGATTTCTTCCGCAGCTTTTTCCACGAACTCTGCCCAAATTTGCCTGGCTAAAGGAGGGGTCTCTTCTTCCTTATTCTCCTGCTGCTTTTGTACTAAAACACCGCTGATTAAAGCGGGTGTATAGCCTAAGCACCACTCTAGGCTGCCGTCTTGGGAAAAAGTCGTGCTGAAGGCGGCGGGCTGGTCCAGCTCTAAAGAATTTGTCATCAAAAGGTCGGTTAATAAATAAGCTTGTTCCGGGGACATAATCTGTTTCGGGGTCGGAGTTTTGTAATCCAATATTTTCCGGCCTTGGGCGTTGTTAACTTGAAGCAAGGCTTGGGCCGGGATAAAATTGCCTTTGTTGGCAAAAGGGAGAAAGGCTTGGGTCAGGTCCAAAAGGCTTAGCGGGCGGGGGAGATCCCCCATTACCAGGGCCAAATCAGCTTTACTTCGATCCAAATCCAAATTGAGCTCCTGGGCGAAATCTAAAAAGGCGGGTACACCCAATTTATCTAAGGTCCAGGCGGCCGCAGTATTTAAATCCAAAGTAAAAGCGTGTTTCATAGTGACAGGGCCCCAATAGCGTTCCCCGCTGTTTTCAATACTAAAACCATTAAAATCCTGGGGGGCATCCTCCACTAAGTGATTTTGGGCCCAGCCTTCTTTTAAAGCCAAGGCATAAATCAAAGGGCGAAGGGTGGAACCCACTTTCTGCCGGCCTGCAGTGGCCAAGTTTTCCTGCTCTTCTTCATAGTTTAGGCCTCCGCTCATAGCTAAAATTCCCCCGGTTTGAGGATCTAAGGCCACTAGGGCACCTCCGGCGTTATGCTCTTTGAAAATACTCTCAGCTGCGTTCTGCAGTTTTAAATCCAATGATGTTTGGACCTCTAAGCCCCCTTGAAGAACCTGTTCCCGGCTGAGATCTTTTTCCAGCCGGCGCTGGACATAATCGGCAAAGTGGGGAGCGGCTCCCCTGCTATGGTGCCGGGAGGTAAGAGGTGTCTTTTGGGCTCGCTCTCGCTCTTCTTGGCTGAGATGTCCATGCTTGTGCATTTTTTCTAAAACCAAGCCGCGCATTTCCATGGCTTTTTGAGGGTGGGCAAAGGGGGAAGCTTGTTCAGGCTCCTGGACCAAGGCGGCCAAAAGGGCACTTTCCTCTAACTGCAATTCTTGTACAGATTTACCAAAATAGGCTTGGCTGGCCGCGGCGGCCCCATAGCTGTCTTCACCAAAATAGGCTCGATTAAGGTACATCTCTAAAATCTCCCTTTTAGAATAGCGCCGTTCTATAACGGTGGGCAGGATTGCAAGTTTTAAGCGGCCCCAAGCCCCCTTGGGCTGAAAAAGTTGCTGTGCCAGGCGCTGAGTGATTGTTTTGGAGTTTTTAGAGAAGCCTTGATGTTCTTGAAAACGTTCGTCTTGGAAATCTATTATAGCTGTTTGCAGCTCCCGGGGTATTTTATCTAAAGGGGTGAAAATGATCCCAGTGCCCAGGTGTGCAATCATCGTCCCATCGCGATCATGCAAGATTGCCCCGGATTGGGGCTCCTCTTTATCGGACTCGGCCAGGACAGCCCGGGCCTGAAAAAACAAGCCGATTGTGCCGGCTAAAAGCACGGCCAGCAGGCCGGCAATTAAAACCAAATATCTTTTTTTAATTGTCCTCATTTCCCATCTTTCCTCCTGAAAGATAGTATTTGCCCGGAAGCTCTCTTCCATGCGCCCCGCCGGAGGCGACAGGGAGTAAATGTTTAAAACAGGATTATCCGGTATGCCCGGATAGCGCACGCTTTGCAAATAGAACGCACTAATCTGTCCGGCGGATCCTGCCAATATCTAAAAGGCGCGCTGTAGAGGCCCTTTTCGTGGCAGTTCCACAAATTTAGCAGGGCGCGGATAAAACAGGACATTTCTCCTTCAAAGCTGACAATTGCAACTTCTTCCAATTATCTCCCCCCTCTTTCTTCGGCAATTGCCGAAGATTTAGCGCTCCACACTAACAGAGGAAATCCTTTTACCTCTGGGGAAGGTTTGCGGTCCGGGCAGGAATTGTCGAAGTGCACAGGGAAATATTAGCCGAAAGGCAAGAAGAAGGAGAGACACTTAAGTGGAAAAATTAGGCCTTGACGATTTTTTAAACTACAAGTTTCTATCCGGGGTGGAGTATAGCCCCAATGGGAAGTATGCTTGTTTTGTAGTCCATCAAGCCAATTTAGAGGAAAACGGCTATAACTCCAATCTTTGGCTGTACGATGAAGCTCAAAGCAATCTTTTTCAGCTTACCGCCTGGAATCAAGAAAAATTATTTACCTGGTTAGAGGACAGCAAACATATTTTGTTTTCCGCCCTGCGTAATCCTAAAGACAAAGAAAGGCAGGCCGAGGGTGAGGATTTGACCGTCTTTTATAAGATCAATGTAGGGGGCGGGGAAGCCCGGGAGGAATTTCGGGTACCTTTAAAAGTTAATGATGTTAGGCACCTGGCTGCAGATAGGTTTTTACTAACCGCTGTTTATAATCCGGGGCGCCGGGAATTAGAAGGCCTTTCTACTCAGGAGAAGGCAGAGGCATTAGAAGAAAGGGAAAAGAATAAAGATTTTGAGGTGTTGGAAGAAATACCTTTTTGGAGTAACGGGCGCGGGTTTGTCAGTAAAACCCGCAGCAGGCTTTATCTTTATAAGCGTCAAACCCACACTTGGCAGGCTTTGACAGGAGAGAACCTTCAAGTACAGGGAGTACAGCTTAATGCAGAAAAGACAAAGGCCATTGTGGTAGGCCAGGAATTCGAGGGCAAGGCGGAACAAACCAATGCACTTTATTTAATTGATCTTTTGAAGGAGACTGTGCATAAAATCACCCCGGAGGAAGAATTCTCCTATTCTAATGCTTTTTTTATCAATGATCAACAAGTAATTTGCCAAGGCAAGGACATGAAGACCTATGGGCTTAACGAAAATGCCCGTTTTTACTTGGTTTCTGTCCCAACAGGAGAAAAGGAATTATTCACCCCGGATTTTGATAAAAGCACCTGGAATTCTGTGGGCTCCGACTGCCGCTACGGCGGAGGGGAAGCAGTTCAGCTGGACGGTGAACACCTCTATTTTTTGACTACTGAAAAGGATAGTTCTTATCTTAACCGCCTTAGTTTTCAAGGGGAGGCAGAACAGCTCACCGTTGGCGGGGGTACAGTGGATTCTTACAGCGTACGCGGGGGGAAGATTTTGTTTATCGGCCTGCGGGGCTTAAAATTGCAGGAGTTGTACCGCTGGGAACAGGGACAGGAAACAGCATTGACGGAATTTAACGCTTGGGTTGCCAAAAGCAGGAAACTATCCGAACCGCGGCCTTTGAGTGTGGAAACTGCTCCTGGTGTCACAATCGACGGCTGGGTTCTCTTTCCCGTTGATTATGATCCGGGACGGAAATACCCGGGGATCCTTAATATCCACGGGGGGCCTAAAACCGTCTACGGCCCGGTTTTTTTCCACGAGATGCAGTACTGGGCCAATCAAGGTTATTTTGTGTTTTTTTGCAATCCCAGGGGCAGCGATGGAAGAGGGAATGAGTTCGCCGACATACGCGGTAAATATGGTACTGTAGATTACGAGGATCTAATGAGCTTTACTGATTTTGTCCTCGAGCGGCATCCCAATATAGATGAAGAACGCTTGGCTGTGGCCGGCGGGTCTTACGGAGGATTTATGACCAATTGGATTATTGGGCATACCGATCGTTTTAAAGCGGCGGCTTCCCAGCGCAGCATCAGTAATTGGTTCTCTATGGGTTATACCGCTGATATTGGTTATTTCTTCGTCGATGATCAAATTGGGGCCTCTCCCTGGTCTGATTGGGAAAAACTATGGGCGCAGTCTCCTCTCAAGTATGCTGATCAGGTCCAAACGCCGACTTTATTTATCCATAGCGAAGAAGATTACCGCTGCTGGCTGCCAGAGGGTTTGCAGATGTTTACGGCTTTAAAATATCATGGTGTGCAGTCCCGCCTTTGCCTGTTCAGGGGGGAAAACCATGAGTTAAGCCGCAGCGGGAAGCCTCGTCAGCGCCGGCGCCGTTTAGAGGAGATCACCAATTGGTTTCAGCGTTTTCTTGGGGAAAACAGCAACAAGGATTATTAGATAGGGGCGTTGTACATGAATAAATTGATTGAAGCAACTGACTCTAATTTTGAAAAAGAAGTTTTGGAAGCCACTTAACCCGTCTTCGTGGATTTTTGGGCGGTTTGGTGCAGCCCCTGCCGTCAGATTGCCCCCTTATTCGCCGAGCTGAGCAGGGAATACCAAGGTAAAATTAAATTTGTGAAAGTAAATGTAGATCAAGTAACGGAGCCTGTGGGCAGATACGGCATAATGAGTATTCCCACCTTGATGCTTTTTAAGGATGGCCGGCCTATGGAAACAATAGTGGGTTTGCAGCAAAAGGCGGGCTTAAAGGAAGTTTTAGATAAGTATATCTAAAGGAGGAAAATAAAGTGCTGGGAGTGCGCTATGGTGTAGGCTATGTGGGGGTAGCTTTGCTGACCCAAGTTGTGGTTCAGTGGGTGACCTATTTTTATGCTCCGCCGGCAGAAAGGGGACTTGCGGCTTTACTGCCAATTGCTTTAGTGGGTTTGGCTATGGTTATCGGGCGCATAATCGATGCTGTGGCTGATCCCTTAGTTGGCTTTTGGAGCGACAACAGCCGTTTCCAAGGAGGCCGGCGTTTGCCCTTTATTAAGTACGGCATGGTGCCCTTGGCTTTATCTTTTTTCTTGGTTTGGATTCCGTTGGGCGGTTCAGATACCTTGCGGTTCTTTTATTTAGCCTTTGTCCTTAGCTCCTTTTTCTTTTTCTACACTGTTGTGGTCGCTCCTTACTTAGCACTCCTGCCGGAACTAGCCGGTGATCATAGTGAGCGCACCAGGCTTTCCGCCTGGCAGGCAGGTTTCAATATTGCGGGCTTGGCAATTGCCATGGTTGGTTCGGCTTGGCTCATTGAAACTTTTAATTTTAAAATCATGGGGCTGGTTTTAGGCTTGGTGGCCTTGGCATCTTTCGCCATTACCGGGTTTACCGTGAAAGAGCGCCGCCTGCAGGAGGCTGGTGAACCGGAAAGCTTGTGGGTAAGTACGGCTTTAACTTTTCGGAACAAGCCGTTCTTATTTTACCTCGCCGCCCAGCTTTTGCTGTGGTTTGGCTTTAACATGACTATGATTGCAGTACCGTATGTGGTAACGGTCCTGATGGTCATGGACGAAGGTGCTGTCGGGCTGGTCTTGGGGGTCGCCTTGCTTATTTCTGTGCTCTGCTTTCCCTTAATTGTCGTTTTAAGCAATAGATACGGTTACAAGAAGGTGCTCCTGCTGACCATGACCTTGCAGGCTTTAGTTCTGGGGGCCTTGGGTTTTGTAGGGCTTTGGCCCGGAAACATCCCGATTTTGTGGCAAGGTTTAATTACGGTTGGATTGGCGGGTTTTCCTTTAGCAGGCTTTTTTATAATTCCCAATGCTATGCTGGCGGAACTTACAGATTACGATTATGCCTTAACGGGAAAACGGAGAGAAGCAATCTATTTCGGAGTCCAGGGCCTGATTTTAAAATCAGCTATCGGGCTTAGTTCTCTTGTTTTAACTTTTGTCCTTGAGCGTTATGGTTTTAGTGTAGCTCAACCTTTGGGCGTGCGGATCAGCGGGCCCCTGGCGGGTTTCTTTGTCCTGGCCGGTGTGGCGGTGCTTCTGTTTTATCCCCAAGATCTGGTTACGGAAAAAATCAAGGCAGTTAAGATTTAAACCGGGCCTCGGCGGGACCTTTTATGTAAAGGGTACTCAACAAGGGGGCAGCCAGAAGTTATAATACATGTAAAAGCTGCTTTCCAAAGGGGGCGATTTTATGGAAAATAGAGTGGAATAATTAAGGAAAAGGCTGGGGTTAAGCCAACAAGAATTAGGGGATATCCTGCGAGTTTCCCGACAGACAATCAGCCCAATTGAAACGGGAAGGTATAATCCTTCTTTAAAATTGGTCTTTTTCACCTCAGATTTTTTTAAACTGCCCATTGAGGAAATCTCCAGCCTTAAAAGAAATGATCAAAATGAAAAAGAATAATTTCTGGGTGGGGACGGCTTATCTTGCCGCAGGAATTATATTTTTACCTTTGTCCCTAAGCCCGGAGATTACCCTCGGTCATTATTTTTATTGGACCAAGCCCGCTTACTGCTACGAGCGGAAAAGGGATTAGGCTTTATGTTCAACGCCCGGTTATGCTGCGGGACAAAGGGGGCCGGTACGCTTATCCCGCGGGTTTACCCATCATCTTTGCTTTACTAACTATCTTCTATGTCCTGGACACCCTGCAGATAGCGGAAAGCAAGTTCATCATCTTATTTTTATTTGCCTATTTGGTTTTCCAATGTAATCGGCATCGTTATTTTCCTGTACTTAAGCAAAAAACATCTAGGTTACCCCCGCTTATATTGTCCGGGTTTGGCCGGTCTTTTCTTTCTTTTCCAGGCGGTGGAACAATTCATAGATAACGGGAATCACAAACAAGGTTAAAAACGTAGAAGTTGCCAGTCCGCCCATAATTGTGGCTGCCAGGGGCCTTTGGAATTCCGAACCCACCCCAAAACCCAGAGCCACGGGTAAAAGGCCGAAAATGGTGGTGATAGAGGTCATCAAAATGGGGCGCAGCCGTACTTGGCACGCTTCTAAGACAGCGTCCCTTACGGGCATTTGGGGCGCTTCTTTCCGCTTGAGATTAATGTAATCTACTAAGACAATGGCATTATTAACAACAATCCCTGCCAGGACGATAATCCCGATAATTGCCATAATGCCGATATTCCCGCCTACCAGCCACAAACCTCCTAGGGAACCGATTAAGGCCAGGGGGATAGAAAACATGATGATAAAGGGCTGGAGAAAGGATTCAAACTGGGCAGCCATAACTAAATAGACCAAAGCCACCGCTAAAGCCAAGGCCAAGCCCAATTCGTCCAGGGATTCATCTATAACCTCCTGCATCCCGCCGATGTTAACATGGTAGCCCCGGGGGATTGCCATCTTTTCAATGATTTTCTGTGCGGCCTGTGTAGCTTTGGTTAAGGAAAGATCGCCTAAAATTCCGGTGACATAGATTACCGGGAGGCGGTTGGTGCGCTGAATCACTGTGGGGGCCGGCCCCACAATGGGTTCGACCACTTCGTTGAGAAGAATGGGGTTTTCCCCAAAACCACCGATTTGCACAGGTGAAGTAATTTTTGTGTTTAATAAATCGTCCACGGAATCAACGGGAGAATTGGGCCTAAGCATTACAGGCAGAACCCGCCTTCCGATCTGCAAATCGGTTGCTTTTAGGCCGGAAGTTGCATAACGCATTCCCAAACCCACCTGCCCGGCGGTGAAACCCCCCAGGATACTGCGGGAAGTGTCCACGTTTAAAAAGAGTTCTTGGCCCCGGCGGAATTCAGAATCCTGCACGTCCCGAAAACCGGGGATTTGCCTCAATTCCCTGATTAATTCCTTGGAAAGGCCGAGTAAAACCTCAACATCTTCCCCGCGCACTTCAATTAAAAGGTTAGGCGCTAAAATAGTGCTGGCAGCCGATCCGAACAAGGAGCTGTCGGCGATATTAACCCGCAGGGCTCCGTGTTCTGTCAGCATATTCTGCAGCTCTTCGGCAATTTGGCTGCTGCTTCCTTTCCTCTGTTCGTGGGGGATTAAAGTAATGGAAAACTGGGCGTTTTCTATTCCGGTACCGGCAACCAAATCCAAAACATTCATTTCCCCTTGGTCCCCAACTTGGGTGGCAACGCTGGCTATCTCCGGGATGGCGGCCAAGTCATCTTCGATTCCCGTGATCATCGTGCGCACTTTTTCTAAAGGAAGCCCCGCCGGCAGCATGGCGGTCACCCCTAGAAAACCCTCATCGAAACTGGGTAAGAATTCCTGATCAAGGCTGGGGTAGATTAGAGCGGAAAAGATCAGTAAAAGTACCACAGCCCCCAGTACGATCGTTTTCTTGTCCAGTATTAACTGTAGAAAGCGGAGGTAGCCCCGCTGTACTTTTCTAAAAAGGGAAGGCTTTTTCTTGGAAGAAAGGGCCGGCCGGGTTTTTTTTCTAATGAATTTGGCAGAAAGCATAGGTATAAGTGTTAAGGCTACCAAAAGAGAAACAAGCAAAGAATAGGAGATCGTTAAGCCTAATTCTTTAAATAGCTGTCCGGCAATACTTTGGAGAAAGATCACCGGTAAAAAGACAGCAATCGTGGTTGCTGTTGAAGCGGTGATAGCTCCCGTTATTTCCCCGGCACCGTTTTCAGCAGCTTCTTGGGGGGCCGCCCCCTCTGTTCTGTGGCGGTAAATATTTTCCAAGACCACGATGGAGGAATCCACCAGCATTCCTATGCCTAAAGCCAGGCCCCCCAAAGTCATTAGATTTAAAGAAAGATTGGAAAAATACACTAAGACAAAACTGGCAATAATTGATACGGGAATTGATAAAGCTATAATTAGAAGGCTTGGGAGGTTGCGGAGAAAAAACCAAAGTACAGCTACGGCCAAAAATCCCCCAATAAGCCCGCTGGTGGCTAAACTGCTGATGCTGTTGCGGATAAATAGGGATTGATCGGTGATTGTTGTAAATTGAAGGTGGGGGTATTCAGCTTCTAAGCGGTGTAAAGTTTTCCGAAGATTATCTGCTACGCGCACAGTGTTTGCCCCGCTTTGGCGCATAATTTGGATTAAGGCGGTATCTTCGCCGTTAAACCGGGTTATTCCATCGCGGGGTTGCAGATGGGTGCTTACCTCAGCCACATCGGAAAGGTAAGTTAAGGAGGGGATCATACCGCCCAAACCGAGGATGCCGCTGCCTTGTTCCATGCCTACAATAATATCTTCCAATTCGGCGACGGTTTTAATCTCACTTCCGGCTCTGGTGCTGAAACGAGTGTTTTCGGCGGTAACCGTCCCGCCGGGGACAACAATGTTTTGATACATTATTAATTGCTGAAGGATAACCGGCGTCAGCCCGATTTCATTTAAATGTTCAGGGTCAAATAAGACTTGGATTTCTTCTTTGCTTGTTCCCAGAAGGCTCACTTCCGCCACGCCCAAAATCTGCTCTAACTGGGGTTTGATTTCTAATAATTCTTCGGAAAGCTCAATAGGCGTGAGATCATCCCCGCTTACTCCCACCAGCATTAAAGGAAAATCGTTGGGGTCAACCTGGGCGACAACTGGTGTTTGGACTTCGTCGGGGAGTGTTAGGGCCGCTTGGGCCAAATTATTGCGGATATGATCCAAAGCGGAAAGCATATCCGTGCCCCATTGAAATTGGAGGGTGATTGCGCAGATGTTGGCCATGCTGAAAGAATCTATCCTGCGCAGGCCGCTGACATTAGCTAAGGACCCTTCCACCGGTATAGTTACATCTTGTTGAATGGTCCTGGCTGAGCTGCCGGGATAGGGGATCACTACTACCGCTACGGGGAAGTTAAGATCAGGCAGAAGATCAATGCCAATCTTCTGCAGAGAGATGAATCCAAATAAAATTGCAATGATTACCACGACAGTAATAGCGATTGGCCTGCGGACAGCTAGTTTTGGTAATTGCATACAAGAGTCCTCCTCGGGATAAACAAATCCAAGTACAATTTCTGGACAAAAAAGAGTTATCCTGCCTTTAACTGTTGAAGAAAAAGGGGGAATTGGGGTGTGGGCAGATTTAACGGACAGCTTAAACAATTTTGGGCCCTATTAATTTTAACTGTGTTTTTGTTTCTATGGTGGTTTAACTTTCCGGCAGCACCTCCTTCCCGGGAAAAACCGCCGGAAAAAAATGACCTTGAGGGCTGGCGAGCCGGATTTTCCGAAACGGACCTTGATCTTTTAGCCCGGGCTGTGCAGGCCGAGGCAGAAGGGGAACCTTACGACGGCCAAATTGGGGTTGCCGCGGTGATCTTAAACAGGGTCCGCCATCCGGAATTTCCCAATACTATCCCGGGCGTAATTTACGAGCCGCTGGCTTTTTCCATAGTAGCCAACGGGCGGATCTACAATCAAGCCGATTCCAGGGCTTTGCAGGCAGCTCACGATGCTCTAAGCGGACTTGATCCCACCGGCGGCGCCCTTTATTTTTATAATCCCGCTAAAACCCGCAGTGCTTGGATTAAAAACAGGCCGGTTTTAAAGACCATCGGCAAACACGTTTTTTCCGGTTAGGGGGCTGAGTGGTGAATTGTAAGCTCAAGGACAGGCTGATAATAATAGTGTTCGCTTTGGTTTTGCTCAGTGTGGGGTTTGCCGGCGGCCAGTATTACCTGCACCGAATTTATCAAAGGCAGATCGAGGTCAGCTACCGGCGGGCCTTAAGCGAATTTGCCACCCATCTTCAAGAATTAACCATAGAATTAGGCCGATCCCGTTTAGCCCAAAGTGATCCGCTGCGCGATTCTATCGGTGCCGATCTGCGGCGTCTGGTTTATGCGGCTCAAAGTAATATGGGAGAACTGCCCTTAGGGGAAATTCAAACCGAACGAATCGCCGGGCTGTTGGCCCAGGCTTATAAATATAGTTTCCTTTTCAACCCGGAGCAAGCCGAACGCTTGTATCAACAAGCGGGGCGTGTCAGCAGGGGACTGCAAAACATTTTGGTGCAAAAAGAAAAAGAATTCCCCTGGGTTTCTTGGCGGGAATACCTTGGTGCCCGTTTAACTTTTGGCGATTTGCTGCAAACTTTAGCCACCATTAATAACGATTTAGATGAGTTCAAAATTCCTCTCAGGAAGGGGGAAATCGAGGGGGAGATAATCAGCCCCCAAGAAGCCGTTTCCCAAGCCCAAGCCTTTAGCGGAAAGCAAGAATTGGACTTTAAGGTTACCAAGGAAAGCCGGGGTTCTCCGCCAACCTACACTGTGGAAGCCCAAGGAGAGGAACAACACCTTATTGTGGAAGTTTCTCAAAAAGGGGGGGTGGTTTTATGGATGGCCACAGTTCAAACCATTGAGGAACAACGATTAACTTCCCGGGAGTTAATCCAATTCGGAAACAGCTTCTTGCTGGAAAAAGGGTTTCCCCCCATGCATGTGACAGATCTCCAGTTACTACAGAACAAGGCTACCCTGACTTTTGTACCGGTGCGGGATGGGATTTTGCGGTACGCTGAGCCTGTAAAAGTCCAAATCAGCGCGGCGGACGGCGCAATCTTAGGATTTTGGGGTGTCCCTTACTACCTGGCCCAAAGCAGATCAGGACAACCTTTGGAGAGAACGGCGGAACAAGAATGGGAATTGGAAGATAAAATCAAAAGGGGGGTTGAAGTCCTGGATCAAAAACTGGCTTTGATCCTTAATGGAAAACAAGAAGAAATCCTCACTGCCCGCTTGGGGGTCCAATACGGAGAAGAGTACTATTTAATTTACCTTAATTTTGAAAGCGGCGCCGAAGAAGATCTTGTTCCAGTGGCTTCACCGGAATTCTTTTAAGCCAAAGCCCTAATTTGAAGAGCTTTAATAGTGGTTAGTCGGCGGTGCTCCTTTCTGGAAATTTCCCCTTTAATCAACAGCAGGGGTTGGTTGAAAATTAGCGGGCCAAATTTGCGATAAATGTTTTCAAAAATAATGACATCGAACAAACCAAACTCATCCTCCAAAGTTAAAAAAACAACAGTTTTTCCACTGCGGGTTGGAGGCCGCTGAGCCCGAATAACGAGGCCTGCCGTACGCACTATCCCTTCTTTTTGCGCTTTTACTTCTTTGCTGGACAGAATTTGTTTTGAAAGGCGGGGCCGGTAGAATTCCATAATATGCTCTTTGGCGGCCAGACCTAGGGACGCATATTCCCGCAGCCAGCGTTCTAAGGGGGCGAAATCCGGGATGGAGTAATTTGCAGTGGGGTTTTCTAAACAGAGACTGCCTTGTTTTAAGCGGTAGGACTTGGGAAGATCCCAAAGCAGGGCCCGCCGGTTTAAGGAAAAACGATCGAAAGCCCCGGCCAAAATCAAGTTCTCAACAACATCTTTATTAACTGCTGTCCGCCGCACAAAATCGTGTAAAGAATAAAAAGGTTGTTCTAGGCGGGCCTCTTGAATAGATTCTAAAAACGTGTCTTCCATGCCTTTAACCTGCCGAAGGCCAATCCGGATTGAATTTCCGGCCGCTTCGAATTCCGGGACGCTGTGATTAATGTCCGGGGAAAGGATTGTCAGTCCGCGGTTGCGGGCTTGGGCGCAAAGGGTGTTGGCCGGATAAAAACCCAAAGGCTGTTGGTTAAGCAAAGCAGCGTAAAACTGAGCGGGATGGTGTTCTAATAAATAGGCGGTACGATAAGCAGTATCTGCGAAAGCGGCAGCGTGGGCTTGGCAAAATCCATAGCCCGCATAACCCGCGAGATAAGAGAAAATTGTTTCTGCAATTTTCTGCTTGACTCCGTTAGCCTCTGCTTTGGCGATAAATTCTTTCCCTATTGCTTCCATTTCGGTTTGAGAGCGAAAATTAGTCATTACTCTTCGTAAACGATCCGATTCCCCAGGGGTAAAACCCGCTATTTCAGCGGCAATTTCAATTACTTGTTCTTGATACAAGACTACTCCATAGGTGGAGGCTAAAATTTTTTCCAATTTAGGATGGATATAAGTGGGTTTTTCCCGGCCGCGGCGGCGCGCAAGAAATGGTTCTACCATATTCCCTTGAATGGGTCCGGGGCGGATTAAGGCAATACTAGCCACAATATCTTCAAAATGATCCGCTTGAAGCCGGGTTTGGAGATGGCGTTGGGCAGGGCTTTCCAGCTGAAAAACCCCTACTGTCTCTCCTTTTTTTAAGCGTTCGAAAGTGGGGCCGTCATTTAATGGGATTTGGTTGTACTGCAGTTTGGGCCCGGTTTTTTGAGCTGCCTGGGAAACCGCAGCCAAAGTCCGGAGGGAAAGCACATCAATTTTGATCAAGCCCAAATCCTCAATAGTGTTCTTATCAAATTGGATGATGGGAGCCCCCTTAGCTCCAAACTGCAGCGGGGTTACTTCTGTTAAAGGGCGTCCGCTGATCACCAGTCCTCCCAAGTGGGTGCCAATGTGGCGGGGCAGGCCATTAACGGCAGCGCAATAAGTTAAAAGCTTCTTGAATTTTGCCTGGTGCAGGGGATGTTTTTTTAATTCCGGCAAACGGTTTAGTAAATTCTCAATGCCGTCCGCGGGAACACTGGTTATATTTTTAGTTAACTCTCTCAGTTTTGCCGGGCTATAACCGAAGGCCCCGCCTAAATCTTTTAAAGCGGAGCGGGCGCGGTAAGTGTGGAACGTACAGACCGAAGCGGCATAATCCCTACCATAGCGGTTATAAACATAATCAGCAATTTGATCGCGGCGGCGGGCATCGAAATCAATATCAATATCAGGTTTTTGGGCCCGTTCCGCGCTTAAAAATCGTTCGAAGAGTAAACCGCGGGCGAAAGCGTCTACGTTGGTAATTTCCAAACAATAAGCCACCACTGAATCCGCCGCGGATCCTCTTCCTGCGTAGTAAATCTTTCGTTTTTGGGCCTCTCGGACCAAATCCCAAACTGCAAGAAAATAATCAGCCACATCGAGCCGGTTGATAATTTTCAATTCGT
This sequence comes from Bacillota bacterium, assembly GCA_012518645.1. GTDB lineage: Bacteria > Bacillota > Limnochordia > Darwinibacteriales > Darwinibacteriaceae > JAAYRS01. The sequence continues at coordinate 21,165 of JAAYRS010000117.1, forward strand.
GTTCAATCCGCCGGCGCAGGGCTGGAGTAATTGAAGCGTATCGTTTTTCGGCGCCTTCCCAAGTGAGTTTGGCCAGGAACTGCCCGGCTTTTTGGGGCTCATGATCAGGGAAAAAACGGGGAAAAAGATTTTGCTCCAAATCCAGTACCGGAGTACAGCGTTTGGCAATCTCCAAAGTGTTTTGAATTGCCTCAGGAAAAGGGGCGAACCGTTTTTTCATTTCCTGCGGAGAGGCGAAATAATTTTCTCCGTTTAAGGGCCGCTCCGGATGAAGGTCAGTTAATTGAGTCCGGGTCCTTACGCATACTAACAGGTCGTGGAGGGGAAAATCTCCTTTTTTTAAATAGTGGACATTGTTAGTTGCCACGATGGGGATTTTTAGTTTTTGATGCAGGCGAAAAACCTGGGTAAGCAGGCGTTTGGTAAAAATGGAAAAACTATTAATCATCTCTAAATAGACCTGTTCTTTTCCGAAAATATCCACCAAGCGCAGGGCTTCTCTCTCCGCCCTCTTATAATCCCTGTTTAAAATAGCTCTAGAGATGCCCGAACGACGGCAGCCGCTGAGAGCAATTAAATTGTGGGCATTGTTCCCCAAGGCTTCCCAGGAAACTGCGCAAGAACGGCCGGGGCCCAATCTATATCCGGCAGTTAAAAGGCGGCAGAGGTTACTGTAACCTTTCTGGTTTTCCGCGAGCAAGGTAAGGTGGGTACCGTCTTCAGTGGTAATTTCAGCGCCTTGAATTGGCTTGATTCCTAAAGCCAGTGCTTTCTTCTGAAAATCTACTGCGGCGCTGACATTACCGTGATCTGTCAGGGCCAAGGCCGGCATTTCAAAGCGAGCCGCTTCTTGCAGGTAAGATTCCGGGGGAGAAGCCCCATCTAAGAAAGAATAAGGAGAATGGACATGTAAATGCACAAACACTTAAACACCTCCGAAGACTTTTGTTATGCTCTAATCGGCCAGGCGGTACAAAATCCAATGTTCTTGGGCGGGTAAATAATGGAGTTCGCACCAGCAGCGGTTGGTGCTGACTTCATAGACATGCAATTCCGGTTCTTCCAACCACCATTGACCCGATTCACGCCAATGATCCAGGATATACTTGATGTAATAGGGGCGCCGGAAATAAAAGCGGAAGGGGAAACCGTTTAATTTAATCAGTTGGATGGGCTGGTTAACGAGCCTCATTTTGAAAAAGACTCCTCTTGCATTATTAAAAATCGATCTCTCCGGGAGAGTTTAACTCCAATTTGGGCCGGGAGCCCTGCCGCAAGCTGGGGAGCGGCCGGTTCTAAAAACATATTTAATTGAGTAGGCGGGGCCTTCTCGAGGGCGCCCGCAGCTAAGGTGATTTTGGCCAGCGATTTTTGGGGAAGGATGCTTTCAACCGCTCTTTTTAAAACACCCGCTTCATTAGTGGGCGTTTTAAATCGCCGCTGGGTTTTTAAAAAGGCTTGTTCAGCGGAAATGACTTCTAACTTTAAGACTCCGGCAATTTTATTTTGTTCCTGCAGGATGCGGGCAAGCTGATGGGCGCCTTGCTTTAAGTAAGGCTTCAGTTCCCGGGGCGTTAAAGGCCTTAAAAACCCCTTTAAAGCGGTACAGTCTAATTCCCAGCGCAAATCCCCGGCCGCTTGGGCTTGAAAGGGAATTAAATCTTGGCCCCGGCCTAATTGCTGCAGTACTTTTGCTCTTTGACCAAATTGGGCAGTCAGTTCCGTCAGAGATAATTCAGCTAATTCTCCGATTGTTTTCAAGCCGAGCTTCTCCAGTTGTTTTGATTCCGGCAGGGGCAGGCGCCTTAGGGGAATTTGTTTTAAAAAATCTTCAGTCCGCTGCTGAGGGACAAAACTCCCGCCGGGGCGGGGGTTGTGTGCTGCCAGTTTTGCCACCAATTTGCCGGTGCCCGCACCCCAAATGGCTCCCCAGTTTTCCTTTTCCAAGAATATCTCCAAGTCGGCAATAAATTGTTCCAGAATCCCCAGCCGCCTGAAGCGCAGATACCAGGAATGGGGATATTCCGGCTCCAGTTCTTCTGTGTACTGCTTTGAAAAATCATGCCATATCTGAGCGAAAGGCCAAAAATCATCTGGGGCGATCGGTTCGGTTAGAATTGGTTTTTCCAGCTGGCAGACAATATTAGGCTTGATTTGAACCCCATACTGCTTTAACTCCGGGGAAAAATCCCAAACATCCTCGTTGTATGTTAAAATGTAAAAAGAGCCTGGCCGGGAAGGGGTAAAATGGTGAATATAAAAGTGGCGCAAGCCACAGTAGGCGATCAATTATTATTGCTCCTTTCAGAACAAAGGTTCGCATCAATTATATACAGAACTACTGTTCTGGTCAAGGCGGGAAAGGATGTCAAAATGTGGAAGTTACGTTTTTGGGGACAGGGACTTCTCATGGGGTACCGGTGATTGGATGCAGCTGTGCGGTCTGCACAAGTCTGAACCCTAAAAATAAGCGAACCCGCAGTTCTTTATGGCTAAAGACGAAAGAGGCCAGTATAGTCATTGATACTGCCCCCGAATTTAGGCTGCAGGCCCTTGAGGCCGGCCTCAAGCATGTAGATGGAGTCTTATACACTCATTGCCATGCGGATCATGTCTTTGGCTTTGATGATTTACGGGCTTTTAGCCGCGGCGCTAAAAAAAGCATTCCCCTCTACGGAAACAAAACCACAATTTCAGAGCTGCGGGAAGTCTTTGCTTATGTTTTCAGGAAGACCCAAAAAGGGGGAGGGAAACCGCGGGTGGAAACCATTATTGTTGACAAGGATCTTTTTCAGGTTAAGGGCGCCCGGGTGCAGCCCATCCCCGTTATTCACGGCCGGCTTCCCATTTTGGGCTATCGTTTAGGACAGCTGGCTTATATAACTGATTGCAGTTATATCCCCCCGGCTTCTTTAGAACTCCTGCAGGGTCTGCAGGTTTTAGTTTTAGGAGTTGTCCGCTATGAAGCCCATCCTACACACCTAAATGTAGAACAAGCCCTCCGGCTTGTGGACAAACTTCGGCCCCGGCAAACTTATTTTACCCACATCTCTCATCTGCTGGAACACGATAAATTGAATAAAACTCTCCCTTTCGGGGTAAAGTTGGCTTATGACGGCTTACAAATCCATTGTGCTTAAAACGGGTCTTTTGCATATAGTGTAATGATCTTCATTTGTGGAGGGAAAAGATGATTATACATAAGGAATATGCTCTGAAGCGATTTTGTGAGGCCCCTTTAGAACACAAGTTTAGTAAGTTTCTTTTGGAAAAACTGCTGCAAAACTCGGATTTGATGGAAAGATTAGTTTTTGTTGCTACCCGCGATTATTTTCCCAACACGATGCTGGTTGCCCAAGCGGGAGCCTCGGAAAAAGGCTTTGTGTTGGAATTGGGAACTCTTGAATCGGAACAGATTACTTTGGTGAACGGCCGTTTATTGAAAGAAAAAAAGACTAATAGGGAGGCCCGGATTGAAGATCCTTTAGAGGCTTGGCAAGTGTTGCAGGATTTCAGAGGAACTCTCCATGTCCAGCTTGTTTTTAAAGACGAAACCCCCGATTGGTACGAAGAGTTGATGTTACCCAGCGAAGCGGTATCCAAAAACGTTTTAGTGCCGGGTTTCGCGGCTTTTATCCGGGAACAAATCGATTTAGTCCTTTGGGGTGTTATCTTAAAAGATCAAATTGAGCAAGCCTTAGAAACTAAGGATGAGACCTTATTTCGAAAATCTGCAAGATTGTATAAGCAGGTTTGCCAGTCTTGTTTTTGGAAGCTGTCCTAAAGAAAGATTTATTTTCCTTCCCCTGCCTGGCTTCCCAGGCAGGATTTTTTATCTTCAACGTGGAATCCTCATACAGCCCACCACTTGGAGGTAGTTACTTTGAAAGCAGTTGCCCCTCGAAAAAAGAGCCCGCTGCGGGAGTTGTTGGAAACCATTGGTTCGTCTGTAATTATTGCTGCTTTGATCATGATTTTTGTTGCCCGGGCTTACACTGTAAATGGCGATTCTATGCTGCCAACTTTAAAACACGGGGAACGTTTGTTGGTGGACAAGATCTCTTACCGATTTATAGCGCCTGCGCGCGGTGAAATAAATGTTTTTAAAAATCCTTCTAATACTGGCGAACAATTTATTAAACGGGTCATTGGCATCCCCGGGGATCAAGTAGCTATTAGGGAAGGCGTAGTCTATGTTAATGATCAGGCTATTGAAGAGGAATATATTTTGGTTCCGCCCCGGCTTGATTTCACCCCGCATCGGGTCCCCGAAAATTCCTATTTTGTTTTAGGTGATAATCGCAATAACAGTGAAGACAGCCGTTTCAGCAGAGTTGGCTTTGTACCGCGCAAGCTTGTTATCGGCCGTGCAATCTGGCGTTATTGGCCTTTGAGTAAATTTAACCTGGTTTTACGCCCGGCAGTGTTTAAGGAGGTTTCCTTTTAGCTCCGGTTGGGCCCCACGATCCCCGCGGAAATAATAGTCTTAAAAGCGTCTTCCACACTAATATCCACAGGAAGGCAGTCAGTGCTGGGAACCACTATGAAAACACCGGAAGTTGGGTTAGGCGTGGTGGGGATGAACACCGTTGTAGAACTGCTTTTAATGACGGTGTTGAATTCCGGGATATCCTCGTTAGTGACAAAACCCAAGGCATACATCCCTAACCGGGGGTATTGGACTAAAACCACCCGCTGAAACCTTTGGGCCTCATTTGAATCAGAAAAGGCTTTGACAACCTGCCCCACTCCTTGGTAAATGTTATTCAAAATGGGGATTTTCAAAAAAATTCCTTCTGCCCAGTGAAAAACCTTGCGTCCAATTACATTGGTTGTAAAAATACCTGTGGCCAAAACTAAGAGTAGAGTAAGGACGGCGCCTGCGCCGGGGATATGGAAACCTACTAATCTGGCTATGACCTTTCCCAAGATGCCGTCGATAGTAACAAGGCCAAAAACAAGCACATAGACTGTTATGACTCCAGGCAACAGAATTAGTAAACCGTTGATGAAATATCTGCGCAAGCTTCATCACCCTTTCCATTAAGATTATAACAATCTTCCCCCGGCCTGTACACATCCGGAGGCTTAAATTGTTTGTCCCCAAAAAGCAGCCGGCCTTTCACGGTAAGGCCGGTTTTCCTTTTATAAATTCTTCCGGCAGGAAAAAACGAAAGTAAAGGGAAATCATTTCTACAAATCAAACGTTAAATTGGCCTGGGAGGCGGAATAATGAGAGCGTACGAACGATTATTGCGGTATTTGAAATTTGAGGCTCCGTCTGATGCCGGCAGCGAGACTTTTCCCAGCACTCCTCAACAACTTAATTTTGGGCGGTATTTAGTACAGGAAATGCGGGAATTGGGTATCCGGGATGCGGAATTAGATGAAAACGGCTACGTGTTCGGTACTATCGAATCCAACATAAAGAATTGGTCCGGGCCGGTGATTGGCTTTCTCGCTCACCTAGATACAGTCCAAGATGTACCATATCAAAATATTAAAGCTCAAATAATCGAAGATTATGACGGCGGCGATCTTTGCCTTAATCCGTAGCAGAACATTATCCTTAGCCCTCGAGAATACGGCTCTTTGAAATCATATATCGGCCGCGATTTGATTGTCACCGACGGCACAACCCTTCTGGGGGCGGATAATAGGGCGGGGATAGCGGAGATTATGACTATGGCCCAGGAGCTGCTAACTAATCCCGAAATAAAGCACGGCACCATCAAAATCGGCTTCACCCCCGATGAAGAAATAGGGCGGGGGGCAGATCGCTTTAATCTGGAACGCTTTGGCGCCGATTTTGCTTATACAGTGGACGGGGGGGCTTTCGGTTCGGTAGATTACGAAACTTTCAATGCAGCTACTGCTAAAATCACAATCCAAGGCCGGAACATACACCCGGGAACAGCTAAAGGAAAAATGAAAAACGCCGCTTTGATTGCCATGGAATTTAATGCTTTCTTACCCGTTTTGGAACGCCCGGAATACACTGAGGGATATCAAGGTTTTTACCACCTAATTGACTTAAAGGGGAGTGTAGAGCACGCTGAGTTAACTTACCTGCTGCGGGATCACTGCCGGGAAAAATTCGAGGCTAAAAAGGACACTTTGCAGCTGGCTGCGGAACATCTAAATTCTAAATATGGTTTGAGTACAGCTGTGGTAGAGATTGCTGACAGTTATGCCAATATGGCGGAACAAATCAAACCCCATTGGCATCTAATCGAAACGGCCTACGCCGCTGTGCGGGAGGTGGGGGGTAACCCCCAAAGCAATCCGGTGCGCGGCGGTACAGATGGCGCCCAATTGTCGTTTATGGGGCTTCCCTGCCCAAACTTGGGGACGGGAAGTCACAACCATCACAGTAAATTGGAATATGCCTGTGTCCAGGCTATGGATGACTGCGCCGCCCTCTTGGTTAGGATTGCCCAAAAATATGGGGAAGGTGAAATCAAGCGCAGGTAATTTGATTTGCTGTTCACCCTTTTTTATCGAGATGTAAACCCATCAATTTTCGAATTCGAATCAGGTGATCTGCTTCAGCATCAGAAGGGGTTTTTCTGATGGTTTCTCCTGTTGTATTGTGGATTAGGTGAACGACATTTCCCTTTAATTCTTTGTTGTATTGGAAACTGAGGCGGCTGCGGCCTGTGGAAGGTTTGCGGCTCACGCTGAGAACATCGTCGCTTTTCTTGACGGCCAGTTTCGGGACTTCGCCTGTAATTATCTTCTCCAGCTGCTTTTTACCGGATGTGTGTATGGGGGGGATTCTCATTTTTTTCACTTCAACCTTGCTCTTACTTATAATATCGGTAGAAAACTATTATTTCTTTACCGCCGGCGGGGATTCTTCGGATCTTTTCACAAGCGGTCCAAAATAAGGTATAATGAAAAGGCAGAGCATTGTCCAGTTTATGATCTAAATAATCTGCGCACCATCAAAGGAGGATCTCCGTGCTCAAAGATTTGTTCGGTACATTTAAAAGCATAACTCCCATTGTTTTGGGCTTAATTCTTTTTCAACTATTGGTTTTAAGGCGCCCCTTGGAAAAGCCGCACTCTTTTATAGGAGGTTACTTCTTAAGTTTAATCGGGCTTTTTTTGTTTTTAAAGGGCTTAACCCTGTGTCTGCTGCCTTTAGGTGAAAGCGTCGGGGCGAATTTAATAGTTTTAGATAATAAGTTTTGGATTGTGGCCGCGGGATTTTTGTTAGGCTACCTTTCCACTTTAGCGGAGCCGGCCCTCCATGCTTTGGCAATGGAGGCGGAGGAACTCTCAGTTGGGGCTTTGCCTAAACAGGTCCTAATTCATGCAGTTGCCGTTGGTTTTGGGATCGGAATGGCTTTAGGCATTGCAAAAATCCTCTTTCAGATTTCTTCCGCTACAATAATCGTTCCCATCTTGTTTGTCACCATTATTTTAACCTATTTCGCGCCGGCGGGGATTGTGGGAATAGCCTTTGATTCTGCCAGCGCTACCACGGGGCCTATCAATATCCCTATTAATATGGCGGTAGCTATTGGCCTTTCTAAAATTTTAGCTGTTACTGATCCTTTGTTATACGGATTTGGTTTAGTTGGGCTTACCTCATTGGGGGCCGCGATCAGCGTCCTTATCGTGGGCATCTTTGTTGGTATTTAGTTGCTGAAAGGAGGTTTTTTGGATGCAATTTGTAGCCATTTTTGTGGTTGTAGAGCGGGGCAAAGCAGATCACATCGTCGACGAAGCTAAAGTAGCGGGGGCCTTTGGAGCCACGATTTTTTACGGCCGGGGAACCGGTGAAAAGGAATTCAAGAAATTCTTTAACTTACATGTAGAGTCTTCCAAGGAGATCATTTTTATCCTCACTCCTGAGGATAAAAAACAGCCTATAATCGATGTGTTGGTCAAGGCGGGTAAATTAGATGACCCGGGGACGGGAATCCTATTTACAGTGCCCATCGGGGACATGGTTGGTTTCCATCATAGAGAAGGCATCGTTAAGGATTAGACGGGGCAGAGGCGAAGAATTGAAAAAGGGTTTAAAGCAAGGGGGACTGAGCGATGGTTAAGGTTGGTTTATTCCTTGTGGTCTTCTTCCCTGCCTATCTTCTTTCCCGTATTTTACTAGGCGTTTTTGGCCTTTCCGGATTTAACTTGGCTGAGCCGAGTTTACTCCGGCTTGCTCTCGATCTTTTGTTTTGGCTTCTTTCCTGGGCAGTAAGTGTGATTGTCTATCTTACGATCCGGGACGGGCTTAGAGAGTATCAAAAAAAGAAAAAAAACGAGGAGGAATTCCATGAAATATCGTAGATTAGGCCGTTCAGGCTTAAAAGTGAGTGAAATTTCTCTGGGAAGTTGGCTGACCTATGGAAAAACAGTTGAGGATGATCAAGCCCTGAACACAATACGGCGCGCTTACGAGCTGGGCATTAATTCTTTCGACTCAGCTAACGTGTACGAAAGCGGTGAAGGCGAGCGGGTAATGGCAAAAGCCCTCCGTTCTTTTCCCCGCGAATCCTATATTATTACAACAAAGGCCTTTTGGCCCATGGGGGAAGGTGTTAACGAGCGGGGCTTATCGCGCAAACACGTTTTTGAACAACTGCATGCCAGTTTAAAACGAATGGAATTAGACTACGTGGATATCTTCTACTGCCACCGCTACGATCCGGAAACACCTGTGGAAGAAACCTTACGCGTAATTGATGATTTTATCCGGCAGGGCAAAGTACTTTATGCGGGTGTAAGCCAGTGGAGTGCGGCCCAGATTCAAGAAGCAATCACAATTGCGGATCACTATTTGTTAGATCGGATCGTGGTTAATCAACCAGTATATAACCTGCTTAACCGTTATATCGAGGAAGAGATAATCCCCTTAAGCACTAAACAGGGGATTGGGCAGATCGTCTTTTCACCGCTGGCCCAAGGCATGCTGACCGGAAAATACCGCGGCGGGCAGATCCCGGAAGGGACAAGGGGCTCTAATCCCGAGGTTAATAAATGGATCAATGAAATGATTGCCTCCGGGGTAATCGCCAAGGTGGATGCTTTAGAGGATCTAGCCCGGGAAGGGGGAATTTCCTTTGCGGAAATGGCCTTGGCTTGGGTTTTAAGACAGCCTAACGTAGCCAGTGCTTTGGTGGGTGCAACCAGGCCCGAACAAATTGAAGCCAACGTGAAAGCGATCGAAGTAACCTTAGATGAAGAAATATTGGAAAGAATAGAAGAAATCTTGGCCTAAAAAGTGAAATAAGGCGGGGCGCCGCAAAGGGGTGCCCCGCTTTTTGTTCGGAGTAATTTTAAAACGTCCTTTTAATTATGCCGGAAGGAGCGTAAGGTTTGCGGATCCAATAATTCACTACAGGGATTTCTATTTTTTCACAGAAGATATTTTCTATGCGCCTAACAAGGAAATATGCTCTAAAGTTTGAATATCTAGGCAGATCCACCGGGTGTTTAAGGAAGGTTGGTTTGAGAAATGCGGGAATCCATTATACCTGAAAGATTGCGAAATAAAAAGAAGGAGCGCAGGCAAGAAGGAAGCGGGAAACAGTTCAGCTTGCTCCTTTTTGCTTTGCTCACCCTAGCTTTAACGGCCTTCGGGGCTTATTATTTTCTTATTCCCAAACAAGAAAGTTTCCGGCTGGATTTTTACACTTATAGCGAAGTAGGCACCGCGGATTTTCTAGAGGCTTTGACAGTTAAAGGGACAATTGTCCCTAAAAAAATAGTGGTGCTTGAAACCAAAATCGCCGGGGTTATTGAAGAGATTTTAGTCCAGGAAGGCCAAGATGTGGATTTAGGCGATCCTCTCTTCACCTTGTATTCCTCGGAAATAGTGGCAGAAAAAAATGATGCGGAAACTGAATTAAATGAAGCTAAAATCCGGCTAGCCCAGTTAGGCTTAGATCAAGAATTGGAAATGGGAAATGAACGGATGAAAATTCTTGATGCGGAGAAAGGCTTGGAAAGGGCCAGGGACAACCTAGGGCTGCAGCAGGTACTTTATAATTACGGTTCTATTCCCCGGATTGAACTAGAAAAAGCGGAACAAGAGGTTGAAGCCGCCGAACGGCGGTTAATCCAGAGTAAACGGGAAATGGAATTCCTGGGCCGTAAACATAGTGCTGATCAGACAGCTTTGGAAAAGACGGTAAGGATCAATGAAGACAAGTTGGCCCGGGCAATGGAAAAAATGGAAAACTTCACAGTCAGGGCCCCCTTCCCGGGACGGGTTTTATCCCTGAAAATTCCCACTAACCGGATCGTAACGGCCCACCAGGAATTAGGGGAACTGGCGGATTTAAGGGAACAGGCAGTGGAACTTCTGGCAGCACCGGGCCAAACGGAGCGTTTTGGGCCGGGGAGCGAAGTTACCATTACCCTTGGACAAACCAAGTACAAAGGGGAAGTATCATATATCGCTCCTCAAGCCAAACAGGGCGCCGATGGCTCTACGGTCTTGGTCCGGGTTGATTTTCTAGAAGAAGCCTCTCATTTACGCCCTAACAGCGCTGTAACGGCAGACGTCCATCTGCGGCTGCATAAAGACAGCCCGTTTTTACCCCGCGGTGCTTACCTAACCAGCGGGCAGCAGCTTTTTGTTTACGTTATCGACGGTCAAACCGCTAAGCGCCGGGAGGTGCAGTTCGGTCTCATCCAAGGCAGTGCCATTCAAATCTTAAGGGGGCTGGAACCGGGAGAAAAAGTGATTGTAAGTTCTTACGACGAATTCCGGCATTTGGAGGAAATAAAGATTAAGCCTGAAGGGGGGCATTCTTTATGATCAGGTTAGAGGCCATCAGCAAAGAGTATTCTCTGGGGGACGTTAAGATTAGGGCCTTGGATGACATTTTTTTGGAGATTAAAAGGGGGGAGTTTCTCTCCGTTATGGGACCTTCCGGTTCCGGAAAATCTACTTTATTAAATATTCTGGGTGTCCTAGATCAGCCCACCGGAGGCGCCTATTATTTAGAAAATGTGGATATTACAGAACTGCGTGATCGGGAATTAGCCCGAATCCGCAATCGCCATTTTGGTTTTATCTTCCAAAGCTATAACCTATTTCCGGAATTAAGCGCTTTAGAAAACGTTATGGTGCCCTTAATATATGCTGGGAAAACCAAAAAAGATCGCTCCAAAAGAGCCAGGATGCTCTTGGAGGAGGTGGAGATGGGCCATCGCCTCCATCATTTCCCCAATCAGCTTTCAGGGGGCGAACAGCAGCGGGTGGCTATTGCCAGGGCCTTGGCCAACAACCCCGCCCTAATTTTGGCCGATGAACCAACGGGTAATTTGGCCAGTGAGCAGAGTAAAGAAATAATGGGGCTTTTGCAGGGGCTGAACAGCGAGGGGACCACTGTTGTTATCGTCACCCATGATCCCCGAATCAGTGCCTACGGAAAACGTGTGGTGGAGCTTAAAGACGGAGGAATTATCTCTGATCAGCTAATAGTATTCAATAGTTACGGAGGTGCCGGCAGTGCTGAAGAAAATGCGCCGTAAAGCCTTCTTTGTCCTATTCTTTTTACTTTTAAGTTTTTTGGCTGCGGAAGCGCAAGAGCTGGAATTAACCGTGAAGGATGCGGTTGCTCTAGCCCTAGAACATAATCTTGATTTTCGAATGGTTTTCTTAGATTGGCAGCAGGCTCAACAGGCTTTGGAAAGGGCCCAATTTGTTGGTGATCGGGAAATGACGGCGGCAGCAGAAAAAGAATGGCTGCAGGCGGATAAAACCTACAGAGAAAGCAGGGAAAACCTGGCTAATGTGGTCCGCAGCGCTTATCAAGAGATTCTCCAAAGGGAGAGGGAAGCTGCTGATCGTCTGGCAGCTAAAGAACGGGCGGAAGCGCAACTGAAAATCGATGAAAGCAAATACGAGGCGGGACTGTTGTCCAGCCTGGATATCCAGCGCACAAAGCACAGCCTGCATAACGCCGAATTTAGTTATCAAACGGCGCTGGTTAATTTGGCAACCAATCGTTTGCAATTCAACGAGCTCCTTGGTTTGGATTTAGGGCAGGAGCTGCTGCTGACAGAAAGCCTTCTTTTGGATTTCCTACCTTTTGATTTTACTTTAGAAGAGTGTTTTTTGCTGGCCTTAAAATTGGACGAGGGGGTTCTTCAGGCAAAAGAAGGCTTGAAGAAAGCGAAGGAAAAGGTCTTAGCTGCCCAAAGCCCCTTTACCCCTTTGGTAGAACAAGAGCAAGCTCTAGTGGCAGAAGAAAAAGCAAAAATCCACTTGGTGAAGGCTAAAAACGCCCTTTATTTCGAAATTCGGGCCGATTATTATAACCTAGAGGCTTTAGCCCATCTGGTGCAGGCTAAAGAGCGGGAAATAGAGCTGGAGCGAAAAACCCTCCAGGCGGAAGAAAGTAAATATAAAGCCGGAGTGATCAGCAATGCTCAAATCCTGGCCCAACAGGAGAAATTAGCTGCGGTGGAACAAGAATACAGTGACGCCCTGCTCCAGTACAGCTTAAACCGAATCAAACTGCTGCAAAATATGGGTAGGGGCGAAATTCTCCGGGGTGAAGAAAATGAAAACTGAAGGATCCAAGCTTTCCTTGATTATTTTAGTATTGGTTTTAAGCTGGAATTGGCCCCTAGAAGGGGCGACCCGGGAAATTAACTCACTAGGACTAGGCCTGGAACAGGCTTTGGAGTTAGCTTTTAGCCGCAGTCCCCGCTACTCTTTGTTTCTGCGGGAATGGGAGATTAGGGAAAAACAAGCCCAAGCGGCCAAAGGCCCCGCTTTTAAGGTGAGTGTAACCCCGATGGAAATAGAAAACGGTGCTTGGGAAAAACCTCGGGGCCGGATTAATCTCAGCCTACCTTTAGGTTCGGCTGTTGATTTGGGCGCCTCTTTAAGTTTTAAATTTGATCAAAGAAAATTAGAAGCCGTCCCGGAGGGTTCTATAAATTTAGATTACAGCTTCTTTGCTCAAGAAAAGGAGCCGCAATCGCCGGCGGAAAGGGGCTTACTGGATCAAAAAAACGCGTTGGTGCTGGAGGTTACGGATCTTTTAATTGAATTAAAAAGCAAACTCAACCTAGAGGAATACCTGCAAAAAAGGTATGAGTTTTTACAAAAGTCCCTTTGGGCCGCCGGCCTTACCCCTAATTACAGCGATCTAAGCCTTAAGGCTGAAATAAGGGGGGCGGTTCAGGACTTGGCCCATTTACGGGGTGAAATTGATCTGCTGCAAGTAAAGCTGGACTCTCAATTGCAAACGGGAACAACTGCTTATCAGCCGTCTATAACCGTAAGGGATCCGGAGTTTGTTCTCGATTTTGCAGCCTATCAAAAGGAATTATTCGCATTTAACCCCAATTTACGGTTGGCGCGGGAAAAACTGAAAGCCGCCGAGGCGGAGTTAACCCAGGTGAAAAAAACCAGGGGCTGGGACCTTAAAGCCCGGGGCCAAATTAATCTGGACACCACTTGGAGTATAGGGTTAACAGCCAAAAAAGAATTTTCCTCGCCTGGGGTTAGGCTGCAGGAACTGGAGTTGGAGCTGGCTCAAGCAGAGCTTGCTTTAGAAGAACAGGAACTGAGCCTGAAAAACCAGCTGAGGGAAGCCCTGCAAAGGGTGGATTCCGCTTTAACCAATATTGAACTGCAGGCAGAACACCTAGCAGAGGCCCAAGAAGATTTAGCATATACTCAACGTCAATTCCAGGTTGGTTTGGCAGCTGAATTGACCTTGAAAGAAGGGGAGCTGGCGGTGCAAAAGGCGCGGTTTGAGTACGCTAATGCCCAATTTAACTATGTCCAAAGCGTCTTGCGCCTCTATGGGCAATGCGGACGCGATTTAAGGCAGGAAGTTAAAAAATTGATGAAGTAGAGAGGTTGAGCAGCTTGTCTTTTCTGGATCAGCTAAAATGGTCCCTGCGCCATTTTAAACGGCAACTTGTGGAGTCATTTTTAATAATTTTAGCTATTGCCTTGGGCGTTGCTGTTATCGTCACAGTTCTCACCCTATTTTTATCGGCCGGGAGGCAGTTTTCCGCGGTGGGACTGGAAGATTATTTCCGTACTTTCCAAGTAGTGAGCAAATTGGAAGGAACCTCCCGGGAAACCCCCCCCTTGGTATTGATCGGGTCAGAAGGTTTACCCGATAGAGATTGGGAAACTACATTGGGGGAAATAGAAGAGCTGCAAAATAATCTTCCTCCCGATATGCACGTTTTCGTGGAAACAATTTGGCTGGTCCAGACCCCCCTGCTCCAGGAAACCGAAAGGGAGGAAGATAATGATTGGTTCGGCTGGACGGAGGGCAACAGCATTTTTTTAACAGGTACAACGCAAAGGTACTTTTCCTTTAAGGAGATGTCTCTGCACAGCGGCAATTGGTTTTTAGCCGAGGACGTTGAAAACCAAAATAAAGTTGTGATAATAACCAGCCAATTAGCAGCAAGGCTTTTCGGGGAGGAGGAGCCTCTAGGAAAAACCCTGCCCATTAAGGCGGGCGAAGACCTA
>JAAYRS010000118.1 GCA_012518645.1 Bacillota bacterium
CCCCCGTCAAATATTGGAGTCCAAGATTGTCCACATCCCCGCCGACCGCCGCAGGCATGGTTTGGTTTTAGATTTTACCGTGGCCGAAAACATGGTCCTGCGCACTTATTACCAACCGCCTTTCAGTAAAAAGGCTCTTTTGGATTGGGCCCTGATCAAAAAGGAAGCCCAAGGATTGATCGCAGAATATGATGTGCGCACACCGGGGGAAGAGACCTTAGCCTCCTCCCTTTCCGGAGGCAACCAGCAAAAGGTGATTGTAGCCCGGGAGCTTTCTCAAGATCCTGATTTAATTGTTGCCGCTCAGCCCACCAGGGGTTTAGACGTAGGCGCCATTGAGTTTGTCCACCGCCGTTTAGTCCAAGCCCGGGATCGGGGTAAAGCGGTCCTCCTTTTTTCTTTGGAGCTGGATGAAATTTTGGCCCTTGCTGATCGGATTGCCGTAATTTATGAGGGTGAAATAGTCGGTGTTGTCCCCCGGCGGGAAGCAACTGAGGAGATGCTGGGTTTAATGATGGCCGGAGTTGTCAATCAGAAGCAGGGGATAGCGGCGGGAGGGGAAAATAGATGACGGAAAATAAATGGTGGGCTGCTTTGGCTGTGCCCTTGGCAGCTATTGCCCTGGGGCTTCTTATCGGGGCCGTCTTGATGCTGGTTACCGGCACAAATCCAATTTTAGGCTACGGGGCGCTTCTGCGGGGTTCTTTTGGTTCCGCAGTGGATTTTTCCGAGACCTTAGTCTATGTTAATCCTTTAATTTTTACCGGGCTTTCCATTGCCGTTGCCTACCGGGCGGGCC
Organism: Bacillota bacterium; assembly: GCA_012518645.1. GTDB lineage: Bacteria > Bacillota > Limnochordia > Darwinibacteriales > Darwinibacteriaceae > JAAYRS01. The sequence continues at coordinate 800 of JAAYRS010000118.1, forward strand.
TTTTTAATATTGGGGCAGAAGGCCAGATTATTGCCGGCATGCTGGCGGCGGCCTTGATTGGCTTTAAGTTTGCCGGGCTGCCCAGGCTTTTGCACCTGCCTTTAACCCTTTTGGCCGGAATGGGGGCCGGGGCCTTTTGGGCCGCTGTCCCCGGCTATCTAAAGGCTAAATTCGGGGTGCATGAAGTTGTGAACAGCATTATGATGAACTATGTCGCCTTGCACCTTTCCCATTATTTAGTAACAGGGCCCCTTCAAGATCCGAAAACAACCTTGCCTTACAGCCCGGATATTGCGCCTACGGCCAGGCTTTGGAGGTTTTTAGCCCCCTTCGGTGAGCAGTATAGGGTCAATACAGGCATTTTTATCGGCGTTGCCGCGGCCTTTCTGGTCTATTGGCTCCTTTATAAAACGACTGCAGGCTATGAGATCAGGGCAGTGGGTTTTAATCCTCCCGCTTCTGATTACGCCGGGATGGATACATCTGCCTCTTTGGCCAAGGCCATGCTTATTTCCGGCGCTTTAGCGGGCTTGGCAGGGACAGTGCAGGTGATGGGCATTCAGTTTAAATTTTTGGATCTCTTCGGTTTTGAGGGTTTTGGCTTCGACGGAATTGCCGTGGCGTTAGTGGGAAAAAACAATCCCTTTGGGATTTTAGCCACCGCCTTTTTGTTTGGAACTTTACACCGGGGCTCCCAAACTATGCAGGCTATGGCCGGGGTGCCCAAAGAAACTATAGGCATTGTCCAGGCTATTATCATTTTCGCCGTGGCTGCCGAAGGCTTAATCCAAGGCTGGATCCCGGGGCTGGGCCGCCTTAAAGCTTTTTTTGCTAAGAAAAAGGGGGTTGATGCTTAATGGCCTGGGATTGGTTTTTGATTCAAGCCTTTATCATCGATCTTTTAGCTTCCACCGTGACTTTATCCGCCCCTTTGATTATGGCCTCCATCGGCGGGGTCTTTAGTGAAAGGGCCGGGATTGTAAATATTGGGATTGAGGGTATGATGCTGATCGGCTCTTTTGCCGGCGTCCTTTTTTCCCATTTGACGGGAAACCCCTGGCTGGGGTTTTTAGCCGGCGCTTTGGCCGGGGCCTTAATTGCTGCTATCCATGCCGCGGCCAGCATCAAATACCATGCTGATCAAGTAGTATCAGGTGTAGCCATTAATTTATTGGCTACGGCCTTGACAGGATTTTTATTAAGGGCTATCTTTGATCGGGCCGGGCAGACCAACCGCGTGGCCAAATTGGCTTATTGGTCTTTTCCCTGGATCCGCAAAATCCCCGTGATCGGCGCTATTTTCGGGCGCAATACGCCTCCAGTTTACTTGGCCTTTCTCTTGGTGATTGTTGCTCAAATTATTCTCTTTAAAACCCCCTTGGGCCTGCAGATCAGGGCTTCCGGGGAACATCCGGAAGCGGCGGATACGGTTGGGGTCAATGTGATTGGGATTAGATATTTGGCCGTGATTACCAGCGGTTTTTTAGCCGGTATGGGCGGGGCCACGCTTTCTTTAGGCCAGCTTTCTCTGTTTAGGGAAGGGATGAGCGCCGGAAAGGGCTTTATTGCCTTGGCGGCTATGATTTTTGGCAAATGGACTCCAGTGGGTTCTTTGGGGGCTTCCCTTCTTTTTGGGGTGGCCGATGCTCTTCAGCTGACAGCCCAAAACTGGGGTTTGGCGGCTATACCCAGGGAATTTTTCGCCATGTTCCCCTACTTGGTGACCATGGCGGCCTTGGCGGGGATTATTGGGCGGACCACTCCGCCTGCAGCCAGCGGCAAACCATATTTGCGCCGCGGGCTTTAAGTTTAAGCAGAAGGATTGTGATTTAACTTTTATGAGTAACTTGAAAAGATTCATTTCTTATTACAAACCGGAGCGGCGCCTCTTTTTCTATGACATGCTCTGCGCCAGTTTAATTGCGGCTTTGGATTTGCTCTTTCCCATGGTTACCAGGACCTTTATGAAGGATTTTATTCCCAGCCGCAATCTGCGGGCCGCGGCTTTTTGGGTCCTGGCTTTGATTGTTCTTTATGTGCTCCGCCTTTTCGCCCAATATTTCGTGGAATACTATGGGCATGTTTTAGGTGTGAATATGGAGTACCAGATGCGGAAAGATCTTTTCACTCATCTGCAGACTTTGGATTTCCGCTTTTTTGATGATACCAAAGTAGGGCATTTAATGAGCAGGATTGTCAATGATCTGCGGGACATTTCCGAACTAGCCCACCATGGGCCGGAAGATATTTTTATCGCCGGCTTAATGCTGCTGGGTTCTTTTATCTACCTCTTAACCATCAATGTCCAGCTGACCTTGATTACCTTTATCTTTATCCCCTTAATCGGCTGGTACGCTTATACCAAGCGCAGCGCTATGGAACGGGCCTTTACCCAAGAGCGCAAGAAGATCGCTGATGTAAACGCCGATTTGGAAAACAGCCTTTCCGGGATTAGGGTGGCCCAAAGTTTCGTGAACGAACGCTATGAAGAACACCGCTTTGATCAAGCCAACACTGCTTTTAAATATTCCCGCTACAGAGCTTTCCAAGCCATGGCCGTCTATGCTTCCGGTTTAAGTTTTCTGACCAATATTTTAAATGTCGCAGTTTTAGGGGCCGGTTCTTTCTTTATGTACCGGGGTTTAATCGATTTGGCGGATCTAACCGCTTATTTAATGTTCATCGGCTACTTCCTCCAGCCCATTAGGCGCTTAATCGCTTTTACCCAGCAGTATCAGCAGGGTATGACCGGCTTTGCCCGCTTTGTGGAGATTATGGAGGAAAAGCCGGCTGTTACGGACAGAGAAGATGCCTTTAATCTTCCGGCGGTGAAGGGGGCCATCGAATTTTGCCGTGTTTCTTTTCAATACGATGAAACCGCGGAAGTGATTCAAAACGTTTCCCTCCAGATTCCCGCCGGCACCACGGCGGCTTTTGTGGGCCCTTCCGGCGGGGGCAAGACAACTTTGTGCCATTTAATTCCCCGTTTTTACGATGTCAGTGCCGGCCGGATTTTGGTGGACGGGATTGATGTGCGCCGAGTGACTTTGGGTTCCCTGCGCCAACAAATCGGTTTAGTGCAGCAAGATGTCTTTTTGTTTACCGGCACTGTTAAAGAAAACATCCTTTACGGGGATCCTTCCGCTTCGGAAGAAGCGATGGTTGCCGCGGCTAAAAAAGCCCAAATCCACGAATTTATCCTCTCCCTCCCTAAAGGCTACGACACCTATGTGGGGGAGCGGGGTATTAAGCTTTCCGGCGGTCAAAAACAGCGCATTTCCATCGCCCGGGTGTTCTTAAAGAACCCGCCTATCCTGATTTTAGATGAAGCTACTTCTGCTTTGGACACCACAACGGAGCAGGAGATCCAAGAGGCTCTTTTGGAGCTGGCCCGGGACCGCACTACTTTGATCATTGCCCACCGGCTTTCCACGATTCGCCACGCCGATCAGATTTTCGTCTTAACGGAGGGCCGCATTCAAGAAAAAGGAACACACCAAGAACTCCTGGATTTAAAGGGTTTTTACGCCCGCTTTCACCGTGGGCAGTTGGAGAGTGCCAGTTAGCTGGGGTTTTATCTTTGGGAATTCGAACGTTTCCCGAGTGATTTTTATGTTTTCCCCGGAATTGAAAGCGCTTAGAAACATTTTTCGCAGATAGGGCAGGAATTCATACCCAAATCGTAGAATGATAAAAGAATCACGCAAGCGGTTGATTACAAAATTTGGTAAAGGAGTGTTTGGGTATGAAAAAAAGAATAAGTTTGGTCCTTGTCTTGATTTTGGTCCTCAGTTTGGCCGGGGTTTCCTCAGGAGCCGCCCTGCCCTTTAAGATCGGGCTGATTACCGGCACCGTCTCCCAAGGGGAAGAAGAATACCGGGCCGGCGAGAAAATGGAGGCCCGTTATCCCGGTTCGGTCCTCCACGTTACTTACCCGGATAACTTTATGCAGGAGCAGGAAACCGTAATTGCCCAGATCCTGCAATTTGCCATGGATCCGGAGGTTAAGGCTATTGTGGTTTGCCAGGCCGTGCCCGGCACTACTGCCGCTTTTAAGCAGATTCGGGATTTTAGGGATGATGTGGCTTTAATTATGGGCCTGCCTCACGAAGATCCGGACATGATCGCCGATGTTGTCGACTTTGCTTTGGAAACAGACCAGCTCCGCCGGGGATTTACCATCCCTAAACTGGCTGCGGAAATGGGCGCCACCAAGCTGCTCCACTATTCCTTTCCCCGTCATATGTCCATGGAGCTTTTAGCTAAGCGTTACGATAATATGAAAATTGCCGCCGAAGAACTGGGCATTGAGATTGTGGATGTCACTGCTCCCGATCCCATGGGCGATGCAGGCATTCCCGGCACTCAGCAGTTTATTTTAGAAGATATTCCCAGACAGGCAGAACTGCACGGCAAGGATATTGCCTTTTTCGGCACCAACTGCGCTATGATGGAGCCGGCTATCCGGGCTTCCCTCAATGCAGGCATTATCTTCCCCGAACAGTGCTGCCCCAGCCCTTACCACGGTTATCCCGGCGCCTTAGGCCTGGAGATCCCCGAGGATAAGGCGGGAGATGCAGACTATGTTTTTGAGCAGATCAGCCTCAAGGTTGCCGAACACGGCGGCACCGGGCGCTTTGCTACCTGGGTGATCCCTGTGAATATGCTTTTTGTAGAAGCAGGCGTGGAATTAGCCATCCGCCATGTCCAAGAGGGCTTGGATTTTGCCGATATGGAAAAGGCGGAAGCCGTTATTCACGAAGTGATCAACCCCAGTGTCTCCCTGCAGCGCTATGCTGAGGGCAAGAATTTCTATCTGATCGTGGCAGATTCCATTATCTTCTAAGGGGACAATTTAAACGAAGAATTGCGGAGGCTTGCCCCCGGGGGCAACCCTCCGTCTTTTCACGTCAGGGGTTGAAAATGGGAGGTGCGCTATGAGTGTTCCCGTTTTAGAAATGAAGGACATTTCTAAGTCCTTTTATGACACTCAGGTTTTGAAAAACATTAATTTAAAGGTTGAACCCGGTGAGATTCACTGCTTGGTGGGAGAAAACGGCGCCGGTAAATCGACCTTGATGAACATTCTCTTCGGGATGGCTGTGATTAAGCAGACCGGAGGTTTTGAAGGAGAAGTTTTAATTCAAGGCCGTCCGGCGGATTTTGAATCCCCCCAAGAGGCTATTGAATCCGGGATCGGTATGGTCCACCAGGAATTTATGCTCCTGCCCGGGTTTTCTGTGACAGAGAATATTAAATTAAACCGGGAGATCACTAAACCTAATCTGATCAGTTCTGTCTTAGGTAAAAAACTGGAAACTTTAAACAGGCAGAAAATGAAAGCAGATGCCCGCTTGGCCTTGGACAAGCTGGGGATGAGTATTGAGGAATGGGTGCCTGTTTCCGGCCTGCCTGTGGGCCATATGCAGTTTGTGGAGATTGCCCGGGAGCTGGATAAGGAGAAACTGCAGCTTTTGGTTTTAGATGAGCCCACGGCGGTTTTGGCGGAAAGCGAA
>JAAYRS010000119.1 GCA_012518645.1 Bacillota bacterium
AGCCTATTCAATTGATTTAAAACAATTCTGTTCTTTTCTGCAGAAAAAGAAACTAAAATTACTAAACATTAACCAAGATGCGGTAATTAATTACCTGGAAAGCTTGGGCGGTCAAAAATTAGCCCCAAGCACCCGATCTCGAAAATTAACTTCGTTGCGGGGTTTTTTTGAGTACTTAGTGGAGGAACAAATCTTGGAGAGCAATCCTTGTGCTTATTTAGATTCACCCCGGCTTGCACACCCCCTTCCGGATATCCTTTCCGAAAAAGAGGTCTTAGCCCTGCTTGAAGCCCCGAGCCTGGACAAGCCTGCAGGGTACCGGGACCGGGCCATGCTTGAAGTCTTATACGCGGCCGGGCTGCGCGTTTCTGAATTGGTGGGGTTAAATCTGGGCGACATTGATCAGATGGGCTTTGTCCGCTGTCGGGGTAAAGGAGGAAAAGAACGCCTGGTGCCGCTGGGGAGCCACGCTTTAAAAGCAGTAAAAAAATATTTAGATTATGCCCGTCCCAAATTAAGGGCAACTCCCAAAGAAAGGGCCTTGTTTCTAAATATGAGGGGGAACCGCCTCAGCAGGCAGGGATTTTGGAAGATCATTAAAAAATGGGCGAATAAAGCGGGGATCAAAAGGCAGGTTTCGCCCCACATCCTTCGTCACTCCTTTGCAACCCATTTGCTGCGCCGCGGGGCAGACTTGCGTGCTGTGCAGGAAATGTTAGGCCATGCAGATGTTTCCACAACACAAATTTACACGCACTTAGATAAAAGTCATTTACTCACCCTTTATTTAAAAACGCATCCTAGAGGTAGAAAAGAGGAGGATAATTCTTGAAACGAGCCATTCTAATTGTACTAGATAGTGTTGGGGTGGGGGCTTTACCCGATGCCCATCTCTACGGCGATGAAAATAGCAACACTTTAGGGAACGTAGCTCGAGCAGTGGGCGGGTTAAAGATGCCCCACCTGGCCGCTTTGGGCTTGGGAAACATTATTCCCATCCCGGGGGTGCCGGCCGTTGCCAATCCCCAAGGCGCTTGGGGTAAAATGGCGGAACTCTCTCCGGGTAAAGATACCACTACGGGACATTGGGAAATCGCCGGGCTGGTTTTAGATGCCCCTTTTCCCACCTACCCTCAGGGATTTCCCGCGGAAATTATCACTAACTTCCAAAGACAAATTGAACGGGGAATTTTGGGCAATTATCCCGCTTCGGGCACCGTAATTATTGAAGAGCTGGGGAGGAAACACCTACAAACCGGATTCCCCATTGTGTATACTTCTGCCGACAGTGTGTTTCAAATTGCGGCTCACGAAGAAGTGGTACCCCTGGAGCTGCTTTACCAATGGTGCCGTGCAGCCCGGAAGATCCTAAAGGGGGAACATGCAGTGGGGCGGGTGATAGCCCGCCCGTTCAGAGGAGAACCGGGACAGTTTGAACGTACAGCCAACCGCAGGGATTATAGTTTGCCCCCGATTAGGCCGACAATTTTGGATGCCTTGGTATCCGCCGGCATTCCCGTTTACGGAGTGGGTAAAATATCCGATATTTTTGCCGGCCGGGGGATTACTAAATCAGTACCCGCTAAAAATAATGCTGAAGGAGTAAACGGCGTTCTCCGGCTATTACGGGAAAAACAGAATTCCTCCTTGATTTTCGCTAATCTTGTGGATTTCGATATGCTTTGGGGGCATCGCAATGACCCTGTGGGTTACGCCCGGGGCTTAGAAGAATTCGATGCCCGCCTTCCGGAAATTCGGGCGGTCTTGAAGGAAGATGACCTCTTGATTATCCTTGCCGATCACGGCTGCGATCCTACCACCGAAGGTACTGATCATTCCCGGGAATACGTTCCCCTTCTTGTTGCCGGCCCCCGTCTGCAACCCGGCCCTTTAGGAATTCGGGAAAGCTTTAGTGATGTAGCTCGGACTCTGTCCGAATTTTTTCAAGTTGAATATGGGACGGTCGGATCTAGTTTTCTAAGCAAAATTTTATTCTAAAACTGAGGTGATGGCAGTGTTGGCAGTAGATATTATCCGAAAAAAGCGGGATGGAGCAGAGCTGACCAGCCGCGAATTGGAATTTTTAATTGAAGGTTACGTCTCCAACAGTATTCCCGATTACCAATTGGCGGCCTTTTTAATGGCGGTCTACTTTCAGGGGCTGAACGACGAGGAGACAGCAGCCTTAACTCTTTTAATGGCCCATTCCGGTGAGCTTTTAGACTTGAAGGAAATTAAAGGAGTAAAAGTAGATAAACACTCTACTGGCGGGGTAGGGGATACCACTACCTTGATTGTAGCCCCCTTGGTAGCCAGCTGCGGGGTGCCCGTAGCCAAGATGTCGGGACGGGGGTTAGGCCATACCGGGGGAACAGTGGATAAGCTGGAGAGCATTCCCGGCTATCGGGTAGAGTTAAGCCCGGAGCAATTTGTCTCCCAGGTTAATAAAATAGGGGTAAGCATTGTAGGCCAGACCGCCGAATTGGCCCCGGCCGATAAGCTTTTCTATGCCCTGCGCGATGTAACGGGCACAGTTGATTCAATTCCCCTGATAGCCTCCTCCATTATGAGTAAAAAAATCGCGGCGGGGGCGGACTGTTTCGTCCTAGATGTGAAGGCCGGGCGGGGTGCTTTTATGAAATCGGTAGAAGAGGCTGTCCAACTCGCTCAAACCATGGTGGAAATTGGCTCCCGGGCGGGAAAAGAAACGGTAGCTTTAGTCACTGATATGAACCAACCTTTAGGGCGGTGCATTGGAAATGCTTTAGAAGTGAAGGAAGCTATTTTAACTCTATCCGGAAAAGGCCCGCAAAATTTAACCTCGCTTTGTTTGGAGCTTTCCGCGGAAATGCTGGTCCTGGCCAAAGCGGCGGAAAACCGGGAAAAAGCCCTTCAAATTTTAAGAAGCAAACTTCAAAACAAACAGGCATTATCGAAATTTGGCGAATTAATTAAAGCCCAAGGGGGTAACCCTCAAGTTTTGGATAACTTGAGCCTTCTCCCTCAAGCCCGCTGCCAAGAAGCCGTTTTATCTACACAAGCAGGTTATATTCAAGAGGTCAATCCCCTGGCTTTGGGCCAAGCTGCCGTTCTTTTGGGTGCGGGACGCCGGACCAAGGATACCGTTATTGATTTAGCAGTAGGCATTGAATTAAAAAAACAAATCGGGGAAAAAATCCAAGCCGGCGAGGAGATTGCTAGAGCCTATGCCAACGATGCCGCCCTTTTAAGACAAGCTGTTCCCCACATCAAAGGATCCTTTACCATTGCGGAAGAACAACCCAGCAGCCCTCCTTTGGTTTACCGAAAAATCACAGCAAACAACGTATAAAGAGTGGCCCCGGCCCATATTTATGGTAAGGGAGGGGGGCAAAAGAGTAGTGAAAAAACCAGCTTTAATCATCTGTCTAATAATTGCTTTATTGTCTTGGGGGGCTTTGGCCGCCGCTTTGGAGTTAAACGGAAAAGCGGCCTTATTAGCGGACCCTTTCAGTGGTAGAATCTTTTATGAAAGCAACAGTGAAGACCAACTTCCTGTTGCCAGCATTTCCAAATTAATGACTTTAGTCCTAGTATTAGAAGCCTTGGAGAGAGAAGAAATCAACTTAACGGATCTAGTAACCGCCAGCCCTTTTGCTGCCAGCAAAAGGGGAACCCGCATTTGGCTGGAAGAGGGGGAAGAGCTGCAGTTAGAAGAACTGCTTTACGCCATAGCCGTTGGTTCCGCTAATGATGCCGCGGTGGCCTTAGCGGAATTTGTAGCCGGGAGCGAAGAAAACTTTGTGCAATTAATGAACGAACGCGGGACTGAACTGGGCCTAACCAAGACTGTTTTCCATAATTGTTCCGGATTGCCAGTTGACGGAGGGGAACCTAATCAAATGAGCGCTCGGGACATTGCCCTCTTGGCAGCCCACGCGCTGAGGGTGCCTAACTTAATGAATTATGTTTCGACTTATGAATACACGATGCGGGCAGACAGCACTAAAATTCCGGTGCTTTGGAACCCCAACAAACTTCTTCGCAGATACTACGGTGCAGACGGATTGAAAACCGGTTTCACCAGCGAAGCCGGATATTGCTTAGCGGCAACAGCAAAGCGCGATCAACTGCGTTTGATAGCCATAACCTTGGGGTGTACAGACGAAAGCGAGCGGGAAAACGATGCCCGGCTCTTACTCGACTACGGCTTTCGCAAATATCATGCGGTCCAGCTATACCCTGAAAATGCAGCTGTGACTTCCTTAAACTGCGGCAACGGCCAACCTGGGACGGTTGATGTGGTTGTGCCTAAGGATTTTTACGTTACTGTAGAGCGAAATAAAGAATTAGATTTAACAACTGTGATACGACTGAACCCCGAATTAAAAGCACCCTTGGCGGCCGGCGACGTTGTTGGTTCAGTCACAGCCTTCTACGAGGAAGAAATGGTTGGGGCTAGTCCCTTAATTGTCCCCACTGAAGTGGTAAAAGCAAAGCTGGGCACAATGATCTGGCGGTTAGGCCGTAAGCTGGGCCAAGCCATATTTTGAAACTTTTAAAAACAAACTCGGCAGGTAAAGCGGCGCCTAGCCTAGAACAGTTTTCTAAATCGAAGGACGAGGGGGGGAAACTGTGCATTTCAGCATGGAAAAAAAAGGACAAGCGCTAATAGTTGCAATCCAAGGGGAATTGGATCTGCACACTTCACCAGAATTCAAAACCGAGATTAGCAAGGCTTTCGCGGCTCATTTGGATTTAAAGTATTTAATCTTTAACGTCAAAGAAATGACGTTTATAGATAGTTCGGGCCTGGGAGTGATTTTGGGGCGCTACCGGGATCTGCAAGACCGGGAAGGCAGGCTCTATTTTGTCCAGGCTAATCCTCAAATAAAACGGGTTCTCGAGTTTTCGGGACTGCGAAAAATATCGATCTTTGCTGATTCCACCCAAGAAGTTTTGGAACAAGTTTAAGGAGGCAACTCTAATGGAGAACAAAAACTGGATCAAATTGGAGTTTCCCAGTGAAACCCGGAATGTGGCTTTTGCCCGGACCTCTCTTGCACTTTTCGCCGCCCAATTGGATTGGACTTTAGATGAGCTGGAAGACATTAAAGTTGCTGTCTCTGAAGCTGTTTCTAATGCAGTAATTCATGGTTATGAACTAGGTGAAGGTGTAGTTAAGATCAAAGCCTCATATTTAGAGGAAGAATTAAAAATAGAGATTGAAGATTTTGGGCGGGGCATTGCGGACGTTGAACGTGCCAAAGAGACCGGATACAGCAGTATACCTGAGGAAAGGATGGGGCTGGGCTTTACCTTTATGTACGAATACATGGATGAAGTTGCTGTCTTATCCCAGTTGGGGGAAGGCACTAAAGTAACCTTGATTAAAAAAGTCAATAATGGTAAACATTAGATCGCGATGGACGAAAAACGAAAATTAATCCGTCTCTCCCAAGAAGGTAACCTGGAAGCCCGCAACCAATTGGTGGAAGATAACTTGGCTTTGGTAATCAACATTGTGCGCCGGTTTCGAAACCGGGGCATAGAGTACGATGATTTAGTTCAAATCGGCTGCCTTGGGCTTTTAAAGGCAGTTAGGGATTTTAATTTCGATTTTGATGTTCGTTTTTCTACCTATGCGGTACCGAAAATAATTGGAGAAATTAGGCAGTATCTTAGAAAATCATCTTGGGTGCAATCTGGGCGGAAATCAAAAACATTGGCCTCCATCGCCATTAGTACCAAAGATGAATTAACTCAAAAATGGGGCCGTACACCAACCATCTCGGAACTGGCAATTTATTTAAAAATAAGTCCTGAAGAATTAGTGGAGGCAATGGACGCGGCAGCCCCTATTCTTTATCTTCAAGAAAAAGTAGATGGCGGCAACGGGCAATCTCTTGAATTTCAAGATCTGTTAGCAGCTTACCCGGACCAAGAAAACTTCTTTTTAAGACAAGCCTTACACAGCCTGCAAGCTGAAGAGCGGAAACTAATCCTGCTCCGTTATTTTGCCGAAAAGAGCCAAACCGAAGTCGGCCAAATCCTGGGAATATCGCAGGCCCAAGTTTCCCGGATAGAAAGGCGTATTGTCCGTGACTTGCGTCACAAACTTTAGAAAGGTGAACTAATTTGCTCGCAGATTTACATTTACATACAACAGAATCGGATGGGACTTGGACCCCGCGGCAAGTTGTGGAGGAAGCACTCCGTTTAAAATTAGCAGTGATTGCCATCACGGATCATGACACTACCGCAGGGCTGGCTGAGGCCAAGAGCAGTGCAGGCCAAAGTTTGGAAGTAATCCCCGGTATAGAGTTGGGGGCTTCAGCCTCTTCCGGAGACGAGGTCCATATCCTGGGCTACTGGATCAACCCTGGGAACCCTGCTCTGCAGGATCAATTGAAATTGCTGAGGGAGTCCCGTATAGAGCGCGCCCGCAAGATCCTGGAAAAACTACATTCACTTGGTGTTTTTTTAGAATACAGCCAAGTGCTTCAGTACGCCCAAAGTGATGTAGTCAGCCGCAGCCATATCGCTTCGGCCCTCCTGGAGGAAAATGTGGTCCGCAGCAAGCAAGAAGCATTCACGAAATATATCGGATTGGGAGCACCGGCCTATGTCGGCCGTTTCAAATTTACCCCCGAAACCGCCGTTAAGATTATCCTTAAATCCGGCGGTGTTCCGGTCTTGGCCCATCCCGGCCTTTTAAGAAACTTAGAGATTCTGCCTTCTCTGGTCCAATCCGGCTTAGTGGGTTTAGAGGTGGTCCACTCCAGCCATAATTCGCAGCAGACAAAATACTTCCGCAAATTGGCCGCTGAATGGAACCTTTTGCCTTCCGGCGGTTCAGATTGCCACGGCCCCGGCGGCAAAGATAGGGTCTTTCTGGGGGATTACACTATTCCCGTAGAGTGGGTCCGGGCTTTAGCCGCTAGAAGAATTTAGGATTACCCGTCATTATTTTCCTGCAGGTCAATTTAAGGTTTTACTGAATTAATCAGATGAATCTCCTTAACCGGATTAGAAGTCGCCATTTAATCCAGGGAAATCAAAAAACTGTCCCGGGATTTAAAGGGGGAGTTAAGAAAGTGCCATCAATTAAGGGGGAAAATATTGAACTCAAGCTTATTCGCCCACAGCGCTGCCGAGTCTTATTTGCGATTTGCCTCCGAGGAAATCCCATTGGAGAGATTGAACTTGATCAAATTGCTTGGCGCAGTGGGGAAGCGGAGTTGAAAATTTCCATACCTGAAGGGAAATTCCAGAACCGAGGCTACGGAACGGCGGCAGTAACAGCCCTTTTAGACCATGCTTTTAACACAATGGCCCTAAACCGAGTTTATTTAAGAGTGCACGCTGTCAATTATGGGGCTATACGCTGCTATCAAAAAGCGGGCTTTAGAAAAGAGTGGCATTTAGAGCGCACAATTGAAAACAAAAAAGAGAAAATTTATCTAATGGGAATTGAACGCAGGAAATTTCTGGAAAACAAGGGGGCAGAAAAAAGAGCTGTTTAGAACCGCAATTTTGCGGTTCTTTCTTTTTCTTCCCCCAGAACCCAGTTCGGGGAACGAATCATATAGCGTAAACTATGTCCATGAGCAAGGATTCTTCGATATTGTGTCGAAACATTACAGAGTGTATTCCGAACAGCTCATCTAATTGGAGGGGTAACTTATGCTTGAAGTTTTCGTACTTGGTGGTCCGGTAATGATTCCTCTACTTCTTTGTTCCATTTTCGTAGTAGCGGTAGGGATTGAACGCCTTTGGTACTTGCTGCGTTCGCGGATAGATGCCGACGATTTGTTGGAGGATCTTAAGCTTTCCTTAGGCCAAGGCAAAATCTTGGAAGCGATGCAGATTGCCAAAAAATCGAAAGGGCCAGTTGCTACAGTGTTAGCTGCCGGCATAGCTCACTACGACAAAGAAAGAGAAGAAATCAAAGAGCATATGCAGGCAGTCGGCCAGGAAGAAATCTTTAAAATGGAGCGGAGAATGGGGGTTTTAGATACCATCATCATGATTGCCCCTATGCTTGGTATCCTCGGCACCGTAACCGGAATTATTAAAAGTTTCAACGTCTTGGCGGCTTTAGAAGGGGTAGCCCAGGCTTCCGCCTTAAGTGCCGGTATTGCAGAGGCTTTAATCACCACAGCCGCCGGTTTAATAATAGCTGTTCCTGCCATGGCCCTTTACGCCTATCTTAATGGAATTATTGATAGCCAAATAGCTGATTTGAATAAAAAATCCGCCGAGCTGCTGCACATTCTAGATTCAAGGGGTGATTTGTAATGAATTTTCAGCGGACCCGGAGGAAAAACAACGGTCCTAACATTCTCCCCATGATCGACGTTGTCTTTTTCCTTTTAGTTTTCTTTATGGTCTTTACCACCATTAAGACCACACCATTGGGATTAGATGTAGAACTTCCGAAAGCTGTAAGTGGAAACCCCCAGCAAAGCGGTAATTTTGAAATTGTTGTGGATAAAAACGGTGTCTTTTACGTAGGAGGTAAAACCGTTACCGGCAGTGAACTGCGCGCCCAACTGGCTCAGCGTTTGGAAGTCAATCCGGATATATTTGTAATCGTTAAAGCGGACCGGCAAGTACGCTACGAGCATGTGGTCAGTGCTTTAGACCACGTTCGGGGTGTTGGGGGATATAAATTGGGATTAGCTGTGGAACAGGGATCCTGATGGAGAGGGGAGAGTCACTTGTACAATCCTTACGATGAAGGGCCAAGTTTAAATAGGTTTTTGTTGATTTCCGTGGTTCTTCATGCCATTGTTTTTTTAACATTCCCCAACCTTTATTCTCTTCTTGAATCGGACGTACCCGGCATGGCCGGCGGAGGTATTATCCAAGTAATGCATGTTGAGACATCCTCTGTATCTCAGCTTTCGCCTGTTACTGATCGCAAGTCAGAATCCTCCATACCGAAAGTTACCGAACCGCGGCCCCTTCCGGAAGAAGAGGTGCAGGAAACAGCGATGGCACAGCCCCAACCGGAAGAGATTCCGGAACCTAAAAGTGAACAATCACCCCCCTTGCCGCCGGAGCAGCCGGCAGAGCCTCCGCAGGAAGAAGAAATTGATGCTGAACCGGATCCGACTTCAACAGCGGAAGAGTGGCTAGAAGAAAGCGAAGGGGACTTGTTAACCAGTGAATTTGGGGAAGAAATCGTGTTGGAGGATGATAGAGAAAGTTTGGAGCTGCCTGAGCAAACCCGACCAAAACCCGAACCAATGCCGGCTGAAATGGAGGCTAGTGGTACTGGCGAAGGGGGCCTTGGCGAAGACGACGAAGCAGGGATATCTCAATCCGGCGAAGGGTTAGAGGAGAACTCTCCTCCGCCGCCCGGCCCGCCGCCCAGTGGTTTTAGCCTTCATCTTGGAGGGGGAAGCCCTGTTTATCCAAAGGATGCTGAACACGAAGGGGTGGAAGGTAAAGTTACTTTGAAATTGCAAGTATCCTCAAGCGGAGAGCTTATCGACGCAATTATTGTTGAATCTTCCGGTGATGCTAGGCTTGATCTGCAAAGCCAACGCACAGTTAAAGCCAATTGGTCTTTTAAACCGGAGGATTACGGCTACGAACTGGATCTAGAGATCCTCTTTGCAAAAAAAGAAGATGGCTATGAAACCGAGGCCATTTATGGTGAGACCAGATGGCTGAATGCACCTTAGGGGGAGAGAACTGTGTCTAAAAAAATATTATTGACTTCCGGGGTAATCCTAGCACTTTTGTTCTCTTTACTCTTGGCAGAGATAGTTTTAGCAAAAACCAATGTGGAACTGGAGAATCAATATATTCGAATTGTGGTCAATAATTCGGAGGCTGATACCGGCCGTTTTTCCGTAGGTACCACAGGAGGGGACCCCGATCGGGATACTGACCGCAATAAACACCTAATCTACGGCGGTGATGACCCTTGGACATCTTATACCACAGTGCGGGTGGGCAACCAAAGTTGGGTGTTTGGAAACCCCACCAATCGGCGGGCGGGAAGAACGGCCCAATATGGGGAGATGCTCCAGGAACCAAAGATTATCAACGACACAATTCAAAGCGCCTGGCGCCTAGGCCCCTTGGAGGTCTGGCAAATCCTTAGTTTGGCCAGAAGCAGCACCACAGGGCTGATGGATACGGCTCGGATTGAATACGAGGTAAAAAACACGGATACTATAACCCACAATGTGGGCCTGCGCTTAATGTTGGATACGATGTTAGGCAGCAATGACGGTGCCCCTTTTCGAGCGCAAGATCGGGCCATAACATCGGATACAGTCTATTATGCAGGAGAAATGCCCGAGTTTTGGCAGGCTTTTGATTCTTTGGCTGATCCCCAGGTAATTTCCCAAGGTACTTTAAAGGGCCCCCATGTTACTGTCCCTGATCGCGTCTATTTTACAAATTGGGGCAGCCTTGCCGATGAGCTTTGGAATTTTGATTTTAAACCCGGCCGTGACTTTGAACGCAAAGGAGAGTTTGAGCTGGATAGTGCCATTGCCCTTTTTTGGGATCAGGTTCCCCTGGCACCCGGCGAATCGCGTAATTTTGTGTCCCACTACGGCCTGGGCGGGGTAACCATTGCCCCCGGGGAGCTCGTTTTAGGAGTATCGGCTCCAAACCAAATCACGGCGGATGCCGAAGGCTTCCAAACCTTTTCTATCATTGCTTACGTGCAAAACGCCGGGTTGGGAGAAGCAAGGAATGTTCAAGCGGAAATTGTCTTGCCTAGGGGATTAACTTTAGTGGGTGTGGAGGAAAGAATAAATTTAGGCGACCTGGATGTTGGAGAAACAGAACAAACCGGTTGGCAAGTGCGCGCTGACAGCAGCGTGGACGGCGTGCTAACTTATGAAGTTAAAGTTAGTGCTGAAAACAGCGAGCCCAACAGGGTAGAACGGAGTATCCAAATCGTCAGCCCAGCCAAATTAGATGTGCGTTTTAGCGGCCCCATAGGAATATCCATTAAAGACGAAAAATACGAACCGGCGCTTTTTGAGGCCAAGGCTGTAGTAAAAAATGTTGGTGGGGCGCCGGCCTACGGGGGATCCTTTGAGATTTCCCTTCCCATTGGACTGGAATTAGGAAAGGGACAGAATTCAAAAATCCGGACCGGCTCCATTGAACCCGGTGAAGAGCTGCCCTTTAAGTGGCTTTTGAAACCCACCGGAGTATCAGGTGAAACCATTCCTTACCATTTAGTGATCAGCTCCAGCGCGGGCCAAGACGGTATTACCAACTACATTATGATTCCGGAATTAAAGCCCAAAGTTTGGTTCGGACAACCTTTGGGGCAAGAACGGCCTATCCAAGTGGGAGATATTTTCTCAATTTCCCTTTGGGCCACCAACGTTAGGGATTTTGTCGGTGCTGAAGTTGATTTAGGTTATGATCCCGAACTACTGGAAATACGGGGAGGGACCCTCTTAATCGAGCGGGGGACCTTGTTTACGGACCAGGACAAAGAACCCCATTTTGATTGGGACAATCTAATCGTAAATAATGCTGCCGGCCGGGTACTTAATATTAAGGGAGAAAGGGACGATTCCCTGCAGCGCTCCTACGGGACTTTAATTACCATTCATTTCCGGGCTAAAAAAGCCGGTACGGCCGCAATTACTGTAGACAGCCTAAGAGTTTGGGACGAAAACAGGACGGTCCCCTGCGAGGCAATCAACAGGGAAATTACTATTCAACCTTAAGATGAGGAGGCGTACTTATGAAGAACAAATGGGTGATCTATGGATTGCTCCTGACCTTATTACTAAACATAATAGGAACATCGCCGGCTTTAGCTAAAATTACAGACGTCCCTACAGATCACTGGGCCTACCACGCGATTGTAACTTTGGTCAGCAAGGGCTACCTTTCGGTTTATGAAGATGGAACCTTTCAAGGAGGGCGATCTGTAGACCGATATACTTTGGCCGTTACTTTGGCCCGGATCTTAGATGAAATTGAAGCGGGCAGGGTAAAAGGCACTGAAGATGATCTCAACGTCATTCGGGAGCTCTCCATCGAATTTCAGGAAGAACTGGCACTTTGGTATGCAGAACAAGAGTCATTAAAGGAAGATGTATCTTTTACCAGAAAGACCATTCTTGCCACTGATGAACGAGTTAATAGAGTTGTAGAAGCACAGCTGGCCATTGAGGAAAGAATGGAGGAAGTAAGAGGCCAAGTGGCCTACATCGAGAATCTCCAAGGCAGGCAAACTGAACAAAGTGAGGAATATGAAGCTGGCCTGGCCGAAGTGGTTCGAGCGGTTATTGACTTGGAAAAGGATATCCTTCTCCAAGAACAAGATATTAAAGAACTGGAAAATTGGGCTGGAGAAAAAAGCATGGTTATTGCTTCCCTTCAAAACAAGCTGGAAGAAGACCTAGAAACCAGCATCGCCAGCTTGGGAAGCCGCAATAAAGAATTAGAGCGGGACATCCAAAACCTGGCAGTCCTCTTACAACGGGAAGCTCAGCAGAGAGAAGATCTGGCTCTCAAGTTGGAAACAAGTAGGGAGGAGCTGCTTTCCCTCCAGGAAAACGATGATCTTCTTGCTGAACTTAGGCAGCAGTTCAGTGCCGAGAGAAATGCAAGTGTGATGCGGGAAAAAAGGCTGGAAACACAGATTGCCGATCTGGAAGAGGAATTTGAAGCCTACCGCCAAACTTCCGAGAAACAGCTTAAGTCTTCGAAGACGATGACCACCGTGGCCATAGCTATTGCAGCAGTAGGAGTGGTGCTGGGCTTTATAGGGAATTAATCAGTTCGGTTAAAATTAGGGCGGCTTCCCGGTTGCGGAAGCCGCCTTTTGCATATTTTCCTTCCCGCCTAACATAATAAGAACGGCAGGTTTAAAGGAGCTGAAAATGTGCAACCAAAAGAATATCAAAAATTGGTGCAGGAAAACACCCCCAAACCGGCTGTAGTAAAAAACATGGTTTGGGCTTTTATTATTGGCGGTTTAATTTGCGCCCTAGGCCAAGGAATACTGCAGGCGGCCCTTCAGTTGGAAGATACTAAAAACGAAGCAGCAGCCGTAACCCTGGCAGCAATGATTTTTTTGGGCACTATCTTAACCGGGTCGGGAGTTTACGATGAAATCGCGGAGTTGGCCGGGGCCGGGGCCGCCGTCCCGATTACTGGTTTTGCCAACACCATCACTGCGGCTGCTATGGAGTTTAAAAGAGAAGGATTTTTGTTAGGCACAGGGGCCAGGATGTTTATTATTGCCGGGCCGGTAATTGTCTTCGGGGTCCTAGCGGGCTTTTTCGTTGCTTTGCTGCGGGCTTTGATTTTAGGGTTATTCTAAAGGAGGTCAGCTGTGAGCAGTAATCGGCTCGGAATGCAAACAATATCTTTTTCAAAACAACCTCGCCTTTTTAGCTTTCACACCTTAGTGGGTCCCTTGGAAGGGAAAGGTCCCTTCGGCCAAGATTTCCACGAAATTCTTCCGAATGATCATTTGGGGCAAAAAACTCCCGAAAAAACGGAACGCTTAATGCTGGAGTTAGCAATCCAAAAAACGCTTGATCAGCAGAACGTTAGCCCCCAAGACCTGCAATTTTATATTGCCGGGGACTTGTTGAATCAAATTACCACCTCTGCCCTCAGCGCCGGTTCTTTAGGTGTTCCCTTCCTAGGTATTTACGGCGCTTGCTCCACTTTTTGCGAGGCTTTAGGCCTGGGGGCTGTACTTATCCAGGGGGACATGGCCCAGCAGGTGCTGATTGGAACTGCCAGCCATTATCAAACTGCCGAGCGCCAATTTCGCTATCCGCTGGAATTAAACATTCAGCACAGCCAGACCAACCACCACACAGTTACGGGTGCAGCAGCGGCGATCCTTGGGCAGCGGGACTTCGGGCCCCGCCTTACCCTGGCGACCTTTGGAACCATAGTAGACAAGGGTCTAAAGGATTCCGGCGATATGGGCAGTGCGATGGCCCCGGCAGCCTTTGCCACCCTCAAACAGCATTTAACGGACACAGGGCAAAAAATCGAAGACTATGATATTGTCTTAACCGGTGATTTGGGTTCCCAAGGGAGTAAAATGCTAAAAATCCTTGCCGAAAGAGAAAACATGACCGGTTTAGATCGTTTCCAGGACGGGGGGGGGTTAATTTACGGGCCCGGCCAGGGCGGTGGGGCCGGTGGAAGCGGAAGTGCCTGTGTGGCCGTTATGACCCTTGGTTATTTAGCTTCCCAAATTGAATCGGGAAAAGCAAAACGGGTCCTGGTTATAGCCACGGGAGCCTTGCTCAGCCCCTTAACCGTATTACAGGGGGAAACTATTCCCTGTATTGCACACGCCATTGCTTTAGAAGCCTAAATGGAGGGGATTAGATGAGGTTCATAATTGCTTTCGGAGTCGGCGGTCTTATTTGCGCCGGGGCACAGTTAATTCTGGACACAACAAAACTAAAACCTGCCCATATTCTGGTGGGCTTGGTAGTTTTAGGCGCGGTTTTAAGCGGGCTGGGGCTTTACGAACCGTTCCAGGAATTTGCCGGGGCCGGTGCTTTAATTCCTGTAATAGGTTTTGGAAGTTCAATTACTAAAGGAATGTTAGCGGAGGTAGAACGCTTGGGTTGGGAGGGATTATTTACAGGCGCTTTTGAGATCACCGGTTTAGGACTAGCGGCAGCAATTGTCTTCAGCAGTATCGTAGCCTTGATCTGTAAACCGCGCCGATAGGTGCAGCCCCGCAGAGGCCCCCGGCCTCCGGGGCTGATTTTTCTCCGAAGGGGAAGGAAAAGACCGTTTGTAAGTAGAAATAGAAAAACAGTGCATCCCGATCTGTTGTTGAGGAAGGAGATTTTCATGGAAGAAAGGCAATTAGTGATCTTTCGTTTACAGAACGAGGAATTCGGAGTTGAAATAACTGATGTTCGGGAGATTGTTAAGCCCCAGCATATTACGCGCCTGCCTCATGTAGCGGACTACATCGAAGGGGTTACTAACCTGCGGGGCGAGGTCATTCCCGTGATCTGCCTGCGAAAACGCTTTGGATTGGAGCCCCAAGAGAACACCCAGGAAACACGGATTGTCATTTTAGAAGTTGGCGGCAGTTTAGTCGGCTATGTGGTGGATGCCGTGACAGAAACGTTGCGTCTCCCGGAAAACGCAATTGAACCTCCCCCCAGCAGCATTGCTGGCTTGCGTTCCGATTATTTAGCGGGAGTTGGAAAATTAGACGAACGCTTGCTGATTCTTTTAGAAGTGGACAAGATCTTAGGCTCATCTGAAGAAATTAAATTTCAGCCCCTGGTTTCCGAATAAGAGCCCTTTTTCCCTAATTCAAGGATTGTTTCTACCTGCCGATATAAGGGGAGAGGGTAGATTTTCTTCTGAAAAGGGGATCTTTTTTTGGTACCTAGCTACAAGGAGGTGGGTTTGTTGCATGATATTTTATCGCAAGAGGAAATCGATCTTTTGATTAAGGCCGCTTCAACGCCTGATTCTGATGAAGAAGAGCCGCTGCTGGAAGAAGAAAGCGACCCTCTTTATGATTTTAGTAAACCGGATAAATTTTCTAAAGAACACCTGCGGGCCCTCCAGCGGATCCACGAACATTTTTCCCGGACCTACGCCGGCCTAATGTCGGCCAAACTAGGCAATCGGGTGGAATTGCGGGTCCATTCCATCGAACAGCTTTCTTTTGGCGATTTTGTGCGTTCTTTGCCAAACCCGTCTGTTTTTAGTGTACTGCAAGTACAGCCTTTAGAAGGATATGCAATTGTCCAGCTAACGCCTGATGTGGCTTTTCTCCTGCATGATCGCCTCTGCGGGGGGGATGGAGTACCCTTGGAACGTACGAGGGGCCTCACCGAAATTGAAACCGCAGTTGTGAAAAAACAAGTAATCAGCGTGTTTTCTTCCTTATTAAGTGATGCCTGGCAAGAAATCGGCGCATTAAAGTTTGAATTAGATTATATGGAAAGTAATCCCCAGTTTTTGCAAGTTGCTTCGGATCAAGACGTGGTTGCTTTAATAACTCTTTCTTTTAAGCTAAATGATTTAGAAGATATGATCAGTATTTGCTTACCTCATCGCACTTTAGAGCCGATTATCAAGGATTTAACCCAAATCAGGATGTTTGAATCCTTAAAACAGCCGGATCCGGCTCAAATTGAGTTGTTAAAGCAAAAAGTCCGTTCCGCCATTATCCCTGTGGAAGTCGAACTGGGCCAAACCCATGTTTCTGTCCAAGATTTGTTGGATTTAGCAGAAGGGGATGTTATTCCTTTGGATCGCAAAAAAAATCAGACCTTAGATGTTAAGGTTGGATCCCTGACCAAATTTAAAGGTACACCCGGAAAATTAGGATCAAACTTGGGTGTGGTTATCACCAGCGTTTGCGAACCGGAAGGGGGAGTGTTGGATGAATGACGAAAGGCTAAGTCAAGCCGAATTGGACGCCCTGGTCCAACAGTTCGAAAGCGAAGAAGAAAATGACGCCCAAGCTGAGACTGATCTCGATGTCGACCATTTTCTAACCCCTTTAGAACAGGACACTTTAGCGGAGATCGGCAATATTTCCATGGGCTCAGCCGCAACGGCCCTAAGTACCGTAGTAAATAAAAAGGTGAGCATCACCGTTCCTTCGATTTATATGAGCACGCCGGGGAAGTTAACTTCTTCTTATCCCGTGCCCTGCATTATTGTGAACGTGGAGTATCTACAAGGTCTGCAGGGAGAAAACATCCTCGTAATCCGAGAAAAAGATGCCCTTATTATTGGCAACTTAATGCTTGGCGAAGACGGATCTTCGCCGCCGGAGAAGATTGACGAAATGTACTTAAGTGCTTTAACTGAGGCAATGAACATGATGATGGGTTCCGCCGCCACAGCAATGTCGGATTTATTTACTAACTCCATTGAAATTTCCCCGCCCACAACGGAACGCAGGAACCTTGCCACGGATCCGCTTTCCGAGGAAATCCCAAAGCAGGATCCTGTAGTGACAGTTGCCTTTCGGATGGAAATAGAAGGCCTGGTAGACAGTACATTATTACAGATTATTGGGGTGGATTTTGCCAAAGATATGGTTGAGCAATTACTTCCGCCGGAAACCAAAGCGGAACTGCAGGAAACGGAACCAGCGGAGGAGCCCGCTTTGGAATCGGAAGCAGATTCCGTTTCTTGGGAAGATTTGAAACGAGAAGAACCTCAAGCAGCTCACTCCTTGCCTGGTTTGGATCTAGGAAACCTTAATGTTGATTTAATCCGCGATATTCCCGTCAGGGTCCGAGCGGTCTTGGGCCGGACCCGGATGTCTATAGAAAACATCTTGCGCTTGGGGCCGGGACATATTATGGAATTGGAATCATTACACAACGAACCTATTGAGATTTTTGCCAACGATACTTTAATCGCGCGCGGGGAGGTTGTGGTTGTGGGTGAGCAGTTTGGTGTTCGCATTACTGAAATTTCTACCCATCCCAAGCGTATTGGAAGCATCCGCTAGCCGGAAAGGAGAAAGCAATGGATACAAGTGCGTTCAAGGAAGTATTTGCTGCAGAAGCCCGTGATTATTTACAGTCTTTGAACGAAGATCTGCTCACTTTTGAACACGAACCTACCAACAAAGAGCTGCTGGACGAAATGTTTCGCGCTGCTCACAGCCTCAAAGGGATGGCCGGCACTATGGGATTTAACGAGCTG
>JAAYRS010000120.1 GCA_012518645.1 Bacillota bacterium
TCCAAGGGGATCGTACTCTCGTAGATGAAGAGGTCAACCAGGCCCTGAAAAAATGCCGGAAAGCACTGGAATCCCGATTCAAAGCGGAAATTCGCTAGGAGGAAAAAAGAAACATAGGTAGAAATAAGACAATGATAGGGAGGGATGGGTGTGAATTTGGAGCAGCAACTAACCTCGGTCCGGGTGCAAATCCTCGGGGAGGAGCATGTGCTGAAAGGCCGCGGCTCCGACGAATACATTAAAAACTTGGCTAAATTGGTTGATGCACGGGTAGAAGAAATCCAAAGAAATAATCCCATGCTTCCCCGCTACCAAGTAGCAATTCTTGTAGCCATCAACATCGCTAACGAATTGGAAAAGCTCAAAGCGGAACACCAAGAGCTTTTGGCTTTGCTGGAAGAAGCCAATTAAGTGGGAGTGGTTGCATGGTTGGGAGAGGGATCGATTTTGTTCTTCTTGTGCTTTTGGCCTTGGGGTTGTTAAAGGGGTTCAGAAAAGGCTTGGTCCGGGAGCTGTTTGGTTTAGTCGGCGCCGTGTTAGCTGTTCTTGTCGCTTTCCACGGCTACCAGGGCCTGGCCTTGATCCTTTCGGAAAACTATGGTTTAGATGTTTGGCAGGCACAAGCCATCGCTTTTGTGGTTCTAATGATAGGAATCAGCCTCTTAGGGGTTTTTTTGGGTTACTTGGGATCAAAAGCCATTAGTTTAACCCCCTTCTCCCTTTTAGACCATTTAGGGGGGGCCGTCTTTGGCTTGGCCAAAGTGGGAGTGGTGGTTTTGGCCCTGCTAATAATTCTGGGCGCCGTAAATTTGGCTGTGCTTAATGTTGCCTTGGATCAGTCCGTTGTTGTCCAGCAAATCAGTGTGTTGATACCCTTTGTCTTTGAGTACTTGGACGAATATTGGCCTAATAACTGGCAGCGCCCCGATTGGCTTTTCCCTGGGGGAAACCCTGCAAAAACCGCGGGGTTTTTGTTTCTGGTTTCCTTTGGAATCCCTGGTATTAAGCCCTAAACGTACCGGTAGTTACCGGAAGGTTTGTTTTTCCTCCCGCTGAAGTATTAAACACAGCGGGAGGAGGCGGATCAGTGGAAAAAAAATTTGTTTTGTTTTCCGGGTTTTGGGCAACACTTTTGATGGTTGTCATCTTTATTTATTCAAGTTTAAGCGGTCCTCCTTCAGCCGGGTCCGGCTTCAATTTACCCCGTAACTTTATTTCCGGGAGCAATGTATTAAAAGGGCGGATTGTTGTTTTGGATCCGGGCCACGGCGGCCCCGATCCGGGCACGGTAGGGGTAGGCCCTACTACAGAATCAGAGAATGTCTTGGCCATAGCTTGGGAACTAAAAAAGCTACTGGAAAAAGCAGGGGCAGAAGTAATTATGACGCGCCAAACTGACTTTACCCCGGAACGGAATGCCGTTTTTGGCGGGGAAGACAACGGGCAACTGGCGGCTCGCGTTGCTAAGGCTAACCGCGGCGGGGGTCAGATCTATATTTCTCTCCATAATAACTGGAATGATAACCAGCAGGTGGCAGGTACTACTGTTTATTATTATAAGGCGGAGGATTTGGCTTTGGCGGAGGCACTGCAGCGGGGGGTTGTCCGCCAATTGAACAGTGTTGATCTGGGGGTTGTGTTGGGAAATTTCTATGTTTTGCGGAACACAAGAATGCCTGCCGCGTTGGTGGAAGTGGGTTTTTTAAGTAATCCCGAGGAAGCGCTGCTTTTAAGTAAGCCTGGATATCGGTTGGAAGCTGCCCGCGGCCTTTTCTACGGTATTGTTGATTATTTTCAAGACTAATTTTGCAGAATATGGGCAATTACCGCGACCGGCCGGCTTGTGGATTGAAAAAGGCCCGGCTGGTTCTTTTGTGAAAATAGAAGGTGGTAAGATGGAGGAAAAAAGTCTTAAGGTCTTAGAATGGCCTAAAGTAAAAAAGTTAGTAGCTGCCAAAACCAGCTTTTCGTTAGGACGCCAAAAAGTGGAACAACTAGTACCCAGTGCTGATAAAGAAGAAGTCACAGCCCGCCTAGCCTTAACAAGTGAGGCATTAAGGCTTTTAAACAGGTACGGGGATGCCCCCTTCGGGGGAGCCGGTGATATTCGCCCTATGGTGAAAAAAGCCCGCTTAGGCGGTATTTTAGAGGCGGAACAATTATTGCCTGTGCAAGATCTTTTGTACTCTTCAAAGAATTTAAAAGGGTATTTAAGTAAAGAAGAGGGTCCTTTAAAAGGGCTCGGTGACTCCCTATCATCTTTGTCGGATTTGGAAAAAGAAATAGAGCGCTGTATTGATGAAGACGGTTATGTGAAAGACGGGGCTTCCCGGGAGCTGCGGCGCATCAGGAGCAGGATGCGCGCTTTAGCCGCCCGCATTCGCGAACGCCTCGATTCTTTGGTCCACTCGTCGTCCATGCAAAAAATCCTCCAGAACCCAATCATTACAATTCGTAACGGACGCTACGTAGTTCCGGTACGCAGTGAATACCGCAATAGATTTAAAGGGATTGTTCATGATCAATCAGGCAGCGGGGCCACTTTTTTTATGGAACCCGATTTCGCTGTTGAATTGAATAATGATCTTAACGTTGCTGAACAAGAGGAGCACAACGAAGTCCAGAGGATCCTAAAGCGCCTTAGTGCAGCGGTTGCCGAACAATCCGCACTTCTTTTAAAAAATTTAGAAGTAGTGGCGGAATTGGACTGCATCTTTGCCCGGGCCCGCTATAGCCGGGAAATTAGGGGTATCGAGCCCATTATTAATGATCAAGGCCGCCTTGATATCAAACAAGGGCGCCACCCCTTGCTTCGGGGCGATGTAGTCCCCATTGATGTGTGGCTGGGCGGGGATTTTCACGTTTTGGTTATTACGGGCCCCAATACCGGGGGTAAAACAGTGAGCTTGAAAACCGTTGGTTTGCTTGCGGTTATGGCCCAGGCGGGCCTGCATATTCCCGCTGAACAAGGATCGCAGTTGACAGTATTTAGTGGTATTTATGCTGATATTGGCAACGAACAAAGTATTGAGCAGAGCCTAAGTACCTTTTCCTCCCATATGAACGCCATTGTTGGGATTTTGAAAGAGGTCAAGGACAACTCTTTGGTGCTGTTGGACGAACTGGGGGCAGGAACCGATCCCACTGAAGGCGCTGCGCTGGCCATTGCCGTTTTGGAACACTTGCGCTTGTCCAACACTTACACCATTGCTACTACTCATTATTCAGATCTAAAGAGCTATGCGTATACTTCTCCGGGTGTAGAAAACGCCAGTGTGGAATTTGATTTAGAAACACTGAGGCCCACTTTTCGCCTTTCAATTGGAATTCCCGGAAAGAGTAATGCTTTAGCCATATCCCAGCGCCTTGGTCTTCAAAAAAGTGTTATATCCAAGGCCCAATCGCTTTTATCGCCTGATCATATCCGGGTGGAAGATGTGATTGATGAGATGGAGACTAAGCGCAGGCAGGCCGAGCAGGAACGGGCCAGCGGAGAAGAATTTCGCCGGGAATACCAGGATTTGAAAAATAGGTATGAAAAATTGCTCCGGGATTTGGAAGAGGACAAAAATAAGATTTTGGAGCAGGCGCGCTCCGAAGCCCAAAGCCTAATAAAAGAAGCTCAAACAGAACTAAACCGAGTTTTAGGCCAAGCACGGCGCTTGGGACAGCAGGAGTTAGAAGAAGGCGTTAAAAGCTATCGGGAACAAATAGCCGCCCGAGGCAGAGAGCTGGGTGCACTTCAAAAACAAAAAACAAAAGCTACCGGTCCCACAGATCTTAAGGCAGGCGAGGAGGTGCGGATAAGAAGCCTGCGCCAAACGGGTTTTGTGCTAGAGCCGCCTTCGTCCGGGGGCGAAGTCTTGGTCCAAGCGGGAATTATGAAAATTTCGGTTAAGGCGGAGGATCTGGTGCGCATCAAAAGCGAAAAAGTGGCGGTTCAGCGCCGGCCCGGGGGGGTCAGCCGGGGACATTTGGCTAAAAGCAGCAGTATTCGCAGTGAAATAGATCTTAGGGGGAAAACGGTAGCAGAAAGTCTTGCTTTGGTTGATAAATATTTGGATGATGCCTTTCTTTCTTCCTTGGCGCGGGTTAGAATCATTCACGGCAAAGGAACAGGGGTTTTGCGGGAGGCTGTCCAAGAGTTCCTAAGCACCCATCCCCACGTCCGATCCGCACAATATGGGGCGCCTAATGAAGGAGGGGACGGGGTTACGGTGGCAGAGATCCACCTGCCTACTTAAGCTTGTGCGTAATTTAAGGGAAAACTCCCCATCTGGTTATTGGCCAAAAACGGAATAGGGCCCTGCCTATGATGTCTGTTACAGCCAGAAAACCGACACTTCCCCGGCTGTCGTCGCTGCGCGGGCGGTTGTCTCCCATTACCCAAACATGGCCTTCGGGGACAAGAAAAGGGCCCCAGGACATTTTAGTCCGGTTATCCACATAAGATTCTTTTAACGGGGCCCCGTTGACGTGAATTACACCCTCCCGCTCCAAAATGACGTCTCCCGCAACGGCAATAATTCTTTTAATATATTTACTGTTAGGCATGTTTAGAACAATAATTTCCCCGCGGCGCGGTTCTCTAAACCTATAAGTAAGTTTATCCACAATAACTCTTTCACCGTGGAATAGGGTATTTTCCATGGAAGCCCCATCTACTTTAAACGGCTGGGCGATAAAGAAAGCAATAAAAAGGGCTAAAACAGCCGCTTCGAGAAAAGGCCGAATCCATTCTGTCCATAACCAATGCCAATTAAACATCGAATCACCTCTCACCGTATTTGAATTTTCTTAGAAAAAGGGAAGTCCTTGCCACCAAGGACGAGAACAGCGCGGAGAATACTCCGTGGGTTCGCTGCCTTTAATGAAAATTTCCCGGCGCGTCTCTTCGGGGGGTAAATTGCAGTCATCACTGACCAAAAGACCCGTTTTGGTATCAATTAAGAGACCCTCTACTAAACCGGCCGGTTTGGGAAAATCGATAATTGGCTTGTTCTTTAATGCTTCACGCATGAAATTACCCCAAATTGTCGCTGCATCCCAAGAACCGTAGCGGACTCCTTGGTAGACCATTCGCTCCGGGTTGTCTTCCCCGAACCAGACAACTGCTACCAAATCCGGTACATATCCTACAAACCAGGCGTCTCGGTAGTCTTGGTGCGTTCCAGTTTTGCCCGCGGCGGGGCGCCCAATATTGGCGTTTTTACCAGTACCTCTCTCGATTACCCCCCGGAGCAGATCAGTCATAAGGTAACTGGTCTGTTCGCTTAAAACTACCTTTTGATGCTTCTGATGTTCTTCTAAAATATTTCCGTTTGCGTCTGTAACCCGTAAAATCGCCGTCGGTTCAGTTTTGATACCCTGGTTGGCTAAGACACCATAAGCTGTGGCCAGCTCCAAAGGGGAAACGCCTTTGGTCATCCCTCCCAAAGCTAGGGGGGCCAAAGCTACATCATTAACCCTACCTTGTTCTACAAAAGTAGAAATACCCATTTTTTTGGCGTAATCAATCACCGTTTGGGGCCCTAATTCGTTGGCAACTTTAGCCGCAATTACATTCAAAGAATCTTCTATTGCTTCCCGGACTGTTACTTCTCCTGCGAAGGTTCCGTAATAGTTTTGCGGCGACCAAATTTCCCCATTGAGCATGGTGAATTCTGTGGGCTCATCTACGTAAACGTGGGCCGCGGTAATACCCCGATCAACGGCGGCTGTGTAAAGAAATACTTTGATGGCCGAGCCCGGAGCCCGCAGGGCTTGAACGCTGCGGTTAAAGCGATCTTCACCCCTGCCGCCGATCATAACCCGGATCTCCCCAGTTTGAGGCACCAGGGCTAAAAAGGCGCCCTGAGGTTGCACTAAAGACCCGCTGTGATTTGGATTTATGGGTAGCCCTTCCTGTAAAGCCTTTTCGGCGATAGCCTGCATTTCCAAATCCAAAGTTGTATAAACTCGTAACCCGCCGCCAAAGACCATTGCTTCTCCGTATCTGTCAATCAATTGCTGGGTTACATAGTCTACGAAATATCTTGCCCGTAATACTCTTTCTTGTTTTTCAGCTAAAAGCAAAGGCTCATTTTTGGCCTCTTTCGCTTGGGCGGGGGTCAGGTAATTTAGTTCTTCCATCCTGGCTAAAACGAAATTGCGTCTATCGACGGCTATCTCCGGGTTGACAAAAGGAGAATAACGGGACGGCCAACGGATAATTCCGGCAATAAGAGCCGCCTCGCTTACATTCAAGTCTTTGGCCGATTTGCCAAAGAAGGTACGGGCGCCTGCTTCAATGCCGTAGACGCCGTGATTGAGGTAAAATTCGTTTAGATAAGCCTCTAAAATCTCGTCTTTAGAGTATTTTCTTTCGATTTGTACTGCCCATAGGAATTCTTCCAGTTTCCGCATAATAGTTTTTTTCTGGGTCAGAAAAACATTGCGGGCCAACTGCATGGTAATGGTTCCTCCACCTTGGCTGAAGCTCCAATCACGGAGATTTACCAGGATAGCCCGGCCGAAAGCGGTAAAGTTAATCCCGTGGTGATTATAAAATTGATCGTCCTCAATAGCAACCACTGCATTTTTGACATGCTCCGGCAGTTCGGTAATGTCCACCGGCACCCTGTTTTCTTTGTAAAGATCCGTGATTAATCTTCCCTCTATATCATAAAGGTAGGTAGTGAAGTCTTGACGGATGTTGATCTGATCCAGACTGGGGGCGCTCTTTAAATAAGCAGAAAAAACTCCTAAAGAAGCGCCAAGTATAGTGGAACCCAGGATCACCAGCAGATAGATTGATAAAGAGCGTTTTTTGTTTCGAGATTTAGCCACCGCGACACCTCCGGAGAAACCTCCGTTATTTATTATATCATACACTTCGCCAAATAGTCGTTCCGAATTTGGGGTTGGATCGCAGAGAAGACGACTTGAGGGGGGATCCTCTTTCATGATAAACTGGCAGGGAGGCAGAAAAATAAAGAAAAGATCAAATTGGCGCACCTATCTAGGCCTAATTCTTTTTTTAACAGTTTTGTTTTCTGCCTTGGGACTAATGCTTATGGAGCGGCGTTTAAGCCCGGTTTTGCATCTTTGGGCCCAGACCAGAGCAGTAAGTATCGCCACTAGGGCAATTAATGTCGCCGTAGAGGAGATTATGGCTATCAGTTTAAGCGAAGCGGCCATTTCCTCTTTAATCCTTGACGACGATGGCAACCTTCAGGGTGTTCAATACGATATGGGAGAGGTAAATAGGGTTTCCAGTCAAGCTACCCACAAAATCCTACAAAGTCTAAACAATTTGGGCCAAGAGGTTTTTCCTATTCCCTTAGGTCAAATTACGGGATTGGATTTTTTAGCCTCTTGGGGCCCGGGAATCCCTGTGCGGATGATCCCTGTGGGGGGACTTACAACCACTCCTGTAGCAACTTTTGAGAGCGCGGGCATAAATCAAACTTGGCATAGGGTACTTTTGGATATTAAGGTTGGGATGAAAATTGCCGTCCCTTTGCTTTCAGAAGAAATTGTGGTGGCCACCAAGGTTCCCATTATTGAAGAGGTCTTTATCGGTTCAGTACCCACTTGGTATTTCGCCGGGACGGAAAAGATAATTTCCGGCCCGGGGCACCTGGAATTCCCACTGAAATGAGGTTAGCTGTGGATCGTTACAATCATCGTTTAGTAGAAAGAAAACAGTTCAAGCAGGAAGAGGGCCAGAAATCAACGTGTTTAACGGTTTTAATTCCCAAAGAAAGGGGCCGCTTGGATCTGGAAAATGCCAGATTACTGGTTTTGGCGGATTTTTTCGGATATTTGCTCCAGCAAAAGAAGGCTAAGCTTTATGCCCCCAATTTTCCCGAAATAGCATCCTTAGCCCCTCATTTGGGCCTAATATTAGGGGAAGGCCCTATCTCCAGCTATGATTTGTGTTTAGTTCCCCGGGATTATTTGCATTTGGCGCCAACCTTTTGTTTTTCAACACTTAGGCTCTGCGGGCGTTTTTTTGACAACTCTGACCTAAATTTGTTTTTGGCAGATTACGGGGCCGATGCTTTGAGGGTCTTTTTCTTGTATCAAGGTCCCCCTAAAAAGGATTTCCGCCTTGATTGGCCCGCTTTAGCGGGGGCCTATCGATTCGTAAAAAAGGTTTGGGAAATGAGTTATAAAGGCGGGGATGACAGAATACAAGGTAATCAAAACTCCGAGGGGCTTTCAATCTTAAAAAAAAGCGTGGAGTCCCGCCTCCAACAGCAAAAACCCCATACAGCCTTAGCAGCAATAATGGGATTTTTGGGACCGAGGGCTTTTCTAACCAGGGAAGAAACTAAAGAAATAGCTACCCTGCTTATTCCCTATACCCCCTTTTTATCTGCTCAGTTGCTGAGTGTTTTTTATCCAGAATAAGAAGGGCAGGCAGTGTAATTAAGCAGATTCCTAAGGCGATGATTTGACTGAGGACAAAGGGGCCGTAAAGTTCGCTATGCTGGCGGATGAAATCCAGGAAAAAGCGCACAAGGGAGTGGGCAAAAAGTACGCGCAAAAAGGCGTAGCCCGGATAGCGCGGTCTTTTAGCCCATTTCCAAGCTAAGG
Organism: Bacillota bacterium; assembly: GCA_012518645.1. Lineage (GTDB taxonomy): Bacteria > Bacillota > Limnochordia > Darwinibacteriales > Darwinibacteriaceae > JAAYRS01. Next base: position 8,584 of record JAAYRS010000120.1, read on the forward strand.
GTAGAATTAAAAGAGAAGCCAAAACTTCGTATAGTTGGCTGGGATGCACAGGCTCCGGAAGGTGGGGGAATTTTACAGCCCAGGGTAAATTGGTTGGGGGCCCATACAGCTCTCCGTTCATGAAATTACCCAAACGGATAAAAATATGGCCAACAGGAAGGATTGGGGCGGCCAAATCGGCAATTTGCCAATAATTTAGACTGTGCTTTTTAATAAAATAAAGCCCTACGACCATGATTAAGAAAATAGCTCCGTGGGATGCCATGCCCCCTCGGGAAAAAATAGCGATGGGATTGTCTAAAAAGTATCGCCATTCCGGGATGATCGCTCCTAATCGAGCACCGATTAAAGCAGAAAAAGATCCAATAAAGAAAAGGTCGTCTATATGCTGTGCAGGTATCTCGTGAAGCTTGGCAAAATAATGAATTATAAAATAGGCCGATAAAAAAGTGAGTACCATAAGGATTCCGTACCAATAAATATCTAAGGGGCCGATGCTGAATGCTATTGGATGCAAGTTGATTACCTCCGAAAATTAGTTATTTGACTTAGTTCTATTATTTTCAGAGAATACCTGCTTACCGGGAGGGTTGGTCAATGAAGAAAATTGTCTTAACAGGGGGCGGCACTGCCGGCCATGTTACACCTCACTTGGCTCTGCTGCCGCATTTAAAAGAAAGAGGCTGGGAAATCCATTATATAGGGACGCGGGATGGAATTGAACGTGAACTAATAGGCCACTTACTGCCTTATTATTCAATTAGTGCCGGGAAATTACGCCGTTATTTTGATCTAAAAAATTTTAGTGACCCTTTTCGAGTGCTTAAAGGGGTTTTTCAAGCAGTGAGGATTCTGAGAACCCTCCGGCCCCAACTGGTGTTTAGTAAGGGGGGCTTTGTAACGGTCCCCGTTACCCTGGCGGCCTGGCTTGTAAGCATTCCCGTAATTTTACACGAATCAGACTTAACCCCCGGGCTGGCCAATAGAATTAGTTTACCTTTTGCCCGCAAGCTTTGTCTTACTTTTCCTGATTCTTTGGAATATGTGGGAGAAAAAAAAGCGGTTGTCACCGGTACACCTATCCGCGGCGAGATCAAGGCCGGTTCCAGGAATGAAGGTTTACGCTTATGCAGATTCTCCGAAACGGAACCGACTGTTTTGGTTATGGGCGGCAGTCTCGGCTCTGCTTTTTTAAATGAGGTGGTCCGCAACAATTTGGCCGCTCTAACCAGGCAGTACCAAGTGATCCACCTTTGCGGACGAGGCAACTATGATCAAACCATCTCGAACCGAAAGTACTTTCAAATTGAATACGCTGATGAGGAATTACCGCATTTATTTGCCGCTGCTGATTTTGTCGTTTCACGGGCCGGTGCTAACGTTACATCTGAATTAATCGCCCTGCGCAAACTGAATGTTTTGGTACCTTTATCGAAAGAGGCCAGCCGGGGAGATCAAATTCAAAATGCCCAATCGTTTGCCAAACAAGGGCTCAGTGTAGTAATTGCGGAAGAGGATCTTGACATAGAAAGTTTAGTGGAACAACTTTCCCTTTTAAAAAGAGAGGAAAGGCGGTTTCTAGGCAACATGGAAGCCTCCCTGCTGGGGGACGGTACTTTTAACGTTCTCCGGGTTATTGATGAGCTTTCCCCTTAGACCGCCGACTTCCTTTTATCCGGCAGGGACTTCTTGCACTGGGTTTTTCCCCCTGCGGCTGGTTGTAATTAAAAAGTAGAAATAGTGCATCTTAAGTTTAGGGGCTAGGCCGAATTTAAAAAGCTAGGAGGGGAAGCCATGGCGAAATGCCCGTTCTGCAACCAACCGATGCAAATGGTTAAATCCGATGAATACGAGGACTATACCGATTTTTATGTTTGCGGGGCCTGCCAGCTTGAGCAGATGGCCTTCTGGGAGCCGGACCAGCTCTTTCCGCTTTCGGAGGACGATCCAAGCCAAGGAGATTAAAGGAAGGTGATTTTTTGCTGCCAGCGTTTGCGGCCTCTGTTCTGTCAGGGTTGTTTTGGTTATGGTATTTTAATCGTTATGACCAACAACGGGAGCCTTGGCCTCTGCTTGGAAAATGTGTGCTTTGGGGGGCCTTAGCGGTTTTGCCCGCCCTGATTTGGGAAGCGCCCTTCCGAGGCCTATTGCAAAGCCCGCGGGTCCTTACAACCCAAATATTGCTTTCTTTTCTCGTGGTAGGCTTGGGAGAAGAAGCTTTCAAGCTTCTCGCTGCTTACCTAGCAGCGGGCCTCTCGCCGGAGTTTAACCAACCAATCGATGGAATTATCTATGCTATCGCCGCGGCAGTAGGGTTTTCTATCGTCGAAAATATTCTTTATATTCGAGCCTTTGGCCTTTTAGCAGCGCCGTTCAGAGGCTCAATTGCTTCCTTGGCACATATTGCCTTTTCCGGCCTGGCCGGCTATTATTTAGGCAAGGCCCGTTTTTCCTCCTCCAAATTGGATTTATTGAAAGGTGTGGGGACGGCGGCCTTCCTGCACGGATTATACGATTTTCTTTTAATTGCTCATTTAGCATCACCGCTGATCATTGCCGTTTTTATGATTGCTATTCACTATTTTTTGCTCAACGCAATCCATAAGGCCAAAAAAGCCTCACTGCTTCGCTAATTCTTGGCATTAACGAGTTCCTGTGCTAAAATAGGGACGAAAGGACGTGAGAGCATGGCTGGGCATTCTAAATGGTCAAATATCAAGCGTAAAAAGGCTAAAGAAGATGCTAAACGAGGGCAGATCTTTACAAAAATGGGCCGCCAAATTACCGTAGCCACCAAGGAAGGTGGGCCTGATCCTGAGACGAATTTTCGGTTGCGTTTGGCCATAGATGCAGCACGGGCAGTAAATATGCCTAATGATAATATTGAACGGGCCATTGCTCGCGGTGTGGGCGGTTTAGATGGGGCTTCTTTTTCGGAAATTTTTTATGAAGGCTATGGCCCGAATGGAGTAGCCATATTATTGTATACTCTAACAGATAATCGTAACCGGACCGCGGGGGAATTGCGCCATAGGTTTGCAAAATATGGAGGGAATTTAGGCGAATCGGGTTGTGTGGCCTGGATGTTTGAAAGGAAAGGCTTACTGGTTGTAGAGCGATCGGGGATTGACGAGGACGAAGTTATGCTCTTAGCTTTAGAAGCCGGAGCCGAAGATGTTTTAACGGAAGGGGACGTTATCGAGATTATTACGGCACCAAGTGAGTTTGGGGAAGTCAAAGAAAATCTTGAAGAGCAAGGGCTGCAGTTTCTAGGCGCCGAAATTAGTTTTGTCCCCCATAATGTGGTCGAGATCACCTCTGCTCAAGAAGAAAGTGTTGAGAAGCTGATCGAATCCTTTGAGGAGTTGGACGAAGTCCAGGAAGTATATTCTAATCACGAAATCAAGCAATAGAAAAGAATAATAAATGAAATGGTTTGAGGGCATAATCTTCCAATAGGGGGGTTTATGCGCCGTATTGTTGTTTTGCTGTTGTTAGCTTTGCTCTTTTTTGTATTGAGTTTTCTCGCGGCTTATCGGCTGTTTCCTAAAACCGAGGTGATAGTGCTGCAGGAATTGGTTTCGCTTTAACGCTCCGCCAGGAGCGTTTTCTTATTAGACTGAAAAATTTTGGCGGCAAGGACTTAGATTCGGTGATGTCGAATACCTATTCCGTAAGGATGTGAGTTGATGATTATTTTGGGGATTGATCCGGGTACAGCCATAACCGGTTACGGCGTTATCCGTAAAGAAGACAATAACAAATTTGTGGTCCTTGGGTACGGAGTTATCAGAACCGACAGCAAACAAGAAAGCGCTCAGCGCCTGGGGGTTATCTATAAAAGCCTTCGTGATCTCATCGATGAATTCAACCCCTGCTGTCTAGCTATTGAAGACATTTTTTTTAATAAAAATGTCGCCACTGCCCTAGCGGTGGGACAAGCCCGCGGTGTCGCCATGTTGGCAGGTGTCCATAGTAAACTGCCTATTACTGAATACACGCCGCTGCAGGTGAAGATTGCGGTGACAGGTTATGGACGGGCCGGCAAAGATCAAGTAGGTTATATGATCCGGGTGATTTTGGGCATGGCTGAAATTCCGAAACCTGATGATGCCGCTGATGCCTTGGCTGTTTGTCTATGCCACGGTTATAATTCGCACAGATGGGGGGAGCAAACGTGATCGTTTCACTAAAAGGGCGCTTGGAAGATATTACCGATACTTCTCTTGTTGTGGATATTCACGGAATTGGCTACGAGGTTAATGTGACCAGCGCAGTACTGGCAAATTTGCCTCCTCTAGGTCAAGAAATCCATCTCTACAGTTATTTGCAAGTAAGAGAAGATGCCCTGGTTCTTTATGGGTTTAGCTCGTCCGAAGAGCGCGATCTTTTTCAACAGATAATTGGGGTAGCGGGCATTGGGCCCAAAACAGGCATAGCTATCCTTTCCAACATTGGCCCTTTGGAGTTTATGCGGGCGGTCGAAAACCAGCAGTTAGAAGTTTTGGTCCGTTTGCCCGGAATAGGGAAAAAAACCGGCGAGCGGATTTTGCTAGAGCTTAAAGGCAAATTTAGGAATCAGCTTTTAGCCTCAAAAAGGACGCTGGGTGCCGCGGTGGAAACCGGGGGTGTTTTCCAAGATGCCCTAGAAGCTTTAAAGGTGCTCGGCTATAGCGCCGGGGAGGCGGAGCGGATGGTTGAAGCCGCCCGATCGAATCTTGCCGGGGATTACGATTTGCAGGAATTACTTAAAGTTGCTCTGGCTAACAGCAGTAAACAAAAAGGGCAAGGGACGGTGAAATAAGTGGAGACCGAACGGATTGTTAGCGGCTGGAAGCGGCCTGATGATTGGGATTTAGAGACATCTCTCCGGCCTCGGACATTAGCAGAATATATTGGGCAGAATAAAGTGAAAGAACAGATGATGCTTTTTATTACCGCGGCTAAACAGCGGGAAGAAGCCTTGGATCATGTTTTGCTCCACGGCCCTCCGGGTTTAGGCAAAACCAGCTTAGCCCACATCATTGCCGCCGAAATGGGTGTCGGCATACATAACACTTCGGGCCCTGCAGTAGAAAGACAAGGCGATTTGGTTGCAATTCTAACAAGCATGCAGGCGAATGATGTCCTTTTCGTCGATGAAATCCACCGTTTAAGCAGGGCAGTGGAAGAGGTTTTGTATCCGGCCATGGAAGATTCGGCAGTTGATATTATTATCGGGAAAGGTCCGGGCGCCCGTTCAGTGCGGATCGATCTTTCCCCATTTACCCTAGTGGGTGCGACTACCAGGGCCGGGATGCTTACTTCTCCGCTGAGGGATCGCTTCGGAGTTATTAGCAGGTTGGAGCTTTATGAAATTGAGGATTTGCAGGCCATTGTCCAAAGAGCGGCTAAAATTTTAAACGTGAAAATAAATGAAGCGGGGGCCTTGGAAATTGCTAAGCGTTCCCGGGGGACACCGAGAGTGGCTAACAGGCTGCTGAAAAGGGTAAGGGATTATGCCCAGGTTAAGGCAGACAATTTTATATCTCTCCAGGTGGCCCAAGAGGCTTTGGCTATGTTTGAAATTGATATCAATGGCCTGGAACATCTAGACCGGCGCATCTTGGCAACCATCCAGGAGGTTTTCGCCGGAGGCCCGGTAGGGGTGGAAAGTTTAGCGGCAACTATCGGGGAGGAAGCTAATACTATTGAAGATGTTTACGAACCGTTTTTAATGCAGCTGGGCTTGCTGCAGAGGACGGCCAGGGGGCGCTGCCTTACTAAACGTGGTTATGAGTACTTAGGGGTAACACCCCCTGAAGATTAAAAATTAAGTAGGTGAATTCTTTTGGCCTGGAGAACTGAGGGGATTGTGCTCCGCGTCCGCAACCTTGGGGAAGCGGACCGCATAGTGACCCTTTATACCGAAAAAATTGGTAAATTAAATACTGTGGCCAGGGGGGCCCGGAGAATAAGGAATCGCCTACTCAGCCCCACTCAGCTTTTCACCCACGGGCGCTATTTGATTTTTCCGGGCAAAGGTCTGCATAATTTAAGCCAAGCGGAAATCATCAACAGCGGGCAGGGGCTGCGCGAAGATTTAGAGAAAATGGCTTACGCCTCCTATATAACTGAGGTGTTAGACGGGCTTACTGCAGAGGAAGATCCCAACAGCGCAATCTTTCCCCTTTTGACAGGTACACTTTCTTTGGGGGACGAAGGGCGATTTGCCTTAGCGGCAAGGGCCTACGAGCTCCGCCTAATGGCCGCTTTAGGTTACAAACCGGAATTATACCACTGTTTGGGTTGCGGTGAATCCCTGCGCCATAAAGTTTTTTTCAGCAAAGAGGGCGGGGTGGTTTGCCAGGGGTGCACCGGCCGTTTCCCCGATGCCCGGCCCTTAACCAAAGGTACGTGGGAATTAATGAAGCGGCTTTTGGAATGGGATTTTTCCCGCCTAAACATCCTTCATCCGGGGAATGCTAATATTGAGGAAATAAAGGGATTAATGCGTAACTATTTGGATTTTCGGCTAGAATATCCTTTGAAGTCCCTTGACTTCTTAGAAACACTGCAGGCAATTCCTCCCCCGGAGGTGAAAAAAAATGAAAGATGAGTTGGAACAGGTAGAAAAAATCGATCTGGTTTCTCAAAGAACCGGATTGGATTTCGGCTCAGCCCGTTCTTTATTAGCAGAAAACGGTTGGGACCTATTGCAGGCCCTGACTGTTTATGAAGCGAAAAAGAAGGCGGAAGAGCAGGAACTGTTCAATAAAGTCAAAAGCGTTCTTAAACAGGCCGGAGCAACAAAAATTGTTGTGAAGGGGCAGGAGGACATTGTGTTTAAACTGCCTGCTGCCGTAGGGGTTTTGGGAGCAGTTTTTGCTCCCAAATTGGCTCTGCTGGTGACAGCTGGCTGTCTGTTGAATCGCTGCTCGCTTGAACTTTGCAAAGGTAATGATCTAAAAAGTGCGGATACTTCTGGTTTGATTGACAATTAGTGGGGAATTTGATATAACATAAGAGGATCAATTGAGATAAAGCAAGCTCCATCCTCTAAAGAGACCTTTCGTCCCTTTTTGCAGGGGACGGAGGGTTTTTGATGAAAAGGAAGACTGCAGATGAATTTCCAAGAAATGATCATGAGGCTTCAAACTTATTGGGCTGAAAGAGGTTGTCTTATTTATCAGCCCTATGATTTGGAAGTAGGGGCTGGGACAATGTCGCCAGCTACTTTTTTGGGAGCTTTAGGGCGGGACCCTTGGTACGTTGCTTATGTCCAGCCCAGCCGCCGTCCCACGGACGGCCGTTACGGGGAAAACCCCAACCGCGTGCAGCATTATTATCAATACCAAGTAGTGCTGAAACCATCCCCGGACAGCATTCAGGAAATTTATTTAGATAGCCTTGCGGCTTTGGATATCGAGCTTTTAAAACACGACGTCCGTTTTGTAGAAGATGATTGGGAGTCCCCCACTTTAGGTGCCTGGGGACTGGGCTGGGAAATCTGGCTGGATGGAATGGAGATCACGCAATTCACTTATTTTCAGCAGGTGGGGGGGATTGATATCCGTCCTGTTGCAGTAGAGCTGACCTACGGTTTAGAACGGTTGGCCATGTTTATTCAGGGTGTGGACAATATCTTTGATTTGAAATGGGCGGGGGAGACCACCTACGGAGATATTTTCCACCGGAACGAAGTGGAGTTTTCTAAATTTAACTTTGAAGAGGCCAACACGGCCGCGCTTTTTAGTTTATTCGATTTATATGAGGCCGAAGCGGAGAGACTGCTTAATTTAGGATTGGCCCTCCCCGGCTACGATTATGTATTAAAATGCTCTCATACTTTTAATCTTCTCGACGCTCGGGGTGCCATCAGTGTAAGTGAAAGAACACGGTTTATCGGGCGGGTAAGGACCCTGGCCCGTCTCGCGGCTTTGAAATATTCACAAGAACAGAAAAAAGTGAATCTTCCAAATCAAGGGGGGCACTTTTGATGCAAGATTTTTTGTTAGAATTAGGCTTTGAGGAACTGCCCGCCCGCTTTGTTTTGGAGGCCTCCCGGCAGTTGACCGCAGCAGTTGTCAAAGAGTTGAAGGAAGGCCGCCTGAAGCATGGCGAGGTTCGTTCTTTCAGTACGCCCAGGCGCTTAGCTGTGCTGATTCGCGATGTAGTATCTAAACAGGCGGATCTTATAGAAGAAATCAAAGGGCCTCCTAAAAGCATGGCTTATGATCACCGGGGCAACCTAA